>JACZKS010000130.1 GCA_014859895.1 Rhodospirillales bacterium
TCCTTAAGAAGACCGCAGCCCGAACAAAGGACGAATTATGGGACGCCATCGGCCGAGGCATCGACACCTTCACCCCGGCCGAGTGCGAAAACTACTTCGCCGCTGCCGGATATGACCTCAACTGAACGGAAATTGCTCTAGTCTCTGGATAGCGCGGCAACGGGCTCGAGCCGCGATGCGTTGCGCGCGGGCAGATAGCCAAAAACAACACCGATCAGGCTGGAGCACAGGAAGGCGGCGATGATCGAGGTCATCGAATAGACGAGGCTGAACCCCGAATCGAGGGCACTGAAAATCATGCCGAAGCCGAGAGCGAAGCCAATTCCAAACAAGCCTCCGATCAGGCAAACCAGCACGGCCTCGATCAGGAATTGTTGCAGGATATCGCTTTGACGGGCCCCGACCGCCATGCGAACGCCGATCTCGTTGATGCGCTCCGAGACCGATACCAGCATGATGTTCATGACCCCGATACCCCCGACGACCAGCGAAATGACGGCGATGGCCGCGATCAGCAGGGTCATGGTCTGGGTCGTGCTGGTGATGGCCTGGCGGATGTCGTCGGTGTTGAGAATGAAGAAGTCCTTGGTTCCGTGGCGCCGGGTCAGGAATTGCGCGACCGCCTGCTCGGCCAGGTCGGTGGAGGTGTCGTCGCTGACGCGCACGGTAATGCTGCGCAACGAGGAGTCGCCCAAAAAGCGCGTCTGCACGGTCGTATAGGGCAGATAAAGCGATAGATTTTCGCTGGAGCCGAAGCCGCCCTGCTGTGGCTGGATGACCCCGACGACCCGGCACGGAACGGTCCCGACGAGGATGACCCGTCCCACCGGGCTTCCGTTCAGGCCGGCGAACAGGGTCTTGCGGGTGTTCTCGTCGATGACGACGTCTTGTGCCCGGGTCCGCAGGCCGTCGGCATCGAAGAACCGGCCGTCGGCGAGCGTCGCCCCCTTCGCCTTGAAATACTGTTCGCCGACACCGTTGACGAGGGCGTTGGCCTCCTTCGACCCGAAGCGAACCGTGCTGCTGGTCGAGACCGTCGGCGTCACCGCCGCGACATAGGGCTGCCGGGCCAGGGCATCGGCATCGGAAACGACAAGCGTCCTGATCTTTCCCGATCGCATGTCGCCGAAATCCTTGCCTGGAAAGATCTCCAGGGTGTTGGTGCCCAGGCTGCTGATATTGGAAAGCACCTTCTGCCGCGACCCTTCGCCAAGAGCCACCACGCACACCACGGAGGCGATGCCGATGATGATGCCGAGCATCGTCAGAAAAGTCCGGAGCCGATGGGCCATCATGGCGCGAAGCGCCATTCGAAAGGCTTCCCGGAAACGGTCCAGCATCCCGCTCCAAGAACCCGTCTGCGTGGTGGCGACGCCCGTTAGTGGATCGGCCTTCCTTCCCGGAACGTCGCACATCTTCCGATCGGAGACGACTTGCCCATCGCTGATCTCGATGATCCGCCGGGCGCGGGCCGCCACCGTCATGTCGTGCGTGACGATGATGACGGTCTTTCCATTGGCGTGCAGTTCCTCAAGGATACGCAGCACCTCCTCCCCGCTGTGGGTGTCAAGGGCGCCCGTCGGCTCGTCGGCAAGGATGACATTGGCGCCGTTCATCAGCGCCCGCGCGATTGAGACGCGCTGCTGCTGGCCGCCCGAGAGCTGGCCCGGCCTGTGACCGGTGCGATCCGTCATGCCAAGCCGCCCCAGCAGGCTGGCCGCCCGATCTTCGCGGTCGTGCGGTGTTTGACCGGCGTAGATCGCCGGAACTTCGACATTCTCGATCGCCGTCAGTTCCGACAGCAAATGGTAGCGCTGGAAGATGAACCCGAAATGCTCGCGGCGCAGTTCGGCCAATTCGTCGGCATCGAGGGACGCGGTTTCCCGGCCGGAAATCCGATAACTGCCGGCACTCGGTCGGTCGAGGCCGCCGAGGATGTTCATCAGGGTGGACTTTCCGGAACCGGAAGCCCCGACGATGGCGACCATTTCGCCGGCCTCGATGATGAGATCGATGTCCTTGAGGACGGTGATCGCCCCTTCGCCTGCCGAAAACTCCCGCCGCAATCCGCTAAGCGCGATCAGGGGAGCCGTCATCGGCCTACAGCCCCATCGACGGCGGACCGCCGGCGTCACGTTTCGTGGTCGTCTGCGTTTCGGGGGAGATCCGGCCCGTGACGACGCGCTCGCCCTCCTTCAGGCCGGAAAGAACCTCGGCGGTCATCTTGTCGTTGAGCCCGACCTCGATCTTGCGCAATGAAATTTGCCCCTTCTGATCGACGACCTGCACAACGTATTTCCCGTCGCGATCCTTATCGCCAAGCGCCGCCGCCGGGATCGTCATAACCCCTTTCGCCTCGCCGAGAATGATGTGGACCTCGGCGGTCATGTAGGTCCGCAGCCGTCCATCCGGGTTCGGAACGTTAAAATGGCCGTTGTAATAGATGGCCGACGACGAGGAAGAGGACGACGAACCGCTGCTCGACGAACTCGACGACGACGTGATGCTGCTGTCGCTGGTGATGGACTCCGGCGCCGGCTCGATGGAATCGAGGGTCGCCTCGTACCGGCAGTCGGGATCGCCGAGGATGGTAAAATAAACCTGCTGCCCGGGCTTCACCTTGGTGACGTCGGCCTCTGAAATCTCGGCCAGGACCGTCATCGTGTCGAGCTGACCGAGAACGACGATGGTCGGCGCCGATTGCGCGGCGTTCACCGTCTGCCCTTCCTGGCTGACGATGGCCAGCACCGTACCGTCGATAGGCGCCGTAATGCGCGTGTAGCCGAGATTTGCCTGTGCGGTCTCGACCGCCACTTCCGCCTCGATGATTTGCGCATCGAGCGCCTCGATCTGGGCACGCGTGGTTTTGACTTCAGCCTCCGCGGTTTCAAAATCCGCCTGCGACACGGCCTTCTGCGCAACCATTCTCTTCTGGCGGGTCAACGTCGATTCGGCATGAGTCAACGTCGCTTCCTTTTCCCCGCGTTGGGCGAGAACATTGGAAAGCGCGGCCTTTGCCGTACGGAGCGCATTCTGCTGCGTGACGGAATCGATCTCGGCAACCAGATCGTTCTTCCCGACTTTCTGACCGAGAGAGACCTTCAGCGACGTGATGCGCCCCGACGCCTGAGCTCCGACGGCAACGAGCTTGACCGGCTTCAACGTACCGCTTGTCAGCACGGTTTCCTCGACGTTGCCTGTCGTAACCGGGGCCGTCATCATGGTGACGTCCGGGGGGCCGAAAAATTCTGCCTTGACGGCAAAACCCGCCGCGACCGCAATGAGGGACATCGCAACCATCAGGATGAGGCGTCGTTTCATTGGGTTCTCGTCCCACTCGATCCCGCCCGCCGCCGCCCGAGGAACAACACCCCCCCGGCCAGCAGACCGCAGGCGAAGATCGTACCGACCATCGGCAGGGCCGTGCCGTCATGCAGCACGCCGACGAGCGCACTGACAATGCCAGCCACGCCGAATTGCAGCACGCCGACCAGCGCGGACGCGCTGCCGGCATGTTTTCCGCTGGCCGCCATGCCAAGCGCCGTGGCATTGGCGGCAACCAGCGGAATGGTCGCCAGGCTGATCCAAAGCGAGCTCAGCAGGACGAAAAGCGACCCGCTCGTTAGCGTGACGAGCGCAACGAAAATGGCGACAATCTGGACGCCAAGCGCGCCGGCCAGCACCTTCGACGGCGCCAGGCGGTTCAGCAGAAAGCGGTTCAGTTGCGCGGCGACGATCATGCCGAACGCATTGGCGCCGAACAGCCAGCCGTAGTGTTGCGGACTGATCTGGTGGATTTCCATGAACACGAAGGGAGAGCCGCTGATGAAGGCGAAAATGCTGCCGAGGGAAAGGCTCCCGGCAAGCGTCGGCGCGATGAACCGGCGCTGCCCCAACAAATGGACATAGATCGTCAGGACACCGACGAGGTTCATCCGCTGGCGTTTTTGGCGTGGCAGAGTTTCCGGAAGCAGGGTCGACGCGGCCGCGAAACAGATCGCCCCGAACACCGCCAGGAACAGGAAAATGGCCCGCCAGTCCGCAAAGATGAGAATGTAGCCTCCCAAAACCGGCGCCAGGATGGGAGCAAGCCCCTGGACCGTCATCATCAGCGATAGAATGCGGGCCGTCTCGCGCTCGTCGAACAGGTCGGTGATGATGGCCCGGCTGACGACCATGCCGGCACAGCCGCCGATCGCCTGGAGAAGGCGCAGCGCGATGAAACTTTCGATATCCGGCGCGAAGACGATGAGGAAGGAGGTCGCCGCAAAGAAGGCCGTACCGGCCAGCAGCGGCAATTTCCGGCCGTAACGATCGATCAGGGGACCATAGAATAACTGGCCGACCGCCAAGCCGACGAAAAACAGCGACAACCCGAGCTGCACTTGACCCGAGTCCGCGTGGAAGCTTGCCGCCAATGCGGGAAAGCTCACCAGATACATATCCGTTGCGAACGGCGCGAACGCCGTCAGGGCGCCGAGGACCAGGGTCAATCGCGCAATATGGACAGGCGTTTGCCTGGCAACCGCATGCGGGGCAGTTGATGGCATTACGGCTTCGAGTTGTCGGTTGCGGCGGTATGCGGGCCGGTATCGGTGTCGACGATCTCCGGCGTCGAGGCGTCGATCACGCCATCCCAACCGCCGCCGAGCGCCTTGTTGAGGGCGATGTAATCATTGGCGATCGCAATGCGGCTTTGAATGAAGGAATCCTCGGCCGAGTAAAGCGAACGCTCCGCGTCGAGTTGATCGAGAAAGCTTGACGAGCCGGTCTGGTAAAGCGAGCGCGCCAAGGTTGCCGCCTCCCGGTAGGCCGTCACGGACGAGGCCAATTTTTCTTCCCTGATGCGCTCCTGGGCGAGCGCGATGGTTGCGTTTTCCACATCCTCGAGGGCGGTGAGGACGGACGAGCGGAAGACGAGATAGTATTGATCGCGCTGAGCCTCGGCGATGTCGACGGCAGCCTTCAATTGTCCGCCATTGAAGATCGGGACATTGAGGCTCGGACCGAACGACCAGCTGATTGACGAGTTTTTGGCCAAGTCGCCGATTCGCGTACTGGATGTGGCGACACTTCCAACCAGGCTGATGCTGGGATAGCGGGCGGCCTCCGCCTGACCGATCATGGCGGTGTATTGGGCAAGTTGGCGCTCGGCCAGACGGACGTCCGGCCGCGACAACAGAATGTCGGCGGGAACCCCCGTCGGGATAGGCAGGCGCGGCGATGGAATGGGGGCAACACGCGTCAATCGCCCGACCAGCGCGGCCGGCCCCCGCCCGGTAAGCACGCCAAGACGATGAACGGCTTCCGCATAGCCTGACTCGAGCGTCGGAATATCGGCTTCCGTGCTGCTTGCCTGCCCGGTGGCGTTGGCGACATCGACGGCGGACGAAGCCCCTGCCTCGAACTTGTCGCGGGTCAACCCCGCCGTTTCGCGTTGTGAAGCCGCAGTGCGCCTGGCGAGGTCGATCCGCGCCTGATAACCGCGCGCCGCAGCGTAATTGGAAGCGATGTCGCCGACCAGGGTCAAAAGCGTGGAGCGAAGCTCCTCTTCGGCCGCATCCATGCCATAACCGGCGGCCTCGACGTTTCGGCGATTGGCGCCGAACAGGTCCAGTTCCCAACTGGCGTCCAGCCCGGCCTGGAACTGGTTATACGGCCGGCTGCTGGTGCTGGCGCTCAATCTGCTTTTGTCGCGTGTCGCCGAACCGGAGCCATCGACCGACGGCAACAACGTTCCACCAGCCTGACGGTACCGGGCCCGCGCCTCGCGGATCTTCGCCTTGGCGCTCGCCACATCGAGATTGCTCTGCACCGCCTCCTCGATAAGCGCGTTCAACGTCGGATCGTCGAGGCGGCGCCACCATTGAGACAACTGAGGCGATTCCGTCGATTTCACCTGCTTCGCTTCGCCCCACTGAGCGGGAAGCGACACGGCGGGCGTCTGGTAGTCAGGACCGACCGAGCATGCGGCCAGCCAAAAGACGGCCAACAGGGTTATGACCGTCTGGGGCGTCTTGGAAAGCCAGGAGATTGCCGGTGTCATTCTTGTCATTGTGATCCATCTTGAAAAGGTTGTTCGTTCCCGCCTCAAGCTTCGAGCGATTTGGACGTAGTGGCGCGCTCTGGCTCGGGAGGGACGTCCTGCCCCACGGCTTTGCTCTTGAACACGCGACGCACCGTCACGAAGAGCAAAGGCACGAAAAATATGCCGAGGACGGTCGCGGCAATCATTCCACCCAAGACGCCGATGCCGATGGCGTTCTGGGCGCCGGAGCCGGCCCCGCTTGCGATGGCCAGCGGGGTGACGCCGAGAATGAAGGCGAACGACGTCATCAGGATCGGCCGCAAGCGCTGCCGGGCGGCCGCGAGGGTCGCCTCGACCAAGCCCTCGCCGGCAGCCTGCCGACCAACGGCGAACTCGACGATGAGAATGGCATTCTTGGCGGCCAGGCCGATCGTCGTCAGCAGGCCGACCTTGAAATAAACGTCGTTGGTCTGACCGAAGACATAGGCGGCCGCCAATGCACCGAACACGCCGATCGGAATGGACAGCATGACGGCGAACGGAATCGACCAGCTTTCGTAGAGGGCGGCAAGGCAAAGGAACACGACCAGAACCGAAATCGCATAGAGCGACGCGGCCTGGCTGCCGGAAAGGCGCTCCTGGTACGACAGGCCAGTCCATTCATGGGCGTAGCCGCTCGGCAACTGGCTGGCGAGATTGTCGATCTCGTTCATGGCGTCGCCTGAACTGACGCCGGTGGCCGCCTCACCTTGAATCTCGACAGCCGCCGAACCGTTATAGCGTTCGAGTCGCGGCGAACCGAAGGTCCAGTGGCCGGAGGCGAAGGCCGAAAACGGAACCATGGTGCCGTTGGAATTGCGCACGTACCACCGTTCCAGATCCTTGGGCTGCATGCGAAAGTTCTTATCGGCCTGCAGATAAACCGGCTTGACGCGGCCACGATCGATGAAATCGTTGACGTAATCGCTGCCCCACGCCGTCGACAGCGTGGTGTTGATGTCCGACAGACCGACGCCCAGCGCGCTGGCTTTTTCCTGATCGATTTCGACCGAGAATTGCGGTGTGTCCTCCTGTCCGTTCGGGCGCGTATTGGCCAGGAGCTTGCTCTGTCCGGCCAGGGCCAGAAGGCGATTACGCGTCGCCATCAGCTTGTCATGGCCGGCTCCGTTGACGTCCTGCAGATAGAAATCGAAGCCGTTGGAATTGCCCATGCCCTGAATCGCCGGCGGGGCCAATGCGAAGACCTGGGCATCCCTGATCTTCGAGAACGCGCCCATGGCCCGGCCGGCGACGGCCGCCGCCGAAAGCACGGGTGACGTGCGCTCGTCGAACGGCTTGAGCTTGATGAAGGCAAGTCCGACGTTCTGCCCTTGTCCGCCGAACCCAAAACCGGCGATGGAGAAGACGCCGTCGACGGCGTCCTTCTCGTTGGTAAGGAAATGGTCCTTCACCTGCTCGAGCGCGCGCACGGTCCGTTCCTGGGCTGCACCGGTGGGCAACTGGACGCTGGCCATCAGAATCCCCTGGTCCTCGTCCGGCAGGAAGGAACTCGGCAGGCGCATGAACAACCATCCCACGGCAACGACGATCGCCAGGAAGATGAAAAGGAACCGCTTGGCCCGCGTTGTGGTGCCGCGCACGCCGTCGCGATAGGCGAGCGTGCCACGATCGAAGGTCCGATTGAACCAGCCGGCCAGACCGCGCTCCGTGGCATGATCGCCGGGCCGGCGGAGGATGCTCGCGCAGAGCGCTGGCGTCAGCACGAGCGCGACGACGACCGACAGCAGCATGGCCGAGACGATGGTCACCGAAAACTGACGGTAGATGACGCCGACCGAACCGCCGAAAAACGCCATGGGAACGAAAACTGCCGACAGGGCGATGGCGATGCCGACCAGGGCCCCGGTAATCTCGCCCATGGATTTGCGCGTCGCCTCCTTGGGAGAGAGCCCCTCTTCATGCATGACGCGCTCGACATTCTCCACCACGACGATCGCATCATCGACCAGCAGGCCGATGGCAAGCACCATGGCGAACATGGTCAACATGTTGATCGAATAGCCGGCGGAAGCGAGGACGGCAAACGTGCCGAGCAGCACGACGGGAACGGCGATCGTCGGAATGATCGTCGCCCGGATGTTCTGGAGGAATACGAACATCACGATGAAGACAAGGCCGACAGCCTCGGCCAAGGTCTTCATCACCTCTTCGATCGACAGACGGACGAAGGGCGTGGTGTCGTAGGGGTAGACCACCTCGACCGCGGTGGGAAGTGTGCCGGACAGCCGACCGATCGCCGCCTGGACGGCTTCCGCCGTGCTGATGGCGTTGGCGCCGGTCGCAAGATTGATGGCCAGCCCCGCGGCGGGCAGGCCATTATATCGAGCGTCCGAGGTATAGCTTTCCGCGCCGAGTTCTACGGTAGCGACGTCGTTCAGCCGGACGATGGACCCGTCCGTCGTGCTCTTCAGAACAATGTTCCGGAACTGCTCGGCGGTCTGAAGGCGACTGCGCGCGGTGACTGTGGCATTGAGCTGCTGGCCCTGGCGCGCCGGCAAACCGCCGAGCTGGCCGGCGGACACCTGCGTGTTCTGCACCTCGATCGCCGCGGCCACGTCGCCCGGCATGAGCGCATACTTGGCGAGCTTGTCGGGATCGAGCCAGATCCGCATGGCATAGCCACCCCCGAACAATTGCGTCTCGCCGACGCCGTCGATGCGCCGCAGCGTGTCGTTCAATGTGCTGTCGACATAGTCGGCGAGATCCGTCGACGTCATCTTGCCGTCGCTCGACACGAAGCCGATCACCATCAGGAAGCCGCTGGACGATTTCGTGACGGTCAGGCCGGTGCTTTGCACGATCTGCGGCAACTGCGAGGTGACGAGCTGCAACTTATTCTGCACCTGCATCTGCGCAACGTCCGGATCGGCCGCGCTGGTGAAGGTCAGCGTGAGTTGTGCCGATCCGGTCGACGTCGATGTCGCGGTCATATAGTCAAGATTGTCGATCCCGGTCATGCCCTGCTCGATGACCTTGGTCACCGAGTTCTCGACCGTCTGGGCGTCGGCGCCCGGATAGGACGCACTGACCTGAACCGTGGTTGGCGCGATCTGCGGATATTGCGAGATCGACAATGTGTTGAGGGCGAGTAACCCGGCCAGCATGATCGTGATGGCGATCACCCATGCAAAGACCGGCCGATCGATAAAGAAATTCGACATCGTTCGCCTCAATTCCTGCCGGTATCGGCCGTCGTGGCCGGTTCGCGATTGGCGACAGCGGTCGCCTTGCCGTCTGAAAGCGCCCCCGTCTTGCGTTCCCGAACCTCGCCCGTCGTCTCGTCGATGGTCACCTCGATGGGCGTCGCCTCCTGGCCGACGCGAACAAACTGCACTCCTTCGACGATGACCCGGTCACCATCGTCGACGCCGGAATCGACCAACCAGTTGTTGCCGACACTGTTTTGGATGGAAAGCACGCGCTCCTCGACCTTACCCTCCCGGTTGACGAACATGGCCGTGGCCTCGCCCTTGGTGTTGCGACTGACCGCCCGCTGGGGCACGAGAAAGCTGTTCTCGGCAATGCCTTCCTCGACGATCGCCCGCACGTACACGCCGGGCAGAAGCAGCCGCTCGGGATTGGGAAATTCAGCCCGTAGCGTGAAGGTACCGGTGGCTTCGTCGACATTGGCATCCGCAAACTCCAGCTTACCCTCGTACGGATAGATCGTGCCGTTTTCGAGTTTCAGCTTCACGCTGATGTTCGATCCACCGAGCTTCAGCCGGCCTTCCTTCACGGCCTGAAGAAGGTTGAGGAGGTTGGTGCTCGATTGCATCACGTCGACGTTGATCGGGTCCTGCTTGCGAATGGTGGTCAGCGCGGTTTCCTGATTTGCCGTCACCAGTGCGCCTTGCGTCAGCGAGGATTTGCCGACCCGACCGGCTATCGGGGCCGTGATCTTCGTATAGGCGAGATTGATCCGGGCGGTTTCGACGCTCGCTTGCGCGGCAGCCACGTCGGCCTTGGCTTGAGCCAGCGTCGCCATCGCGTCGTCGAGATCCTGCCTGCTGACGGCGTCCTTCTTGATAAGCCCCTGATAACGCTCGACCTTGGCCTGCGCGCTCGGCACCGAGGCCGAGGCCTTCTGACGCGCCGCAACCGCGCTGTCGTAGGAGGCCTGATAGCTCGCCGGGTCGATCTGATAGAGCGCTTCGCCGGCGGCAACCTCGGTGCCTTCCTGAAACAGGCGCCGCTGGATGATGCCGTTTACCTGAGGGCGCACTTCGGCGACAAGAGAGGCTGCCGTACGCCCCGGCAATTCCGCCGTGATCGCGACCGACTGGGGACGAAGCGTGACGACGCCGACCTCGGGACGACTCGCCACAAGCGATGAAGCGGCTTGATTTTCGGCTTGATCGAAGCAGCCTCCTGGCATGAGCAGCATGATCAAGCCAAGGAACATCGAACCACGCAGGCCACGCCGGACAACACCGGCCGGTAATGACCGTTTCATCCAACCGGTGCCGGGGAGACGGGGGAAGGGATTTGATTGCACAATCGGTATCCATATTTAGGAAACTTGTTAGTACCCATATTATGATTGCGTCTTCGATGTCAATCGCGATATGAGGAAAAGCGAAGCGGCGCCAGTCAACGCCCGGATTGTTGCTGGCGGATGTCCGCCGGGACATTTTCTTGTAACGGAATGTTTCTTTTTGTAACGGAATGTGACCAGTGCCGGGCCGAACGCGGGAAAGGACAGGCTGTTGAATAGGGAACGGAATCGACGGGCGATCACCCTGCCAAGACTTCGCGGTCGGCCGAAGGTCGTACCGGACGAAGTCCAGCGCGCCGCCGTTATCCTCCAGGCGCGAGAGATGTTCATCGAGGAAGGTTACGCCCGCACCACGACGGACAAGGTCGCGGCACGCTGCAAGATCTCCAAGCGGACGCTCTACCGTTTGTTCTCGAGCAAAGAGGATCTTCTTGCGGCGGTCGTCGATGCACATCGCCAGAGCATGCTCGATCTGCCCGGCAACCGTGACGATCTGCCGCTCACCGATGCGCTGGAGGCGATCTTCATCATCGACATTGACGCCGAAGCGGATCGCGAACGGGTGGCCTTCCTGCGTTTTGCACTGCTGGAATCCGCGCAATTCCCCGAGATAGACACGCTTGTCCGCCAGCGCGGCCCGGAGATGGCACTCGCCTTGCTGGCCGACTGGTTCGCGCACCAGCGCACGCTGGGAAGGATTGAGATCGATGACGTCGACAGCGCCGCCAGGATGCTGATGGACATGATTTTCGGCGCCGTCGTGGTCAAGACGATGGGTGAACTCGAATGGCCCGGCGGGGATGAGCGAAAAACTTACATCCGCCGGTGCATCCGCGTTTTCGTCAACGGCATCCGCTCGCGGTAAACGCGCTCAGCGGATTCCGGGCGGCTTCGTCACCTGGCTGTCTATCGGCGTCCAACGCTGGCCTCGGATCGGCGTTCAATTTTACCCCTCGTGGGGCGAGGTTTGGATGGCTTGTGCCAACCGCGCCCAGACCTAGATGTTCAAGACACCCGCGGCAAAAGCATCGTGGTAAATGGACAGTCCCACTCGGCCGCCATCACAGCTCGCCGGGTTTGCGCCTCTTCTTGCCGGCACGCTCCCGCTTAGCGTCCTCGCCCGGGCCCTCGGCCAGTCCGGGCAGATAGCGGGCCGCGAGCCGCATCTGGATGTCGACACCTTCCCGGCGGCGATTGGCTACCGCCGCCGCCAGGCCGTCCGCCAGCGCGAAAGCCGCGGTCGCCGAGTTGGGAAGCAGGCGCCGCTCGGCCTGCACATAAAGCGCCACGTCCGCATAGCGGGCCAATGGCGAAGTCGGACGATCGGTGATGCAGAGAATACGCGCCCCCTGGCGCCTCGCCGCTTCGACCAGTTCCAGGGTGTCGGGCGCGTAGCGGGGGAAGGAAATGAAGATCGCCAGATCCCGCTCCCCCGCATGGACCAGCCTGCGCAAGGCCGAATTGACGCCGCCGGTCGTGCCCATCATCGACACGTTGCCGCGACAGAAGGGCTCCAGCCCGTGCGTCAGGATGCCGGCGATGTAATAGCTGATCCCCGATCCGAAAATGAAGATGCGTTCCGCCGCGAGAATCAGGTCCACGGCCTTCCCGCAGCTTTCCGGCGCCAGCGTTTCCCGCGTCTTCTCGAGGTTTTCCAGGTCGTGCCGGATGCTGTCCGAGATGATATCGAAGCTGCTGGCCGACCCGTCCCGCCCGGCCTTCAGCTTTTCCACCGGCGCCAGCGTCTGCTTGATGGCCTCGATCTGGCGGGCCCTGAAGTCGGCAAAGCCGTCGAAGCCGATGGCTTTGGCGAATCGATTCGCCGTCGCATTGGAGACGAGACAGGCCTTCGCCAGTTCGTCGATGGTCATCATTGCCGCTTCGGCGGGAGCCCCCAGGACGAAGTCTGCGATCTTTTTGTGCGATTTGCTGAGCAAAGCATAGGCATGTGCGATGCGGTTAGCCGTATCGGAATAATACATCGCTCTGAGGGAGGTGCCGGCCATTGACGACGGTGAATTTCCATGGTTTTCATTTCTATGGAACTTTTGTTTCATAATCGCCCGCGTGTTTCAAGTCGGCATAAGGCCGGAGAGCCCGCCGCTTCCGATAGGCGCCCATTCCAGGAGAGGAGGCCCCACCCGTGAGAACCAACTTCCTGCATGTCCTAAGCTTCCTGACTTTGCCGATCCTGCTGCCGGTCGGCGCATCGGCGGCGACGTTGACCGTCGGCCTTGCTTCCGAACCGACGTCGACCGACCCGCACTACCACAGCTTCACCCCCAACAACGGCTTGGCGCGCAGCCTGTACGGCGCGTTGGTGACGACGGACGCGAACCAGAAGACCGTCCCCGACCTGGCGACGGCGTGGTCGGTCGAGGGCGACAACGTCTGGACCTTCAACCTGCGCAAAGGCGTCAAATTCTCCAATGGAGTGCCGTTCACGGCCAAGGACGTCATCTTCACCTTCTGCCGGGTGAGGAACAACCCGCAGGCCATCTCCGACTATTTCGGCAATCCCGTCACCAACTTCGTCAAGGTCGAAACGCCCGACGACCACACCGTCAGGATCACCACCAAGGTGCCGGAGCCGTTGTTGCCCGAAAGGATGGCCGAGATGGCCATCCTGAGCGCCGGTATCGTCAAGCATGGCGAGATCGCTTTCGACCTGGCGAATGGCTGTGGCGTGACCGGCGAATGGCCGACCCTGGCGCGGTTCAACAGCGGCGAAGACGCCATTGGCACCGGCCCCTTCAAGCTGACCAAGTACACCAAGGGGGCCGGCGTCGAACTGGCCCGCAACGAAAACTATTGGGGTGAAAAGCCGGCCTGGGAGAAGGTGACCCTGCTGCCGATTCCCAACGCCGGCCCTCGGTTGGCCGGTTTGCTGGCCGGCAACTACGATCTGGTCGAGAATCCCGCGGCCCGAGACGTCAAACAGCTGGAGGGCGATCCCAGGTTCGGGGTGACGATCCGCCCGTCGAACCGCGTGATCTTCCTGCAGATGGACGTCTCCAAGGACCAGAGCCCATCTGTCGTTACCCAAAACGGAACCAATCCCTTCAAGGACGAGCGCGTACGCCGGGCCATCTCCATGGCCATCGACCGCGATACCATCGTCAAGCGCATCATGGACGGCGCCGCCGCGCCCGCCAGCCAGTTCGTGCCGGAAACGATGTTCGGCGCCCAACCCAATCCGGAACCGCTGATCTATGACCCAGAGGGGGCGAAAAAGCTGCTGGCAGAAGCCGGCTATCCGAACGGCTTCAAGGTGACGTTCGCGGCCACCAACGACCGCTACATCAACGACTCCCAGGTCGCCCAGGCCATCGCCCAATACCTGAGCCGTGTCGGCATCCAGGCGGACGTGGATGCCATGACGGCCTCCATCTTCTTCACCCGCCGCAGCAAGAGCGAATTCGTCCTGTCCATGGGCGGCTGGGGCTCGACCACCGGGGGCGCATCTTCGTTCCTGCAGCAATTCGTCGCCACCCTCGACAAGGATCGCGGCGTCGGCCGCTCCAACTACGGCGGCTGGTCCGATCCGGCCTTCGACGCGGTGATCCTCAAGGCAATCGCCACCGTCGACGAGACGAAACGTGCCGAGCTGTTGCGGGAAGCCGGCAAGCTGGCGTTGCAGAAGCTGCCCGACATCCCGATCCATTTCGAAAGCACGATCTGGGCGTTCCGCAAGGGCATCCAGTTCGAAGGCCGCATGGATCAGTACACGCTTCCGGCGCTGGCCAAGGCGGTAAAGTAATCCGGCCCGATCGCCGGTCATTCATCCACAGGAGGCGGGCGGCCCGGAAGGCCGCCCGCTCCCTCAACCCCAGCCCAGGGACGCGTACGTGGGGACTTTCATCCTCCAGAGGGTGCTTCAAAGCATGGCCGTCCTGTTGGCCGTTTCGCTTGTCGTCTTTCTGGCGGTCTTTGCGGTCGGCGACCCGGTCGAGCTTTTGATCAACCCGGAAGCCACCCAGCACGAGCGGGAAATGATGGTTCGGGCGCTGGGGCTCGACCGCCCGGTCTGGATGCAATACCTGACGTTTCTCGGCAACGCCATGCAGGGCGATCTCGGCATATCGTTCGTGCATGGCGAGCCGGCCCTCCAGATCATCATCGAGCGTATGCCGGCCACCTTCGAACTGGTGTTTTTCGCCCTTCTCATCGCCAGCCTGGTCGGCATTCCGCTCGGCCTGTACGTCGGGCTGAACAGCGACGCCTCGCTTTCCCGCGCCATCATGACCGGCTCCATTCTCGGCTATTCCATCCCCAATTTCTGGAAGGGGATGATGCTGATCCTGCTGCTCTCGGTGTGGCTGCATTGGCTTCCCACCTCGGGGCGGGGCGAGACGGTGGACATCCTCGGCATTCCGGTCAGCTTCCTGACCTGGGACGGCGTTCGCCATCTCGTCATGCCGGTGCTCAACCTCGCCATCCCCAACACGGCGCTGATGATCCGCCTCACGGCCTCCGGCGCCGCCGAGGCGCGCACCCAGGATTACGTCAAATTCGCCCGCGCCAAGGGGGTGCGGCCGCAACGCATCGTGCGCCGGCATATCCTGCGCAACATCCTCATCCCGGTGATTACGGTGCTCGGCATCGAATTCGGCGCCCTGATCGCCTTTTCGACCATCACCGAAACGGTCTTCGCATGGCCCGGCATGGGCAAGCTTTTGATCACCAGCATCTATCGGCTCGATCGGCCGGTCGTGGTTTCCTACGTCATGCTGATCACCTTCCTGTTCGTCCTGATCAACCTGATCGTCGACCTTATCTACGCGGCGCTGGACCCGCGCGTGAAGCTGATGGACCGGGCGCCATGACCAAGCCGCGCCCCATCGATCCCACGCTGGTCCCGCCGCTGGTGGAAACCCCGCAGCGCCGCTTCAACCTGCGGCGGATCAAGCGCCGGCCCAACATGAAGACGGCGCTGATCGCCCTGGTCGTTATCCTCGCCGCTGGCCTGTTGCTGCCGTTCGCCGCGCCGCAGAACCCCTATGACCTGTCCACGTTCAGCGTCATGGACAATCGTCTGCCCCCGGGCGAGCGGAGCCTCGACGGCCTGACCGTATGGCTTGGCACCGATTCCCAGGGCCGCGACATGGTGTCGGCCATTCTCTATGGTATGCGGGTCAGCCTTCTGGTCGGGCTGGCGGCAACCAGTCTGGCGCTTTCCATCGGCGTGACGGTGGGTCTGCTCGCCGCCATGTTCGGCGGCCGGATCGACGCCCTGCTGATGCGCCTGGTCGACTTCATCCTGGGCTTCCCCTCCATTCTGGTGGCACTGGTGCTGCTGGCGGTGATCGGGCGCGGGGTCGACAAGGTGATCATCGCCATCGTCGTCGTCCAATGGGCCACCTACGCCCGCATCATGCGCGCCGCGGCCATGGTGGAACGACGTAAGGAATACGTCGAGGCGGCGGAAAACCTGGGCTATCCGAGCTGGCGCATCATGTTCCGCCACCTCCTGCCGAACAGCATCGGTTCCGTGCTGGTGGTCGCCACCATTTACGTCGCCCACGCCATCACCCTGGAGGCGACGCTTTCCTTCCTGGGCGTCGGGGTCCCGGTGACGCAACCCTCGCTTGGCCTGCTGGTCGCCAGCGGCTTTGAATTCCTGATGAGCGGCGAATATTGGATCAGCCTGTTTCCGGGATTGGCCCTGCTCGTCCTCATCTTCTCGCTCAACCTCGTGGGGGACCGGCTCCGCGAAGCGTTGGACTCGCGGCGGTCATGAGCGGCGCCCTCCTCGACGTGCGCGGCCTGCGGACCGTCTTTCACTTTCTCGAAGGCGCCTATCCCGCCGTCGACGGCATCAGCTTCACCATGCGGTCGGGCGAGGTGCTGGGGCTGGTCGGCGAGTCGGGATCGGGCAAATCGGTCGCCGGGCTGTCTCTGATCGGCTTGATCGATCCGCCCGGCGAGGTCGTCGAGGGCGAGGTTCTTTTCAAGGGACGGAACTTGCGGACCATCGGCGAGTCGGCGCTGCGCCAGGTGCGGGGCAAGGAGATCGCCATGATCTTCCAGGACTCGCTTGCCGCGCTCAATCCGGTGCTAACCGTCAGCGAGCAGATGGTGGAAGCAATCCGCGAGCATGCGGACGTGCCGCTGCCGGCCGCCCGCGAGCGCGTCATCGCCGCCCTCCGGCAGGTCGGCATCTCTTCCCCGGAAACCCGCATCGACCAATATCCGCACGAGTTTTCGGGCGGCATGCGCCAGCGCGTCGCCATCGCCACGGCGCTGCTCAACAAACCCGACCTGATCATCGCCGACGAACCGACGACGGCCCTGGATGTCACCATCCAGGGCCAGATCCTGGCCGAGATGCAGACCCTGGCCCGGGAAACCGGCACGGCGTTGATCTGGATCACCCACGATCTGGGCGTGGTCTCGGAACTGGCCGACCGCGTGGCCGTGATGTATGCGGGCCGTATCGTCGAGATCGGCGGCATCGACGACGTCCTCGATCGTCCATGCCATCCGTATACCCAGGGTCTGCTGGATTCCATTCCCGCCGAGAATGCGCCCGGCAGCCGTCTGCGCCAGATCGACGGCACCGCCCCCAGCCTGGCGGCGCGCCCCGTGGGCTGCGCTTTCCGCCTGCGCTGCCAACGGGCGGGGCCGCTGTGCGCCGAACGGGAGCCCGACGTCACCGAGGGCCCCAGCGGCCAGAGCTGGCGATGTCATCACCCCATTCCCCAGGGGGATCGTCCATGACCACGACGCCGGCGCAAACGACGCCCATCATCGGGCTGGAGGGATTGTCGCGGGATTTCCAGCGCCCGCCGGTCCTGGCCGAGCGGCTTCTCGCCCTGCTGGGCCGCAAGGCGCTGCCGCCGGTCCTCAGGGCGGTCACCGACGTCGACCTTGCCGTACGCAGGGGCGAAGTGCTGGGGCTGGTCGGTGAGTCAGGCTGCGGGAAATCGACACTGGGACGGATGGTCTCGGGCATCCTGCCGCCGACCCAGGGCCGCGTGACGTTCGATGGACAGGCAGTCCCCACGCTTACCGGCCGCGATAAGCTGGGCTATGTCCTGGGAGTCCAGATGATCTTCCAGGACCCTTACGCCTCGCTCAATCCGCGCCAAAAGGTCGGCGACATCATCGCCGAACCCCTGAGAGTCCATGGCATGGCCACGAGCCGTCGCGAGGTCATCGAGCGGGTCGACACGGCGTTGGCCGAGGTCGGCCTCGATCCCAGCTACAAGGAACGCTATCCCCATCAGTTTTCGGGCGGCCAGCGCCAGCGCATCGGCATCGCGCGGGCCTTCATCGTCAATCCGCGTTTTCTCGTCTGCGACGAGCCGATCGCCGCGCTCGACGTCTCCATCCAGGCCCAGGTGATCAATCTATTCATGGACCTGCGCGACAAGTACGAATTGACCTATCTGTTCATCAGTCACGATTTGTCGGTGGTCCGTCACATCGCCGACCGGGTGGCGATCATGTATCTCGGACGCCTGGTGGAAATCGCCCCGGCCGCCGACCTGTTCGCCCAGCCGGCCCATCCCTACACGCGCGCCCTGCTGGCCGAGATCCCCTCGGTCAAGCGCCGCCGCCGGAAATTCCAGCCGGTGCGGGGCGAACTGCCCTCGCCCCTGAATCCGCCGCCGGGATGCACCTTCCACCCGCGCTGCCCGTTCGCCATCGCGCGCTGCCGCGAGGAAAGGCCGGTGTTGCGCGACATCGCTCCCCGCCGGCAGTCCGCCTGCCATCTTAGCGACCAGATCTGAGGTGTTTCATGTCCCTGAAGAGCCTTCTCGCCGATTACGGCCGCAATGCCATCCCGTTCGTCGATCCGTTGAACCCGGAGCGGCCCCTCACGCTCAACACCTATCGGCCGGCCGGACATACGCCGGACTGTGCAGTGGTGATCGTCCAGCACGGCATGAATCGCAACGGTGACGATTATCGCGACTTCTGGATTCCGGCGGCCGATCGGCACGGCCTTCTGATCGTCGCGCCGACATTCGCGCGGGCCGAATATCCCGAGACCGAGGACTACAACAACGGCCTCGTCTTCGACGCCGACGGCAGCGTTCGGCCCCACGATGCCTGGGTCTTCGCGATCCCGGGCCGCGTCATCGCCGCCTTGCGGCAGGCCGGCGTCATGAAGCAGCCCAAGGCGCGCATCTACGGCCACTCGGCCGGGGGCCAGTTCGTCCACCGGATGATTTCGACGCACGGCGGCGCCCTGTTCAAGGCGGCGATCGCCGCCAACGCGGGCTGGTACTCGCTGCCAACCCTGGAAAAGACCTTTCCGGAAGGCCTGGGCGGCCTCGGTCTTGGAGTGGACGAGCTGCAGCGCCTTTTTGCCTATCCGCTGCACATCCTGGCCGGCATCGAGGACTGCAACGCCAACGCCGACAATCTGCCCTCCCAGCCCGAGGCGCAGGCCCAGGGACCGGGGCGCCTGCATCGCGCCCGCAACTATTTCGCCCGCGGCCGCGAGACGGCCGAGAAACACGGCCTGCCCTTCAACTGGCGCCTGACCGAGGTTCCGGGCATTGCCCACGACGGCTGCGCCATGTCCGCCGCCGCCGCCGGCCTGTGGTTCGAAGGCCAGCTGCCAGAGATGGCCGCGCCCGCCGCCGTGAACTTCTAACGACGGTCCCGCCCCCTTCCCTTCCGCCCAACAAAGCCCAAAGAGGATTCCATGCAAAATTCCGACGCCATCTGGAAGCTAGTGGACGACCACCACAGGCATTTCGCCGACCTCAGCGACCGCATCTGGGGCATGCCGGAAATCGCCTATACCGAATACCGCTCGGTGGCCGAGCACACGACCATGCTGCGGGCCCGGGGCTTCCGGGTGACCGAGAACGTGTCCGGCATTCCGACGGCAGTGATCGGCGAGGCCGGCCAGGGGGGGCCGGTCATCGCCATTCTCGGCGAATACGACGCCCTGCCCGGCCTCAGCCAGGAAGCCAACGTTGCCGAGCCGAAGCCGCTCGAAGCCGGCGGCGCCGGCCACGGCTGCGGCCACAACCTTCTGGGCTCCGCCGCCCTGCTGGCGGCGACCGCCCTCAAGGAGTGGCTGGAAAAGACCGGCCGGCCCGGCCGGGTGCGCTATTACGGCTGCCCGGCCGAGGAAGGCGGCGCCGCCAAGGCTTTCATGGTCCGCGACGGCGCCTTCGCCGACGTCGATGTCGCCATCACCTGGCATCCGGGATCAATGACACGGGTCGACGACGCCCTGTCGCTGGCCAACACGCGCATGGACTTCCATTTCACCGGCCGCGCTTCCCATGCGGCGGCGGCGCCGCATTTGGGGCGCAGCGCGCTCGACGCGGTGGAACTCATGAACGTCGGCGTCAACTACATGCGCGAGCATATGCCGCAGGACGCCCGCATCCATTACGCCATGCTGGATTCCGGCGGCATCGCGCCCAACGTGGTCCAGGCCTCGGCCAAGGTCCGCTACTCCATCCGTGCCCGCGACGTTCATGGCATGCTCGCCCTCAACGAGCGAGTGAAGAAGATTGCCGATGGGGCCGCCCTGATGACCGAGACCAAGGTCGCCATCTCGATCATGAGCGCGGTGTCCAACATGCTCGGCAACACCCCGCTGCGCGAGGCTATGCATCTCAACATGCAGCGCCTCGGCCCGGTGGGATTCGATGCCGCCGACCGCGACTACGCCGCCAGAATCCAAGCCACGCTCAGCGACGAGGACATCCTCAGCGGCTATCGGCGGGTCGGATTGCCGGTGCTGGAGGCCACTCCGCTCTGCGACTTTATCGTCCCGCTCGAGGCCGTCGGCGAGCCGATGATCGGCTCGACCGACGTCGCCGACGTCAGCTGGACGGTGCCCACCGTCGAGGCCAGGGTCGCCACCTGCGCCATCGGCACGCCCGGCCATTCCTGGCAACTGACGGCCCAAGGCAAGGCGCCGGCCGCCCACAAGGGTTTGGCCTATGCCGCCAAGGTCATGGCCGCCACCGCCGTCGACCTGATGACCGACGAAGCACTGATGGCCCGCGCCAAGAAAGATTTCCGCGACCGTACGCAGAAGACGCCTTATGCCTGTCCCATTCCCAAGGACGTCCACCCACCGATCCAGCCGCGCCCGGCGGCCTTGGCATAGGAAGGAGCACCCGGCGATGCCCCCTGCGATCCGCCCCGTCCTGGCCATTCACGGCGGGGCCGGCACCGTCCCCAGGGAAACCATGACGGCCGAACGGGAGGACGCCTTTCACGCCGGGTTGCGCCAAGCCTTGCGGGCCGGCCACGCAGTGCTGAAGGACGGTGGCGCGGCCCTCGATGCCGTGACCAAGGCGGTGATGGCGCTGGAGGACGACCCCCTGTTCAACGCCGGCCGTGGCGCCGTCTTCACCGCCGACGGCAAAATCGAAATGGATGCCGCCGTGATGGACGGACGGGACCGACGGGCCGGGGCCGTCGCCGGCATCTGCGGGCCTCGCCATCCGGTTTTGGCTGCGCGGGCGGTGATGGAACAGACCGATCACGTTCTCCTGGCCGGCCCGGGGGCGCGCCGCTTCTGCCGGCAGGCAGGGCTCGAACACCGGCCGCTTTCATGGTTCCGCACCGAATTCCGCTGGCGGGCCCTGCAAGAGGAGTTGGAGCGGCGCCGTCTCGGGCTCGCCGACGACGGCGACGAGGCCCGGAAGCATGGAACGGTCGGCGCCGTCGCTTGCGATGCCCGCGGCAATCTTGCGGCCGTCACCTCGACCGGCGGCATGACGGCAAAAATGCCCGGTCGGGTCGGCGATTCCCCGCTGCCAGGGGCAGGAACTTGGGCGGACGACGCGTCCTGTGCGGTCTCGGCGACCGGACACGGCGAGTTCTTCATTCGCTGCGCCGTCGGCCATGAAGTCGCGTCGCGTATAAGATGGCTAAAGCAGACGTTGGACGACGCGGCCAATGCCGTGGTCATGGAAGAACTCGCCGCCATCGGCGGTTCGGGCGGGCTTATCGCCGTCGACCCGGGCGGTCACGTCACCATGCCCTTCAATTGCGCGGGCATGTATCGCGGCTTCGTCGCCGCCGACGGCAGCCTGCACACCGCGATCTATCGCGAACCCTTCCGCCTTGAACGGGTGTGACGCGACAACACCCGCCGCCACGACGAACCCCCGACCACGCCATCTGGGCCTAGACGGGATGAAGCGAGGCAGAATCGATTTGGGATTGAACTAACCCGCTGGCGCGGGAGGTAGGCGTGGTCCCGGACGGAAGGTTTCCGGTTTGAGAGGATATCGGGTGTTGAAGCCCGACCTTTCAGCCAGGAGAAGCCCGATGACGGAGATGAGCCCTCTGCGCCGGCGGATGATCGAGGACATGACGGTCCGCAATCTGTCGCCGGCGACGCAACGGTCCTATGTTCACGCGGTGGCGAAGTTCAGCCGCCATTTCAACCGGTCGCCGGATCGGCTCGGCCTGGAGGACGTTCGAGCCTACCAGGTGCATCTCGTTTCGAAGGGCATCTCATGGCCGGCGCCGGACCTGGAGCTTTTCCTCGGCGTAGAGCCGCCGCAGCTTCTTCTGGTTCATGACGAGGCCTTCCCGCGCCAGCAAAAGATGGAGACGCCGATAACCGAACCACCGGCGCTGCCGCGACAACTCCCGCAGCCGCGTTCGAATCTCACCGTCGTCCGGCCGCCGCGACCGGTAGCGCACCGACGAACGATCCGCCTCCAAGACAGAACACGCCCGCCGCTCGCTCACCCCATGGGCGTCACGCAGGTGAGCGACGGCTTGCCGCACAGCTGCGAGCGTCACCATTTTTTTGCTGCGACGTCCTTCAACATGGCGTTGTCCAGCATGGCCTCAGCCAGCAGCTTCTTCAGCCGGGCGTTCTCCGCATCGAGCACCTTCAGCCGCCTGGCCTCCAACACCTCCAGGCCCCCGTACTTGGCTTTCCACTTGTAAAAGGTCGCCCCGCTGAACTCCGTGCCGGCGGCATACATCCGCCGTCGTCCCCCCAGCCTCCCGCTCCCGCAGGATGCCGATAATCTGTTCTTCCGTGAACCGGCTGCGCTTCATTCGTCCGTCTCCTCGTTTTGCGACGGACTCTACCCATTCTTGGAGGAACTTTCCGGTCTCAGGTCATTTTGCACGGCGGTTTCGAGGGAAGAGCTCTACGAACTCGTGTAGTCCAAGCCGATGACGAAAGTGGGAGAGCCGTTCAGCCCAAGGGAACTGGCCGTGAGGTTCACCGACACGAAGGGCTACTTCATCACGCGGCCTTTTCGGGTGCGGCTGTCGTCACCAGCCATTCAAGTCTCTCCGCGCCGACCGGCTCTTCCGCCTGCATCGGGACAACCGCGTGGCGCTTGGAAAGGCCGTTGCCGACCGTAGCGATCTGATCCAACTCCGAAGCGGCCCGCCGTTGCAGCAGCGGATGTTCCGTTTCGGCCGCTGCCAGGCTGGCGTTGACGATCCACGCCCACGGCTCGATGCCGGCGCGGCGCAGATCGTCCTGAAGGTGCGCCGCCTCAAGGACCGGGGTTCTTTCCGGCAGGGTGACGATCAGGATCTTGGTCTGTTCCGGGTCCTGCAAACGCATCATCGGCGTCACGATGCGGCCCTGCGTGGCCGGATCGGCGTGTCGCACGATGTCACGGTGGTAGGAGCCCGTGGCGTCGAGCAGAAGAAGGGTGTGGCCGGTCGGCGCCGTGTCCATCACCACGAAGTGACGCGTGCTCTCCCGGATCACGCGCGAAAATGTCTGGAAGACGGCGATTTCCTCCGTACAGGGCGAGCGCAAATCCTCTTCCAGCATGGCACGCGCTTCGGCGTCGAGGTTCTTGCCCTTGGTCGCCAGCACCTGCTCGCGGTAGCGCGCCGTCGCCTCCGCCGGGTCGATACGGCTGACCGTCAGACGCGGCACCTCCTCGCCGAGCGTCTCGGCGAGGTGGGCGGCCGGGTCCGTCGTCGTCAGGAGAACCTCGTGCCCGCGTCTGGCAAGCTCAACCGCAACCGCCGCGGCCATGGTCGTCTTGCCGACGCCGCCCTTGCCCATGAACATGACGAGCCCCCGGCCAGGCCCTTCCAACGCGTCGAGGAGGGAGCCGAGGCCGCGAAGATCGTCCCGCGGCGTTTGTTCCCTATGCGGAGCGTCCGTTGCCGCCACGTCCGGCGCGTTTTCGGCGAACCGCCGGAGCGCATCGATCCCAACCAAGTTTTCGGACCGCAGCGGGAACACCTCGCGAGGCAGCCGCGCCACCTCGGCTTCCATGCCGGCGATTGCCGCCTGGTCCCGGCGCGCCAGGGCCGCCGCGAGCGGATCGCCGGTCGCGTCCTTCGGCATCAAGCCGTTGAGGGCCAGGTGCTGGTTGCCAATTCCGATGGCCGCCAGCTCGTTCGACGTCCGCGCCGCCTCGGCGAGGGCCGAGCGGTGCGGCCGGGCAACGAGGATCAGCCGCGTCGATTGAGGATCGGCGAGACGCTCCACCGCCGCGGCGTAGCGGGCATGCTGCTTCTCGAGGCCGGCCAGCGGGCCGAGGCAGGACGCATCACCCCTGCCGGCGTCGAGGAAGCCCGACCACGCGCCCGGCAGCTTCAAGAGCCTGATGGTATGCCCGGTGGGCGCCGTGTCGAAGATGACGTGGGCGTAACGGCCGGTCAGCACGTCGTCGGTCAACAGCGCGGTGAACTCGTCGAAGGCGGCGATCTCGGTCGTGCAGGCGCCGGACAGCTGCTCCTCGATGGAACGCAGCGCCTTTTCCGGCAAGGCGCCACGCATCGGGCCGACGATCCGCTCGCGGTACTGCGCCGCCGCCTCTTCGGGATCGATCTCGATGGCATCGAGCCCGGACGCCCGCGGGATCGCCGTGATGCGATTGCCGATCTTGGTCTCGAACACCTGGCCCACGTTGGAGGCGGGGTCGGTGCTGACCAGCAGAACCCGCTTACCCTCATCGGCGAGGCGCAATGCCGTCGCGCAGGCAAGCGACGTCTTGCCGACGCCGCCCTTGCCGGTGAAGAAGACGAACTTTGGCAGATTGTCGAACATGGTTTTCCTGCGTCGCTGCGGCTGCGCCTCGGGATGATCGGTCAGCAACAGCCTTTGCCTTGAGGCGCACTGCCGCCGCCGCAGCATGACGAGGTCTTGGGCGCCTCGGCGCCGAGAATCCGATCGGCCAGACCCAGCATGTTGCTGGCGGAAGCCTGCTTCACGGCCTCGCCGATCCTCACGGCCTCGCGCATGGCCCATGACGGGACACCCAACTTGCGCGCCTTGTCGTAATGGAACTTGAAGCAGGGCTCGCAGTTCGCGCCGATCGCCGCCCCAATGGCGATGAGCTCTCTCACCTGCCCGCTGATCGCCCCGGGCGCATCCCGGCTCTCGACGCCGGCCATTTCAGCGAGTTCGTCCCGGGCGGGATAACGGCCGCTCGCGACAAGGGTATCGCCGACGACAATGGCCGGAAGCTCGTCACCTTCGGAGCGCTCCATGAGGGCTTTCACAGCCGCGTTCTCGATGAACCGGGCCGGCTCCTGCGCCAGGTTGAAGCGGCGCACCTCCACGCCCTGGCTCTTCAGCCAGTCGAGATCGCCCGCAAACTGCGCGAGTTTCGGATCGACCTCCGGACCGCAGACGCCGGTCGAGCAGCACATGGGAGGGTCGTAGACGGTAACAGTGGTCATGGGGAATTTCCTGTTTGGTTGGATGATCAATCGGTTTCACAGCCGGCAGGCGGGCAGCAGTTCGGCCCGCCGAGTTCGCCGCGACTGTCCTTGTCGAAGACGGCATTCAGCAGCGCGGCCAATGGAAGAAGGCTTTTTGGGTTGAGCGAGTAGCAGACGCGCGGTCGCTCGATCTCGCCGACGATGATTCCCGCCGCCTTGAGAATGCGCAGATGCTCGGAAACCGTGGATTGGGCAAGCCCCACCTCGCCCACGATGTCGCCGCCGATGCAAGACGGCTTGCCGAGCAACAGGCGCACGATCTGAACCCGTGCGGGATGACCAAGCGCCTTGGCAATGGCCGCAACTTCGTCAGCGGCTGCCGTCTTTCGGGCTTCCAGCGCGCAGGGCCGTCGGACGGTGAGGACGGCCATGTTCTATTCCTCATATCGTTAATCGTCGATTTACGATATATAACCTACCTGCCAACCCCGGTCAACACGGATGCTTATGTCCGATGCGCTCGGCATCAAGGGTGAGACTGACTTCTGTCGCACGCAAACAACTGAAACCCGGCCCAGGGGAATCCGGGCCGGGCCTCTTTCTGTCTCAGCTAGCCAGGCAGAATAGATAGCGGGCCCTGTTGGTCTGTATACCTGACCGTCACGTGTAGCGACGCGCTCCGTTCCGATCACTCTTTTGTCCTCGAACGACACCCGCAGGCGACCCATGGCCCGAATTCGGGCCTGATTTAGCCAGCCAAAGAGTCTACCCGGTTTTTCCGCCCGCCGACGCCTGGGGGCCATCGCCACTCGGAGAGAGGGCAACCGCCAGGCGATTGGCCATCTCGGTCTCGTCCGTCGAGATGAAGGCGCCGGCCAGTTCCGCGATCTGCCGGTAGAACGGCAGCATCGCCTGCTCGGCGACCCGCCGGCAGAACGTGGGTGCCCATGCGGCGAGGTGCCGGCTCATGAATTCGCCTTGGTGGCGCAGGCATGAAAGCGCCCGCGCGGTATCGCCATCCTTCAGGGCCGCCGCCTCCATGGCTGCCAATATCGCCATGAATTCCATCTCGATCCCGATATGGTCCGGCAGCCCGGAAAACGTCGCAGCGTACTCGAATCCGGCCGCCTCGATGTCGCGTTTGACGATAGCGGTTTCAGCACCCCATAGCTGGCCGCCCCCGCCCCGAGCATGAACCGATTCGTAGGGCGGCACGTGCTTGCCGGGACCAAGGAAAAGCCGTGTGTATTCGACGGCCATGTCTTCAAGGACGCGGTCGTCCGGACCGTCGAGAAGTTCGGGCCCGAGCGTTACGCCGGCGGCCAACAATGCCTTGCGCAACGTGGGCTCCCTGATTCGGCGCAGCAGATCGGCCGACGGTTCGGTGAGAAATATCCGTGCAAGGAAGCCATAGAGGTTGCCGCGTTGCGTGGCCGTTTCAGCCGATGCCGAAGAACGACTTTTCCCGCGAAGTGCTCGTGCGGTTCTAGACATCGGTTCGCGGCGCTGCCTTGGAGACGCTCACGACAGTATCCATCCAGCGCATTTCACCGTTGATGGGGTCTTGCGCAATGGGGATGATCCAGTTCGGGTGCTGGCCGTTGTCGGTCCACCATTTTCGCTTGAAATCGCTGTCCTCGACGCCGCCCGGCGCCTTCTTTCCCGAGGCGTAGCGGCCATACTCCCAGTGTCCGCAATGGTGCGAGATGGCGATAACCCCTGGCACCACGGCGGGCGTGACGCGCGCCCTGGTTTCGATTTCGCCGATCGTCGAGGCAACCGTGATGCGGTCTCCATCGGCGATGCCCAGCGCCTTCGCCGTGGCCGGATTCACCCACGCCGGGTTGCTGTGGTAGATCTCGGTCAGCCATCGGCAATTCTGGGAGCGCGAATGGATCTGGTTGGCCACCTTGAAGGTGGTCAGGATCAGTTCGTTCGGTTTCATGGCCTGATGCTCGGGAATGGCCTTCCAGGTTGGCAGCGGCGGAAATCCTTTTTCCTCGAGAATCCCGGAATAGAGCTCGAAGTACCCTGACTTGTTGACGGCGTCGGGTTTAAAGCCGACGTAGACCGCATCCTCAATCTTCTGGCCGACATAGCCCTTGAACGACTTGCTGGCGTGGGTGTAGCCGGCCTTGCGGGCCTCGTCCTCGCTCTTCAAGCCGGCCTTTTTCCAATCCCAGTAGACCCCTGTCGCCTCGTCGAATATCACTCCGGCGGCTCCATACGCCGATGGCTCGACGTTCTTTCGGTAGCTGTAATACTTCGGCTGGGCGTTGGCGTCGTGCCACACGCCCCTTGCCTTCATGTACTTGAAGCCGCCCGCCGCCTGGATCTCGGCGGTCATCTCGCAGGACTGTTTGACGAACTCCTCCATCGACGAGAAGCCGAGCGGGAAGCCCAGCCGTTCGGCCAGTTCGCAGCACACGTCGGCGAAGTTCCGCGCCTCGCCCAGCGGCGGCACCACGGGCTGGCGGATGTAGTATTCCGCGACCTGGCTGGGGGAGACGTTATCCTCCCAATCCCATCGTTCCAGGTAGGTGGCGTCCGGCAGGATCAGGTCGGCCAAGGCCGCCGATTCGTCGTAGAACGGATTGACGCATACCGTATAGGGCAGGAGGGTCTCGTCCTTGAGAATATCGATGCTTTCCTGAACGTTGCCGTTCGCGTAGACCGGCGTGTAGCAATACCAAAGATAGATCTCGGGCCGCCCGGCGCTCCCGTCCTTGATCATCTTGAGGACTTGGTGTCCGACGTGATGGGTGGGCAGCGCGACCGCGCCCTTGGGCCCATCGAGGATGTCCAGTTTCCTGGCCTTCGGCATGTCTTGCGGGCCCTTGGGGGACTTCCAGCTCGGTCCGACGGCCTTGCAGCGGCCACCTGGGTTGTCGACGTTGCCGGTGATGGCGGCCAGCATCTGGATGGCCCGTTCGGTGTCGTTGCCATTGTAGTGGGCGACGGCTCCGCGATAGCTGATGACGCAGGCAGGCTTGGTGGTCGCGAACCGGCGGGCGATGTCGCGAATCTTCGCGGCCGGAACGCCGCTGATTCCCTCCGCCCATTCCGGCGTGTACGGGGCGAGATGGGCCTTCAGCGCGGCCACCTTCTCGGCCGCGCTGGCAAGCGGATCGGCGGTCGCCTTGCAGAACTCGAGGAACGCCTCGCCCTCGCCCCGGTACAGGTCCTCGTCCATGACGACGCTGCACATAGCCAGTGCGACGGCGAGGTCGGTGCCCGGCCGCACGGGAATCCACTCGGTGGACTTCGCTGCCGTATTCGAAAGCCGCACGTCGAAGGTCACCATCTGCATGCCGCGCTCGGCCATCGCCCGGACCAGGCGCTCGGCCGTGGGGATGTGGTTCGTGTGGGCCTCCAGCACGTTGCTGCCGAAGTTGAGGACGAAGCGGGCATTGTCGAAGTCCCAGTTGTCGTAATGCTTCCCCCAGGTCAGTTCCTGGGCGGTCCATTTTCCCCCTTCGCAGATACTCGTATGATCGGCGATGGTTCCCGTCCCGTAAGCGGCCAGGAATACGCCCTTGATAAGGTTGCTGGAACTGGCCTTCATGCGTCCGTAGTGGAACATGAACTTCTCGGGGTGGCCCTCTTCACGCAGCTTCCGAAGCCTTGCCGTCAACTCTTGAAGCGCTTCGTCCCACGAGATCCGCTTCCATTTGCCCTCGCCGCGCTTGCCGATGCGTTTCATGGGATGGAGGATGCGGTCGGGATCGTAGACCTGGTTCACGCCGCCCTGACCCTTGGCGCACATGACGCCCTCGGTGCGGATGGAGGCGGGTTGGGCCTCGATCTTGACGAGGCGTCCGTCCTCGACATAGCCGATGGCCGGACAGCGCGTGACGCATTGCCAGCATGCGGTCGGAATGGCCTTGCGCTCCTTGCCGGTTCGCGGCGAGAAGTCCTTGCCGCCGTGCTGGGGCAAGTCCCGGGCCAGGGTGAGGACGGATCCACCCGTTGCGGTCGCGGCGGCGGAGGCGGCACCCAGTTTCAGGAAAGAACGGCGATCCATGATGTGTTCCTCTCTCTCCGTCAGATGCCGACCGGGCCGGTGACCTGGCCCGCCACGACGATCACGTAACGCAGCAGGAGACCTCCGCCCAGAACCATCGCGCCAATAGCGACTTCCACCCAGCGTTTGACCAGGTACGGTTTCTGATGCAGGAGCCTTGGCAGCACGTGGTGAAGCTCGACGAGGGCCGGAACCACCAAGCCGAAGACGACGACGCCGATCCAGAACAGGACGGCAAGCGACCCCCCGGGCAAGATGACGGCGATGGCGTGCGCGGGATCGCCCACGGTGAGATGGGCAAACATGATGAACAGGAAGATTACCAGCAGCTCGAAGCCGATCAAAATGGCGTCCGAGGCCGCAAGGATGTAACCGGCGTCGTGTCGGGCCGCGTGATTGTTTTCCTCGGTGCGGTGGAACGCGTACAGGAAGAGGATGCCGGCCACACCCGTGGAGAGGGCCGACAGCATGAACAGAAGGCCCAGGATCTGGGAATTCCAGAAGGGGCGTGACGGCATGGCACCAAGCAGGATGCCGGTGTAGACGGCAACCGCGATGCCGAGCGGAATGCTGACCCAGGCCAGTGCGTTGCGGAGTTGCCGAAACGTGTCGTCATCGCGGGCGTGCGCCGACAGGAAAGTCCACGCATAGACGAGGCTTAGCATGATGCACAGCCCCAAGACCCACGAGCCGATGCTCATCGGAGACATGTTGAGGGTCTTGAACAGGTTGATCCATCGGAACAGAAGGGAGAAGTCGAATTCCCGCATGCCAACCTGGAAGGTGCCCAGTTCGAAGACGATCATGCCGGTACCGGCCATCAGGGGCAGCGGCGCGATGAGCGCCCCGTAGCGGGCAATCCGGAAGTGCTGTCCCCCGAAAAAACCGCCGCCGCCGCGCAAAAGGACGGAAGCGCTGACGGTCATGGCGCCGGCCCCCATGCCGGCCAGGAAGAGATAGCCGATGACGGGAAGACCCCAGTGCAGCTCGCCCATGACGCTCACCTCCTTTCCTCGGCCCGGCGGTGCGTGGTGACCCGCACGTAATGATTGTCGAACCGCCGGTCCCGTTCGTCGCTGTGGTCCGCGGCGATGTAATAGACGTTGGGCTCGGTGCCCATGCCCTGGCGCAGGACGGTCACCGGATTCGTCGCCAGGATCTTGGCGACCTCGCTATCGGGATCGTTCATGTCGCCGAAGATGCGGGCCCGCCCCTGGCACGTGTTGACGCAGGAAGGAACCAATCCCTGGCTCACCCGGTGCAGGCAGAAATCGCATTTGTCGACCGTTCCCCTGTCGGGATGGAGGTAACGGACGTCGTAGGGGCAGGCCTGGATGCAATACTTGCAGCCGATGCAGACATCGGCGTCGACCACCACGATGCCGTCCTCGGCGCGCTTGTAGGTGGCGCCCGTCGGGCACACGTTGACGCACTGAGGATTGGAGCAGTGATTGCACAGCCGCGGCAGGAAATGACGGGACACATTGGGATATTCGCCCTTTTCGACGTATTCGACCCAGGACCGCGTTTCCCCGAGCGGAACGTCGAACTCGGCCTTGCAGGCGACGCTGCAGGCGTGGCAGCCGATGCACCGCCGGGTGTCGATGACCATGGCGTATTGGACGGCCCGGACGGCGGCCTGCACGGGACCCGGCGTAACGCCGGCCCCGACAGCGGCAGCCGCGCCTGCTGCGACGGATTTCACGAAGGCCCGGCGCGACGTGGATGGTTGCGGGTTCGACATCCTTTCCTCCCGACAAGTCACTTGCCGTCAGGAAAGAAGCAATTCACGTGCCATCGAACGGAAAGGAAAAACGCCGCGGTTCCCCGCGGGAAATCGGTGTGGCGGGGAATGAAGGCGGGCGGACTGTCACCGTTTGTTGACAGGTGTCACTTTTCGGAGACAGTCCGCGATCGATTGATACGGACATGCAGATTTTGGCGGGAGATGCCGCTGATCCTCGCGGCTTCGGAAACGTTGCCTCCGGTTGCCTCCAACAGGCGCCCGACGTAATCCCGTTCGAAGGCCTGCCGCGCCTGTTGAAAGGGAAGCAGCCCGTCCGGCTCGCCGCCGCTGCCGAGGCCCGGCCGGTCCCCCGCTTCGACCCCCGCAACGCCGCACTGCTCCAGGCCCATGGTCGTAATGGGCTCGCCTTGGCCGAGGGCGACGAGCCGCTCGACGCAATGCTTGAGCTGGCGAACGTTGCCGGGCCAGGAAAACCGCTCGAGGTCGCGCATCGCTTCGGGCGAAAACGGCCCTGCTGCCTTGCCGAATTTGTCGTTGAAGTGCTGGAGGAAATGCAGGGCGAGCGGGATGATGTCCTCGCGCCGCTCGCGCAGCGGCGGAATGCGCAGGGCGACGACGTTGACGCGATAGAAGAGATCCTCGCGAAACCGTCCTTCCGCCACCTCCCCGGCAAGCTGCCGATTGGTTGCGCAGATCAGCCGGAAATCGCTCAACCGCGACTTCGTGCTGCCCAGTCGCGTGAAGCTGTGCTCCTGAAGAACCGTAAGCAGGCTGCTCTGGAGTTTCGGGCTCATGTCGGCGACCTCGTCGAGCATGAGGGTGCCGCCGTCGGCTTCCTCGAAGTATCCCGCCTTGGTCCGCATCGCCCCGGTGAACGCCCCCTTTTCATAACCGAATAGGCTGCTCTCCAGGAGCTGTTCGGGCAGTGCGCCGCAATTGACTTCGAGAAAGGGGCTGCCGCTGCGCGCGCTCAGGGCATGAATGACCCGCGCCACCAGTTCCTTGCCGGTGCCGCTTTCGCCTTCCAGCAAGATCGTGGTGTCCAGGGGGGCCACCTGTCTGATCTGCTGAAGCAGTTTTTCGATGGCCGGCGAGCTGCCGATGAGCACCAGCCCTTCTTTCTGCCTGCTCAGCGATTCACGCAGGCTGCCGATCTCGCGGTAGGCGCGGTCGAGTTCGAGCGCCCGTTCGATGACGGTTTCCAACTCCTCGAGGTTCTCGAACGGCTTGGTCAGGTAATCGAACAGCCCGTCGCGGACGGCACGCACCGCATCGCGCGTGTCCGCGAAACCGGTCATGAGGATGGCGAGCTGTTGCGGCCTTTCGCGGCGCATCTCCCTAAGCAGTTCGAGGCCGTTGCCATCGGGCAGGCGCTGGTCCATCAGCACCAGATTATAGTCGGCCTGCCGGAATTGCCGCCGCGCCCGCTCGGCGTCGAGCGCGTAATCAGCCTCGACCGGCTTGCCGCGAAACAGGCCTTCGAAAAACTTGATCGTGTACTTATCGTCATCGACGACGAGGATCTTCGGTTTCACGTCCAATCTCCGCACTCCCCCGACGGAAGCCAGATTGCAAAACACGCGCCACCTTCAGGCATGTTGGCCGCGGACACATGGCCCTCGTGCAGGATGGCCACGTGCTGGACCACCGGCAAGCCGAGCCCGGTGCCATTGCTGCGGGTGCTGAAGAAGGGCGTAAAGATCTTGCCGACGATGTCGTCGGGGATGCCTTCGCCATGATCGATCACCGACAGGCTCCAGCCGGCTGTTCCTTCATCGTGCGCGATTTCCGGCGTCAGGCAGACAATCACGGTTCCGCCCGGGCGGCTCGCTTGGACCGCGTTGGAGAGCAGGTTGAACAGGGCATGGCGAATAAGAACGGGATCGACCTTGAGCGTGACCGCTTCATCCGGAAGATCGGTGACCAAGGGGTGTGCGTTGCCTGCGCTCTGCTGGAACAACGAGATGGTCCCGGCAATCAGCGTATTCATATCCGTGGGTTTACGGTCGGAACGGGAAATGGAGGTGAATTCGAGCATCCGCTGGAGGAAGGTGCGGCAGTGTTCGCCGGCCGCCGTGATCTCCCCCAGCAATTCCCGGGTGCGGGCCGGATCGTCGGCTTCCCGTTCGGCCAACTGGGCCATGTTCAGCACCCCGACCAGGGGATTGTTGATCTGGTGGGCGATCTCGCCGACCATCATGCCCATTGCCGACAGCTTTTCCATCTGGATGACCCGATGGTATTCGCCGCTCAGCTTGGAGAACTGCCGTTCGAGGTCATGGCGCCTGAGCTCGTCCTCGGCCAGCCGGCGACGGATGACGCCGGCCAGCGTGTCGGCAACCGAGGAGAGAAACCGCTCTTCCGCGCGCAGATGCTCGTGCCCCTCGGGAACGTACAGATTGATGACGCCAAGGACCTCGCCGTCGCTCTGGATCGGGACGCAGTAATGACCGTGCGGGGCCATTGCCGGATAGATGATCTCATGGCGTTCGTCGACGCGGTCGGCGAAAATGGTTTTCCCCGACTGTGCCGCCTGACCGCACAGACACCTGCCAAAGGGTAGGCGGCGGCACGATTCGAGCAGACTCGGCGGCAGCCCCGTCTGCGCCTTCAGTTCCAGTTCGCCCGGCGACTCTCCGACCAGGAAGATGCACCCCTGCGACAACAGTCCCAGGTTCGGGCTCGACAGGACCAGGGAGAGTGCCTGCTTCAGCAGGTCGTCGAGGGAGATGGGTTGCAGGGAAAGGCGCAGGATGGTCGCGATGATGTCCAGGTTGACGAGATTTTGCCTGATCTCCTCGTGCGTGCGCTTGCGCTCGGTGATGTCGCGGTCGATGCCACGGTAGCCTCGGAACGTCCCGGCTGGCGAGAAGATGGGCACGCCGCTGGTTTCCAAGACGATCAGCCGCCGGTCCTTGTGCAGATTGATATTCTCCAGATTCGCGAACGGCCTCGGGTCCTCAAGGTAGGGCGTGAATTCGCGGCGCACGCGCTCGGCCTCGGCCGCCGGCATCAGGTCGAACGGCTCCCGGCCGAGAACCTCCTCGACTTCGTAGCCCAGAATGTCCCTGACCTTCGGACTGACGTACGTGTAGACGCAGTCCTGATCGATCGCCCAGACCCAGTCGGAGGAACACTCGACGAGATCGCGGAACCGTCGCTCGCTGTCGCGTAATACGGCAAGCTGTCGTGCGGAATCGACAATGTCGTGGACCTCGACCACGGCTGTATGGGCTTCCTTCTCTCCGATCGGGATCACCTCAACGTCCACCTTTCGGGTGTCGCCATCGCGCGGCATCAGCGTTCCCTGCATGCGGCCCGCCGCCACGTACCGGCAGTTCACGAGCTTCCCCAGCGCGTCCCCTGATTCCCCTTCGAAGAAATCGGCCAACGCCAAGCCGCCCCCGTCCTCGGGACACGCGAGGCCAAGCGCTCCCGCGCCCGCCGGGTTGAGGTGTTCGATCCGGCCTTCGCGGCATAAACAGATCAGATGCGACGAGCCTTCGATCAGCTCGCCGGCCCACCGTCCAAATGCAACGGCACCCTTCGCGTTGTCGCCACGCGAGCCCATCGCGATATTCCCGGATATCCGCTTGGCCTCGGCTCGGCCATCCTGCACACGCGTTTTTGTCGCGTTCAAAAATACCATACTGCTTGCCGGAATTGATAGCGCCGCCACCTCGGCAACCGGACGGAAGATGGCGCCAAGAGTTCTTCCATCATCCACCCCGGTTCGGGTCAAAAATAGACTGAAGCCATCCGAGGCCACCCATCGACGTCCGGCTCAACGCAGCGCGACGACCTCATTTCCGGCGCCGATCCACCCTAGGATGCCGTGGCGCAGGTTGTAGACCTTCGAATATCGCATCTGCCGCGCGAGAGCGTCGGCGAGAAAGCTGGACCGACTGCCGGTGCGGCAGACAATGACGACGGCGTCGTCTGGCGACACGGTCTTCGAAAAGTCCGGCATGAAGGCGGGGTTCACGCGCCCCCGCTCGTCCGTGAACAAAGTAATCAAGCGGCTTCCCGCGATGACCCCGGTCTCTTTCCATTCGTCCGGTCGCCGGATATCGACGACCACGACCCCGTTCGCGTGGAGGCGCTTGAGGGTGGCGTTGTCGATGTCGGTGACGATGCCGCCGCGAGAGTCCGCCACTCCCGTTTCCGCCGGTCGAGTCGCCGGGCAACAAGCTATCGGCCCAGCCGAAGTATCGAATCCGGGGAGCATGCTCGCCACCAGCGCAAGCGCCAGGAGCATCCGGCTTGTCCTCGTTGCTCTCCGCATCATCCCTCAATGCTACCCAAGTCTGAACCCGAGCACTGTTGCGCGACGCTTATGGGGAATCAAGCGTGCGGCACATGCCTTGGCCGGTCGCCGCACCCATCGCGGGACCGATTGACACATCTCTGGTATTTTCTTATTTTCCTTTTTAAGAAAATTTTAAACCATCTGCCTCCCCCGGTCTGTACCCAATGAACAGCGCTAATCCCGGTCTTGATTCCTCCTCCCCTGCGTCGGCCCTGGGCCGGCGGCTGCTCGGGCTGCTCCTGGCAGCCAGTCTGATCGCGCTGGCGGGGGCCTTCGTGCTGGAGAGCCATTTCGGCATCGTCGGCTGTGTGCTCTGCGTCTATCAGCGGGTTCCCTTCGCCGTCGCGGCGATCTGCGCGGCGGCCGGCATCGCCGTCGGACGGTCCGCAGCGTTGCAACGGCTTGCCCTGATCCTTTGCGGAATCGCCTTCGTGGTGGGTACCGGCCTGGCGTTCTATCAGGTGGGTTTGCAACAGAGATGGTGGATGGACGCCGGGGTCTGCACGGGCTCGGCGCCGATAGCATCAAGCGCGTTTGACCTCCGTGCCGCAGTTCTCAGCGAGGCCGGCCGGCCACCCTGCGACCAGGTCGACTGGACCCTGTTCGGTGTCTCCCTGGCCGCCTGGAATGCCGCAGTCTCTCTCGGCCTTGCGCTTCTCTGCACCGTCGGGCTGGTCTTGACCGTCACCCGCCGCCCGCCGGAATCTGAAAGGAACGGAACCGATGTGGTTTGACCGTTGGCATGAGTTCCTCAAGACCCGGCTGGTCTGGAACGTCGCGACGGCGATCGGTGTCGGCCTGGTCCTCGGGCGTATCCTGGAACCGCATCGCCATGGCTACGGGGCCCTCCTCGAAACCGGAATGATGGCTTCCGTCTTCCTGATGATTTATCCGATGATGGTGACGATCCGCCTCGAGGCCTTCCGCGACGCGGTCCGCAACGTCCGGGGCATTCTCCTTAGCCTGGTCTTCAATTTCGTGTGGGCGCCGCTGTTCGGGTTCGTGCTGGCCGCCGCCTTCCTCGACCAGCCGGAGGTGGCGTTCGGCTTCCTGCTGGTGATGACGGTCCCCTGCTCGGCCATGACCGTCGGCTACGCCGGCCTGACCAAGGGCAACGTCGAACTGGCCACCATCATCGTGGCAATCAGCTTCCTGCTGGCGCTGGCGGCGGTGCCGTTGTGGCTGGCCCTGCTGGGCGGCGCGTTCGACATCCCCATCCCCTATGCCTCGCTGGGCCAGGCCATCGTCACCATGCTGGTGCTGCCGATGATCCTCGGTTACCTGAGCCGGCGGGGCCTCGTCGCCCGGCTGGGCAAGGAGGGCTTCCAGCGCATCATGCCGTTCTTCCCGGCCGTCACCATGACGGCCATGCTGGTCACCATCTTCCTGATCTTCTTCCTCAAGGCGACGATCCTGCTGGATCAGTGGCCGCTCATGCTGTGGCTGATGGTGCCCAACGCGCTGTTCATGGCCGGCACCTTCCTGGTGGTCACCATCGTCGATCGCGCGTTCGGCCTCTCTTACGGCGATCACATGGCGATCGCCTTCGCCAGCACCGGCAAAAACAACGCCACCGCCATCGCCATCGCCACGGCGGCCTTCTCGCCGATGGTGGCGGTGCCGGCGGCGACGCTGCCGATCTTCCAGATCGTCTTCATGATCGTCTACCTCCGGCTGGCGCCGTGGCTGCGGTCCCTGTTCGACCCGCCCCCGACGGGCTCGGCCATTCCGATCCCCGTTGTCCATCTCCAGAACGTCGGGAGAAATAAGCCATGATGCCAGCCTGGGCGCGATCCGCCGCCTTAGCATTCGCACTGACCGTCGCCTTCGCCCATCCGTCGGCCGCCGACGCCGAGCCGGCGGCGCCATCCGCGCTCCCCGATGCCGTTCTGGGGAAGGCGGACGCGCCCGTCACCGTCATCGAGTACTCCTCGCTCGGCTGTCCGCACTGCGCGGACTTCCACGCCCAGGTGATGCCGGACATCAAGAAGGCTTTTATCGACACCGGCAAGGTACGCTGGATCGTCCGCGATTTTCCGCTGGGGCAGCTTCCGCTGGCCGGCGCCGTCGTCGCCCGCTGCGCCGGGCCGGACGGCTATCTGGGATTGATCGAGGTCCTGTTCCGCACCCAGGAATCGTGGATGGGCAGCAAGGACCCGCTCGGCGAACTGGAGAAGCTGGCGCGGGTGGCCGGCATCGACCGCCACCGTTTCAACGCCTGCCTCGACGACCAGGCGCTGATCGCCGCCGTCATCGGGCGCCTGCGCGAGGGACGCGACAAGTACGGCATCGACGGCACCCCGTCGTTCATCGTCAACGGCGAAAAGATGGTCGGCTTCGTTCCCTTGGCGACCATGCGGACCGTCCTGGAACGCCATATCGACGGACGCTGAGGCCGAGGGTTTTACGCGGGCAACGCCCATGAAAACGCCCCTCAAACTGCTGTTCGGGTTGGTCGGCTTGGCGCCGGCGTCGGCGATTGCCGGAGAACCCGGCGCGTCCGCTTGGGTCGACAACGGCCATGTCGAGGTTCGCCTGATCGCGGCGGAAGCGCCGGCCGAGGACGGCAGCATCCGGTTGGGCGCCCATTTCCGGATGGACGACGGCTGGAAGATCTACTGGCGGTCGCCGGGCGATGCCGGGTATCCGCCGCGATGCGCGGAGTGACGACGACATCCGAAACCGGGGGCCGCGACCTGTTGGCCATTCTGGCCATTGCCTTCCTCGGCGGGATGGTCCTCAACCTGATGCCCTGCGTGTTGCCGGTGCTGTCTCTCAAGCTGCTTGCCCTGGTCAGGCATGACCGCCGGGAAAGGACGGCGGTACGTCTCGGCTTCGTGGCATCGTCGGCCGGCATCGTTGCTTCCTTCCTCGTCCTGGGGGCGGTTCTGGCCGGGCTCAAGGCCGCCGGCGTCTCCGTCGGCTGGGGCATCCAGTTTCAGCACCCCTGGTTCCTGGTCGCGATGGTCTTCCTGGTCATGCTGTTCGCCGCCAATCTTTGGGGCATCATCGAAATCAGGCTGCCGCGCTGGGCGGCCGATCTGGGGGCGCCATCCGCGACGGAGGGCCTGCCCGGCAACTTTGCGGCCGGCGCCCTGGCCACCCTGCTGGCGACGCCCTGTTCGGCGCCGTTCGTCGGAACGGCCGTCGGTTTCGCCCTGGCCGCTGGACCCGCCGAAATCCTCTCGGTGTTCGCCGCCATGGGCTTCGGTCTCGCCGCTCCCTACCTGACCGTCGCCGCCTTCCCTTTCCTTGCCCGGGCGCTGCCCAGGCCGGGCCGCTGGATGGGCACCGTGCGTCTGGTGCTCGGCCTGCTTCTGGTTGGAACGGCGGTTTGGCTGCTGACGGTTCTGGCCGCGGTGGCGGACAGTGCGGCGGCCGTGGGAGTTGCCGGGCTGATCGTCGTGGCGGCCGTCGCGCTTGCATTCCGGCAGAAGGCCGCCGGGACGCCGTGGGCGCGGGCGGCTTTTGCTTCAACGGCGGCCGCCTGTGTGGTTGCGGCCCTCGCCATACTAGGCGGTCAAGAACCCTCGGCTGGCGCATCCCGCCCCCAGGAAGCCGCCTGGCATCGGTTCGCCGAGGATGACATTGCCGGTCTGGTCCGTTCCGGGATGGTCGTTTTTGTCGACCTCACCGCCGAATGGTGCGTGACCTGCAGGGTGAACGAGAAGATCGCCCTTTCCGCGCCGGAGGTCCGGCGCATCCTCGCCGACGATCGGGTCGTGGCCATGCGCGGCGACTGGACCCGCCCCGACGAGCGGATCACCGCCTACATGGCACGTCACGGGCGCTACGGCGTGCCCTTCAACGCCGTCTATGGTCCGGGGCGCCCTGACGGCGCCTTGCTGCCGGAATTGCTGTCTTCGGATATCGTGACGACGGCCATCGATGATGCCCGTCGATCCGTCCGTTTTCCGCTGCCGGAGGCAGATGGAAAGAACGCCCATTGACATCGCTTCGTTTGATGGATATTTTACTATATAAGCAAATACGCAATTGGTGATGCACATGCCCCGTGACGAACGCCTTTTCATCGAGGAGAAGGCCCGTGTCCTCAAGGCGCTGGGCCACCCGACCCGGCTGCGCCTGTTCGAGGAACTGCGGAACGGCGAGCGGTGCGTGTGCGATTTGGCCACTACGGTCGGCGCCGGTTTCCCTGCTGTCTCGAAGCATCTGTCCGTCCTCAAGCAGGCTGGACTGGTTGACGATGACAAGCGTGGCCAGCAGGTTTTCTATAAGATCCGGGTGCCATGCATTTTCCAGTTCATCAACTGTATCGAGGCGGTCATTGAGAACCGCGTCCGGTCGGATGCCGCCCTCGTTGCCTGATTTCCCCTTTTTTGTCCTGTTAGTTGTAAGTTTCGGAAAATAAGAAAAAGAGATCGCGACTATGACCTGGAAAACCGAGTGGAAGGCCTTGGCCGTCGGCGTCGTCGGCTTCCTTTCCATCTTCTTCCTGCCGATCGAGACCGGCCGCGTCCAGGGGGCCATCCTCGAAGCCTTCCACCTCGCCAAGTGGTACGCCCAGGAACACGTGCTGCTGTGCCTGATCCCGGCCTTTTTCATCGCCGGGGCGATCGGCGTCTTCCTGAGCCAGGCCGCGGTGATGAAGTACCTCGGTGCCAAGGCCAACAAGGTTCTGGCCTATGGCGTCGCCTCGGTATCGGGGACGCTGCTGGCCGTCTGCTCGTGCACCGTGCTGCCGCTGTTCGCCGGCATCTATCGCATGGGCGCCGGGCTCGGGCCAGCTACCGCCTTCCTCTACTCGGGTCCGGCCATCAACGTGCTGGCCATCGTGCTGACGGCTCGCGTCCTCGGGCTGGAGCTGGGCATCGCGCGCGCCGTGGGGGCGATCCTCTTTTCCATCGTCATCGGCCTCGTCATGCATGTCCTGTTCCTCAAGGAGGAACGGGCCAAGGCCGCCGCCCAGATGGTCCTGCCGGAAGCCGAGGTGACGCGCCCCCTGTGGCAGAATGCCGTCTTCTTCGCCTCGATGGTCGGAATCCTGGTCTTCGCCACCTGGGGCGAGCCGGCCGAGGCGACGGGCGTGTGGGCGGTCCTGTGGCAGGTCAAGTGGCTGGCGACGGCGGCCTTTGGCCTCGCCCTCGGCACCTCCCTCGTCCTGTGGTTCGGTTTCGCCGTCAAGAAGGTGGCGATCGTCGCCGCGGTGGTGGCGCTGGCCGCCACCCTGGCGCCCGACATGCCGCTGATCCCGTTTTCCGCCGGCGTCGTCGCCTTTTCCTACTTCACCAGCCGGGACAAAGGCGAGATCGGGACCTGGTTTGGCACGTCCTGGGACTTCGCCAAGCAGATCCTGCCGCTGCTGTTCATCGGCGTCCTGGTCGCAGGCGCCCTGCTCGGACGGCCCGGCCACGAGGGGCTGATCCCGTCGGAGTGGGTTTCCGGCCTCGTCGGCGGCAATTCGTTCGCGGCCAACCTGTTCGCCTCGGTGGTCGGCGCCTTCATGTACTTCGCGACGCTGACCGAGGTGCCGATCCTTCAGGGCCTGATCGGCGCCGGCATGGGCAAGGGCCCGGCGCTCGCCCTGCTGCTCGCCGGCCCGGCGCTGAGCCTGCCCAACATGCTGGTCATCCGCACCATCCTCGGCACCAAGAAGACCGTCGTTTTCGTATCCCTGGTGGTGGTGATGGCCACGGCCAGCGGCATGCTCTTCGGAGCCTTTTTCGATTAACCCCAAGGAGGAACACCATGAAGATCCAGATTCTCGGAAGCGGTTGCACGAAATGCCAGATGCTCGCCAAGCACGCCGAAGCGGCGGCCAAGGACCTTGGCCTCGACTATGAAATGGAAAAGATCACCGACATGCTTCGCTTCGCGGATTTCGGCGTCGCCATGACGCCCGCCCTGGCGGTGGACGGCGTGGTCAAGGTGGTCGGCAAGGTGGCCTCGGTCGACGAAATCAAGGGATTGCTGAAATAAGGACGGGATGGAGCCCCTCATGACAACCTCGCAACAGACCTGCGGCTGCTCCTGTTCGGACGGCCCCAAGCTGATCTTTCCCTGCTCGGGCGCGGCCGACGTCGGCGCGCTCGCCGACCAGGCGGCGCGCCATCTCAGCCGGGGCGGCGTCGGCAACATGTTCTGCCTGGCCGGCATCGGCGGGCGGGTTCCCGGCATGATCAAGGGCGCCGAGGCGGCCTCGGCGGTGCTGGCCATCGACGGCTGCCCCATCGAATGCGCCCGCAAGACCCTCGAGCAGGCCGGCATCGCCGACATCCTGCACGTCAAGTTGGCCGAGCTGGGGTTCAAGAAGGGCCAGAGCCCGGTGACCGACGAGGCGCTCGCGCGGATCGCGGCGAAGGGAGCGGAATTGCTGGGTGGCGGTGCCGCCTCCTGTTGCGCGGCCGAATGAATGAGAAGGCGTCGAGGCGCCTCCTGGGTGCCTCGACGCAATGGTTGGCGACGTCATCATGAAAAAGTCGCCTGATCGCTGGAAAAAATGAACGCATCCCCCACCTGCTGTAACCTTGGAGCGGCCGAGACGCCGCACGTGCATCAGGATGAATCCGCTGATCACGATCACCACGACCATGCGAGCCAGGTGAACGCGGGCAGCGAACGCCGTGTCCTGTGGGTCATGATCCTGACCGGCGCCTTCATGGTGGTGGAGGTGGTCGGTGGCCTCCTGTCCGGCTCCCTGGCGCTGCTTGCCGATGCCGGACACATGCTCACCGACAGCGCGGCGCTGGCCCTTGCCTGGTTCGCCTTTCGCGTGGGCCGAAAGGAAGCCGATCCGAAAAGGACCTATGGCTATCACCGTTTCCAGATCCTGGCGGCCTTCGTCAACGGCATCGCGCTCTTCGTCATCGCCGCGTGGATCGTGGCCGAGGCCGTCGAGCGGTTGATTTCTCCGGTTGCCGTCATGGGGATGGAGATGCTCGTCATCGCGTCGGTGGGCCTGCTGGTCAACATCGTCGCCTTCGCGATCCTGCATGGCGGCGAGCGCGAGAATCTCAATATTCAGGGGGCGCTGCTGCACGTTCTCGGGGACTTGTTGGGTTCCGCAGCCGCGATCGTCGCCGCCGGGGTCATCATGGGAACCGGCTGGATGCCGATCGACCCCATCCTGTCCGTGGTGGTGGCGATTCTCATTCTGCGCAGCGCCTGGAAGATCGTTCGCCGGTCCGGCCACATCCTGCTCGAGGGAACGCCCGACGATCTGGATCCGGCCGTGATCGAGGAGGCCTTGAAGGCTAGCATTCCCGAGATCCGGGATGTCCACCACGTCCACGCATGGTCGCTGACGTCCGAACGCCCGCTGGTCACCCTCCATGCGACCGTTGATGCCGCCACCGATCAGGGCGCGATCCTGCGCGCCATCCAGGCAGAGTTATCCCGGCGGTTCGGCGTACACCACGCGACCGTCCAAATCGAAACCTGAGGCGGCAACGATTCTGCTCACCCAAAAATTCTCGGCCTCGCGCCTTGGGGGATTTGCCAAGCCCCACCATGTAGCAGGCGTCATTCAGCTTGTTCGGAGCAAGGCATTAAACCGTCATGAATATCGTTGTGCATCACAACCCGGATTGCGGCACCTCCCGCAACGTGCTGGCGATCATCGAAGCTGCCGGCTATCAGCCCACCATCATCGAGTATCTGAAAACCGGATGGACACGTCCGCAATTGCTCGGGCTTTTCGCGGCGGCAGGCCTCACCCCGAGGCAGGCCTTGCGCGAGACCAAGTCGCCTGCGAAGGAACTCGGACTGCTTGATCCGAACGTCGATGACGACGCGCTGCTTGACGCCATGCTGGAACATCCCGTCCTGGTGAACCGCCCAATCGTCTGTACGCACAAGGGTGTGCGGCTATGTCGGCCGAGCGAGACCGTGCTCGACCTGCTCGAACGCCTGCCGGCCGGGCCTTTGTACAAGGAAGACGGGGAGCTGGTCATAGACGCGCAAGGCCGGCGGATTGGCTGATTTTACTTTCACCTAAAAATCTTCCCTGATCAGGGGGACAAGCCGGTTCGGCAACTCGCCCGCCTCGACGGCGGCATTGACAATCTCGTCGATCTTGCTAATTTCGTTTATGGACGAAATGACGAGTATATGGCCGTGATCGAACATTACGAGATGGTGGCCAAGGCCATCGCCGACGGCAGCCGGGCGCGCATCCTCAAGATGCTCGAAGGCGGGGAGCTCTGCGTCTGCCAAGTCACCATCGCCCTCGATCTGGCGCCGGCGACGGTTTCAAAGCACCTGTCGGTCTTGAGGCTGGCCGGCCTGGTGCTGACACGCAAGCGGGGGCGCTGGGCCTACTACAGGCTGGCCGATGCCGTCATCAATCCCTACGCAGCCGGAGCCCTGCAATGGACTCTGGAATCGCTTGAGGGCGATCCGATGGTGGTCGCAGACCGTGCCTTCCTGGCGCTGCTGCGGCGGATTCCGGTGGAGAGACTTTGTGCCGAGGGACCAAAACTTGTTGACGATCTGCGCTCGTCGATGAACCAGGCTCAGCCTGCCGACAAGGTCGTGACCGACTGATATGGGATGATCGAATGACTGACGGAAAAATCTTCAACGTTTTATTCCTGTGCACCGGCAATTCGGCCCGCAGCATCCTGGCCGAAGCGATCATGAACAGCCTGGGCAAGGGCAAATTCCGGGCCTACAGCGCCGGCAGCCATCCCTCCGGCCGCGTGCATCCCCTGGCGCTCGACACCCTGCGCATCGCCGGGCTTTCCACCGAGGGCGCGCGCTCCAAGGCCTGGGACGAGTTCGCCGAGCCGGGCGCGCCCAAAATGGATTTCATCTTCACCGTCTGCGACAACGCGGCCGGCGAGGTCTGCCCGATCTGGCCGGGCCATCCGATGACGGCGCACTGGGGGGTCGAGGACCCGGCCGCCTTCGAGGGAACCGAGGCCGAGAAGCGCGCCGTCTTCCTCAAGGTGTTCCGCATGCTGCAGAACCGCATCTCGGTGTTCGCCAGCCTGCCGGTCGCCTCCCTCGACAGGCAGTCGCTGCAAAACCGTATCAACGAAATCGGCCGCATGGGCGACGAGGCCCAGCCGGCCAGCCCCATCTGAACGAAGGAACGACGATCCATGTCCGTAAAATGCGAAATCGCCGGCCGCCGGGCGGCCAAGGCCCCGATGGGCATCTTCGAGCGCTATCTGACGGTATGGGTGGCGCTCTGCATCGTTGCCGGAATCGTCCTCGGCCAGATCGTGCCGGATGTCTTCCAGGCATTCGGCCGCATGGAGGTGGCGCAGGTCAACATCCCGGTCGCGGTGCTGATCTGGCTGATGGTCATCCCCATGCTGCTCAAGGTCAATTTCGCGGCCATGGGCCAGGTGCGCGAGCACTGGCGGGGCATCGGCGTTACCCTCTTCATCAACTGGGCGGTCAAGCCGTTCTCGATGGCGGCCCTGGCATGGCTGTTCATCCGCTATCTGTTCGCGCCGTACCTGCCGGCCGACCAGATCGATTCCTACATCGCCGGGCTGATCATCCTGGCCGCCGCCCCGTGCACGGCCATGGTCTTCGTCTGGAGCCACCTGTGCGAAGGCGAACCCAACTTCACGCTCTCGCAGGTGGCGCTCAACGACACCATCATGATCTTCGCCTTCGCGCCGATCGTCGGGCTGCTGCTTGGGCTGTCCTCGATCACCGTGCCGTGGGCGACGCTCTTCCTGTCGGTGGTCCTCTACATCGTCATTCCGGTGATCATCGCCCATTTCTGGCGGCGAAGCCTGGTGCAAAACGGCGACGACAGCCGGCTCCAGGTCGTCGTCAAGCGGCTTCACCCGATGTCGCTGGGCGCCCTGCTGGTGACGCTGGTGTTGCTGTTCGGCTTCCAGGGCGAGCAGATCATCGCCCAACCGCTGATCATCGCGCTGCTGGCGGTGCCGATCCTCATCCAGGTCTACTTCAACTCCGGGCTGGCCTACCTCTTGAACCGTAGGGTCGGCGCCGCCCATTGCGTGGCCGGTCCGTCCTCGCTGATCGGCGCCAGCAACTTCTTCGAACTGGCCGTGGCGACCGCGATCAGCCTGTTCGGCTTCACGTCGGGCGCCGCGCTGGCCACCGTGGTCGGCGTCCTCATCGAGGTGCCGGTCATGCTCTCGGTGGTAAAGATCGTCAACCGCACGAAGGGTTGGTACGAGCGGGGCCAGCCTGCCGCCGTTGCCAAGGCGGAGGCTTCGGATTAAGGCCATCTAACGACACTCCTGCCTGGCCGACACAGAGCAAGCGGTTCGTCCCCATACTCCGGGGGCGGACCACTTGATCCAACGAATACGTCGATCAACGCATCACTCGGACCAGGAGGCGGCTTTCAAGCTAGGTCGCTCTTGCGGCGAAAGAATTCTTCGCGGTCGATTCTACCGATTGCGTACTGGCGGCCGAGTTCCGCAAGCGCCGCGTCCCAGGCCGGGTCGTAACGCCTTTCCCTGGCTGAATCCCTACGCCAGTCCCGCACCAGCAGAAGCAGACCGACAATGATGAGAGCCAGGAACAAGACCCATAGCATGCCGGGCCCAGGCCATAGTCCCAGATCCCAGCGATCCCACCCCATCATCGGCCCGTGGTTCCAACCGTTTCCCATCGGCGTATCTCCTTGTAAAAGGAGCGCCGGCGGCCGGCCGGGGAGACGAAGACCGGCCGCCGGCAGCTCCGCGGCCCAGCTTATTGCGCGGGACGGAAGAAGCCGGTTTTGCGGTCGACCTCGAACCGGCTGACCAGGGAATCGTCCTTGGTGACGATTTCGGCGACGATCGTCGCGTCGTCCTTGGCCTCGACCTTGCCGAGCTTGAGGTTGGGGTTGTTCCGGCGTTGCATCTGCCAAGTCATGAGCTGCTTGATCTCGTCGACGGTAACGTTGCCGTCGGCTGCCCACGGCGCGACGGCTGCCGCGTTTTGGCCCCAGCCGCCGTGGCGGCCGCCCCGCATGCCGGGTCCGTAGCCGGGAACTGCGGCGGCCCCGCCGGGAGCGGCGCTCTGCTGCCAGCCGTACCCCGGCCCGTAACCATAGCCGGGTCCTGCGAAAGCAAAATTGGAGATGGCAACGGTGCCCGCGAGGGCGACAGCCGCCAGAAGGTGACGTTTGCGAAGCATGGTGAATTCCTTTCCATGTCCATGAGGAACCGGTGCGTTCCTGGATCATGAATAGGCGGCGGTCGTAACCTCGGGATTTCATTTTCCGACTATTTTGTAACTGGCTATTTCATTCCCGGGCATCTGAAACACGACGTAACGGGATTTCCCGCATGGCGTCGGGCGTCGATGGTACGTTCGAGGCCATGACATGCTTGGCGCACATCGCTGTTGTCGACGACGATCGCGAAATCCGCGATCTCCTGACCGGATTCCTGGTCGGCAACGGCTACTGCGCGACCACCGCCACCGACGCCAGGGCGATGGACAGGGCTCTCGCCGAGAAACGCATCCACCTCGTCGTCCTCGACATCATGATGCCGGGAGAGGACGGCCTCTCCGTCTGCCGCAGGCTGCGCGCCGCGTCGGGCCCCCCCGTTATCCTGCTGAGCGCCAGGGGGGAGGAGATCGACCGCATCCTCGGCCTGGAAATGGGCGCGGACGATTATCTCTCCAAACCATTCAATCCGCGCGAACTGCTGGTCCGCGCCAAGGCCGTGCTCCGCCGGTACCCGACGGGCGAGGAAGCATCAATGGTTCCGTCGTCTCTCCGTGAGGCGACCAGCGACCCAACGGTCTTCCTCTTTTCGGGATGGCGTTTCGATCCCACGTCACGGGCGCTGACCGCGCCGGACGGTCTTCTCCTCTCCTTGACCAAAGGCGAAAGCGACTTGCTCGCCATGTTCGCCTCTCGCCCCCGGCACGTGCTGAGCCGCGAGCAGCTCATGGGCCTCGCGCGGACGGACCGCGACCAACCCTTCGACCGCGCGGTCGACCTTCAGATTCACAGGCTGCGCCGCAAGATCGAAGGCGGCGCCGACTCCTCCTCCCTGATCAGGACCATCCCAGGCGGCGGCTACATGTTCACGCCCAATGTGAGCAGGGAGCCCGAATGATGCGGATATGGCCGGACAGTCTCCTTGGGCGGACCGTGGTGGTCCTTCTTGCCGGGTTGCTGGTGTCGAACCTGGCGGGGCTGGCGATTTATGGCGTTGATCACGGCAACACGGTTTCGACCGGGCGCGCCGACGCCCTCGCCGGCCGCATCGCCGTGGCGGCCAAGGCCATGCAGGACTCCATCGCGGAGGGACGGCCTCCCCAACGCCTTCGCTCGTACGGTCCGGGGCTTTGGGGCCGGTGGTCCGCGAATTCGCCGCTGGTGACGAACCCCGGCGATCCCCGGACAGCCGCGGAACTCCGGCTCGCTCTCCAGTCCGGCATGGGTGATCTGGAGGTCAGAGACATCCGCGTCGCGCCTGGTCCGCCGCCGCTGCAACTCGGCGGCGGCGATCGATATCGCGATCGCGATCGTCGAGGCTGGGGCGGAGGACGCAGCGCCGGCCAATCGACGGGCATGTATGGAGCCATCGATTCCGACGGGCGTCCCGCCGTCGCCACATCGCCGACCATCGGCGGTGCCACCTCCGAGGGACCCGCCGACGCCATGGTCAACGTGTCACTCCAGTTGACGGGCGGCGAATGGCTTGACTTCTCCGTCTTTTCCCCGCCGGTTCCGCCATTCTGGGCGGCAGGTCACATGGTGCCGCTGATACTCTCCACCCTCTTCGTCATGGCCGTCTCGCTATGGGCCGTGTGGCGAGCGGCCAAGCCGCTGAACCTTTTCACCGAGGCGGCCGAGCGTCTGGGGCGCGACGTCAACGCCCCCAACCTTCCCGAAACCGGCCCCGGTGACGTGCGCCGCGCAGCCCAAGCCTTCAACCTCATGCAGGAACGGCTGCGCGCCTTCGTCAACGATCGTACGCAAATGCTGGCGGCGATCTCCCACGACCTGAGAACCCCCATCACCCGAATCCAGCTACGGACGGAATTCATCGACGACGAGGAGATCCGACTGAAGATTCTCCTCGACCTGAAAGAGATGGAGACGATGATCGCCGCCACGCTTGCCTTCGCCCGCGACGAAGCGATGGCGGAAGAGCGGACCGCCTTCGATCTCGCGGCCGTGCTGCGCTCCCTTTGCGATGCGGCGGCGACCGGACCGGCGAAGGCGGCCTTTGACGGACCCGATACCCTGACCATCGTGGCCGGTCCCGTCGGCATCCGGCGGCTGTTCGCCAACCTCATCGGCAATGCCGTGACATTCGGCCATACGGCCCTTGTCTCGGCACAGGTCGAGGGGGAGACGGTGCTTGTCAACGTGGATGACGAGGGGCCGGGAATCCCTGATGCCGAGATGGGGGCCGTGTTCCGGCCGTTCTACCGGCTCGAGCGTTCCCGCAACCGGGAAACCGGCGGTGTCGGACTGGGGTTGGCGATCGCCCGATCGATCGCCCGCGCCCACGGTGGCGACGTCACCCTGGTGAATCGGCCGGAAGGCGGTCTTCGCGCCACGGTGCGCCTGCCTGCGCTGTCCGTCGCTTCGGCCGCCGCGTAAGAAATAATGCGAGAAGATCTCATCTCGGCCGACCACTGAAACAATGCGTTACAAGAAAGGCGGTCGTATGAAATCCCGCTGAAACATGGGCCCGATAGCATCGCCAAGTCCTCAAGCCTATATCTTGCCTGCCTTATCCCGGCGGGACCCATCCCACGGAGAACCCGATGAGTTTGATCCGCGCGACAGACCTGACCAAGACCTACGCCAACGGCGGCACGCCGATCGACGCCCTGCGTGGCGTCTCGTTCGCCATCCCGCCCCGGGCATTCGCCTGCTTTGTCGGCCCATCGGGCAGCGGCAAGAGCACGCTGCTCAACCTGGTCGGTTGCCTTGACCGGCCGAGCGCGGGTTCGCTGCACGTCGCCGACACCGATGTCGGGGCACTGGATCGCCACGCTGCCGCCGTGTTCCGCGGCCGGACCCTCGGTTTCGTTTTCCAGGATTTCAATTTGATCCCGGTGCTCACTGTGTTCGAGAATGTCGAATACCCGCTGCTGCTGGTTCAGCGATGGCCGGCGGCCGAACGGAGAAAGCGGGTTGCCGAGGTTCTTGAAGCGGTCGGTATGCTGGACCAGGCGGGCAAGCGCCCCGACCAGCTCTCGGGCGGCCAGAAACAGCGGGTGGCCGTTGCCCGCGCCCTGGTTGTCAAGCCGCGGCTGGTGCTGGCCGACGAGCCGACCGCCAATCTCGACACGGCGACGGCGACGCTCGTCATCGACCTGATGAAACACATGCGCGACACCTTCGACACGACGTTCGTGTTCTCGACCCACGACCCCCGCGTGGTCTCCGAGGCCGAGCAGGTGTTCGCGCTCCGCGACGGCCAGATCGTCGACGATGGTCGCTCCAACGCTCCCGCCACCAAGGAAGACAGCCATGTCCGCTCGTGACGCCGCCGGCGCCGGCCCCCTCGTCTCTCTCGGCTCCATCTTCCGGATCGCCGCCCGCAACCTGCTGCGCTATCGCCGCCGCACGCTGTTGACCACCCTGCTCGTCGTCATCGGCGTCATGTCTGTTCTGTTGTTCATGGCCCTGAGTGGCTCGTTCCGTGCCCTGATGGTCGGCCAGATCACCGATTCGATGCTGGGGCACCTGCAGGTCCATCGCAAAGGCTTCCTCGCTTCCGTGGAAAGCCTGCCGCTCAACATGAACATGAAGCCGAAGTTGGTCGAACGACTGGAAGCGGAGCTCGCCGCCCGTGACGACGTCGCGGCATTCGCGCCGCGTTTGAAATTCGGCGCGATGTTCAGCAACTTCACCGAAACCAGCAACATCCGGATCACCGCCGTGTCGCCGGAGCGCGAGGCGATCGTCGTTCCCCTGCTTCCCAGCCGGTTCGCCGAGGGCAAGCCCGAAGGCGGCCTGGTGGTGCCGGGCAGCATCCTGGTGCCCGAACTGCTGGCCCGGGGCATGAAGGTGAAGGTCGGCGACGAGGTGGTGTTGGTTGCCACCAACCAGGACGGCTCGGTCAACGGCAGGACCTTCCGGGTCCAGGGCATCCTGGAGAGCATGACCGGGCCCGGCGGCCGCGACGGCTATATCCATTTGGATGACGCGCGCACGCTGCTGCGCATGAAGGAGCCGGAAGTGAGCGAATTCGCGATCCGGCTCAAGGACCCATCGCGGGCCATGACGTTCACCAAGGAGCTCGACCGCGAACTGGCCGAGATCAAGAATCCGCAGGGCAAGCCCGCCTTCGAGGTTCATGGCTGGCAGGAGTTGACCCCCTTCTACAATATTCTGCGGATCATCGACATCATGACCCTGGCCATCCAGTTCGTGCTCGTATCGATCGTTCTGGTCAGCGTGATGAATGTCATGATGATGGCGGTCTTCGAGCGGGTCCGCGAGATCGGCACCATTGCCGCCATCGGCACCCAACCCCGTACCATCCTGGCACTCTTCCTGAGCGAGGGCCTGCTTCTTGGCCTCGTCGGTGCCGGCACCGGGGCACTCCTCAGCGTCGCCGTCGTATTCGTGCTCAATACGGTCAAGGTGGCATTCAGCTTCGGTCGAGAGGATCTGGTCCTGGCGCCAACCATCAGTCCGGAGTCGGTGCTGGTCGTCGCCGCCGTCGTCGTTGGCGTCGCCGTTCTGGCCAGCCTGCAGCCGGCCTGGAAGGCCGCCCGCATGGACCCCAACACCGCGCTTCGCCACGTCTGATGCCGCCCAGCGGAAGGAATCGCACCATGTTTACCCGCCTCGCCATCACCCTCCTGCTCGCGGCCGGCCTCGTCACTCCGGCCGCCGCGCTGGAGCCCCAGGACCTGCTCGCCAAGGTGGACCGCAACCTCAACCCGGAATCCTTCGAGTCCCTGCGCAAGCTCGTCAACATCGAGCCCGACGGCACCCGCAAGGAGTTCGTGCTGTTCACCGCCAAGAAGGACTCGGACAAAGTGGTCGGCCTGTTCCTGTCGCCGGCCAGCGACAAGGGCCGCTCGACCCTGCGGGTCGGCGACAACATGTGGCTCTACATGCCCGACGTCGGAAAGCCGATCCGCATCACCAGCCTGCAATCGGTGACCGGCGGCGTCTTCAACAACTCCGACATTCTGCAGATCGACTACACTGCGGAGTACCTGGCCGAGGGCCTTGAGGAGCAGGGAAACACTTACCTCCTCAAGCTCAAGGCAAGGACCGACAGCGTCGCCTATGACAGGCTGGCCATGACGGTGGACAAGGAAACCCTGCTGCCCATGACCATCGAGGCCCACGCGGCCAGCGGGATGCTGATCAAGACGCTGCGCTTCAAGGATGTAAAGGATTTCGGCAACGGCATCTTGCGACCCTCGGTGATCGAGACCGACAGCCCGCTCTACAAGGGCTACACGTCGCTCATGATCTTCGGCAAGATTGCGCCCCGCGAATTCTCGGACGAGGTATTCACCCTGAACTTCTTGCCCCGCATCGAAGAGTTGCGCTAGGCGGACGGGAGCATGTTCGGCCGACGCCGTCCCGCGATCATTGCCGCCCTGGCGGCGGCCTGGACGGTCGGCACGCATGCGGCGGATCCGGCACCCGATGCTTCCTTCGACGTGGGGAGCTTCGAAAAAAAGCCCTTCGAGATCGGCGGTTACGTCGAGACCGAATGGCGGCACTTCGAATTCAATCGCGACGGCGCCCTCTTCGGCCTCAACCGCTACCCGGATCTCTCCACCGGGGGCAACGACCAGCTCCAGGGAACGCTCCACCTGGATGGCGCGCTGCGTTCGGGCATCGCCACCCTGCGGGCGTCCGGCGAGTTGACCGGAACCTGGGACGATATCGGCGACGATAGCCACGACGCCACCCTGTTTGAAGGTCTGCTCGCGTTGCAGCCGAGCCCCGGACTCACGGCCGAGATCGGCAAGAAGGCCCTCAAGTGGGGCAAGGGCTATGCCTGGAATCCGGTCGGCTTTGTTGAGCGGTCCAAGGACCCCGACGACCCGACCGAGGCGCGCGAAGGCTTCGCCATGTTGACCGGAGACTTCATCACCAGCTTCCAGGGCCCGGTCAGGACTGTGGCCTTCACGCCCGTCGTGGTGCCCGTCGAGGGCGCCATCAACGATGACTTCGGCGCCAAGGAGGGGTTCAACTACGCGGCGAAGCTTTACCTCTTGGCCTGGGACACCGACGTCGATTTCATGGTCCTGACCGGGGCCAGCAAGACCGACCGCTTCGGGGCCGATTTCTCTCGCAACGTCACCTCCAACTTCGAAATCCACGGCGAGTGGGCCTACATCACCGACAGCCAGCGGACCATCGTCGATCCCAATGGTGGCCCGAACCGGAAGATCACCGAAGATGCCCGGAACTGGCTCATCGGGCTGCGCTACCTGACCGAGAAGGACCTTACCGTCATCGCCGAGTACTACCACCAGGGCAGCGGCTTCACCGAGGCCGAGTCGAGCGCCTTCTACGACCTCGCCCATGAGGCGGTCGATACGGGATCGGCCTCCCTATTGTCCCGCGCCATCGCCACCCGCGATGCCGGCTACGGCCGCCCGACGCCGGGGCAAGACTATCTCTACCTGCGGGTCAGCCAGAAGGACCCGTTCGACCTGCTCTATTGGACGCCGGCCGCAACCACCATCATCAACGCCAACGACGGCAGCTTCTCGTTCACCCCCGAAATCCAGTACACTGGCATCGAAGACCTCGAATTGCGGTTCCGTCTCGGCTACCTGCACGGCGGCCGCGGCGAGGAGTTCGGCGAGAAGCAGAACGACCTCAAGGCGGAAGTCCTCGCCCGTTTCCACTTTTGAAGGGCGACCCCTGAACGGGCCTCGGTCGCCAGATTGACCTGCCGAAGCGAATTCCCTAATTTGATGGTCGAGGGGATGGAGTCCCCTTGGTATAAACCGCCGAAAGGCTGATGATTCCTGCTGCGCGGTGAACGCAGCGGGGGTTATTTTTGTGAACCCGCCGGGAGGCGGGTTTTTTCGTGCCCGCGCCGCAACCGGTGATGAAGTCCACCGCAACCGCCTCGTAACGGGGGCGATGACTTCTGGATCGTGCCCCGCAGCGGGAGGTCCCTCCGCGGACAACGGAGACGACGGCAGTCCACACGGAGAAGAACTCCATGGTGGAAAACATCTGGCTGATGTCGGCCCTGTGGGTGGGATTGGCCCTCATGGCCATCCCGCCCCCGCCTTTTTCGGCAACCTCAACCTCGATCAGATCGTCGCCGCCGTCAGCGCCGGCCGCCCCCGTGTGAAGGCGTGGATTGAAAAATGCGCATCACGGTGCCGACAATCGGCGGAATGCGGTCGCCCGCCGCGTAGGGGCGTGGATTGAAGGGCTGTCAGGGGGGCGAATGAAGAAGAACAGGTTTACCGAGCGGCAGATTATCGGCGTGCTGCGTGGGCAGGAGGCCGGGGCGGCAACGGCGGAGGTTTGCCGCCGGCACGGGATCACTGAACAGACCTTCTATCGGTGGAAAGCGAAGTCCGGCGAAGCCGTGAGCGCGAACGCCAAGTTTCACCCGGCTTCGATGGTGTGTCCAAGCCGTTCCGACAGGTTCCGGGCGGCAACGAGCGCGCAATCGCGCAACTCCTCCAGCTTCGCCTGCGAATAGCGGGAACTTGGCCCCGACAGGCTGATCCCGCCGACCAGCGCCCCGTTCTTGCCGAACACCGGAACGGCGACGCAGCGCATGTCGTCGGCGAACTCGAAGTCGTCGAACGCAAATCCCTGCCGGCGCACGCGCTGCACTTCGGCGCGCAGGCGGTCGGGATCGGTGATCGTCCTGCGGGCCCGTTTCGGCAGTCCGTTCTTGGCGATCCGATCGACCAGCCGCACGTCCTCGAAGGCGAGGAAGACCTTGCCGATGGACGTGCAATGCAGGGCCGCGCGATCGCCGATTTGGAAGTCGACGTTGACGAGCTGGGTCCCCTTGGCGCGGAACACGAGGACGGTTTCGTCGCCGTCGAGCACGGAATAGTGCGCGGTCTCGCCGGTTTGGGCCGAGATGTCCCGCAGGCAGGCCATGATCGATTCCGAGGCGTCGTCCGCCGCCAGCAGCCACTTCGTAAGGGACACGATCTTATAGCTGAGCCGGTAGTTCCGGCTCGCGGCGTCGCGCGCGACGTAGCCGGCCTCCATCAGGGTCATCAGCATCCGGTAGGCGGTGCTGCGATCGGCGCCGATCCCCTCGGCGACCGCGCCCACCGGCACCGGCCAGCGCGAAGAGCCGAGAATCTCGAGAACCCTGAGAGCGCGGAGCGCCGTCGTGCTCTTGTTGGAATCCGTCCGGTTCATGCCACGAGCTCCTACTGTCCAATGGTGCATTATTCGTATAGTTATTTTTATTTTTGTGCAATAGTGCAGTAAGCGTTGACATCGTGTGTATCTTGCACGACCATTCCCGGAACAGGGAGTGGGCAGAATCATGCACATGCTGATCGACGGCGAGTGGGTCGACTCGCAGGGCGGAGGCGTCGACGCCATCGTCGAGCGCGCGACGGGAATTGAGATCGATACGGTGCCCAGCGGCGACGAGAGCGACGTGTCGCGCGCGGTGGCGGCGGCACAGCAGGGAAAGCGCCGGATCGCCGCCATGCCGTCTCACGAGCGCTCGGCGATACTGCTGCGCGCCGCGGACCGCATCGCAGCGGATCACGAGCGGCTCAGTCGCCTGCTGGCCCGCGAAAACGGCAAGACGCTTCGCGAGATTCGCAGCGAGATGAATGCCGCGATCCGCATCTTCCGAGGCTATGCGGAAGAAGGAAAACGTCTGCTTGGCCGGGCGACGCCTTTGGATTCGATCCCGGGACAGGATCGTTCCCTTGCCCTGACGCTCCGACAGCCCCGCGGCGTGGTCGCGGCGATCATCCCGTTCAACTATCCGGCCGAGCTGTGGGCGCACAAGGTCGCCGGTGCATTGGCCGCCGGCAACGCGGTCATCACCAAGCCGCCCGAGGAATGCCCGCTCACGATCATCGAGATCGCTCGCCTCCTGGAGGAATCGGGCCTGCCGCGCGCCGCCCATCAGGTGGTCACCGGCGTCGGGGAAGTTGTGGGCGCGGCGCTGGTCAGGGCTTCGGGCGTCGACATGGTGACGATGACCGGCAGCACGGCGGCCGGCCGGCGGATTCTCCGCGATGCCGCCGAAACCATGAAGAAGGTCCACCTCGAACTCGGCGGCAATGACGCCACGATCGTCTGCGACGACGCCGATCCGGCCGCCGTCGCCGATGCTCTCGTCAGCGGCCGTTTCACCAGCGGCAACGGCCAGATCTGCTGCGCGGTGAAGCGCGTCCTCGTCGATCGCCGGATCCACGACGAGATCACGTCAGCCGTCGTCGAGCGCACCGGCAAGCTGAAACTCGGAGACCCGTTGGATGCCGGAACCGACGTCGGGCCCCTCATCACCGAGGCGGCCGCCCGGCGGGTCGAGGAGCAGGTCCGGCAGGCCGTCGCCCAGGGAGCGCGGATCGCCATCGGCGGCGCGCGCTCCGGCGCCTTCTTCGAGCCCACCGTCCTGCTCGATGTCCGGCCCGACACCGCCGTCTTCGACGAGGAGATCTTCGGGCCCGTTCTGCCGCTGATTCCTTTCGACTCTTTCGATGAGGCCTTGGATCTCGCGAATCGCGGCCCCTACGGGCTGCAAGCGGCGATCTTCACCAACGACGTGAGGCGGATCATGCGCGCTTACCGCGAACTCGACGTGGGCACGGTGGTGGTGAATCACTCGACGGCCATTCGCCTGGAGAATCTGCCGTTCGGCGGCACCAAGCTCAGCGGCAATGCCCGGGAGGGACTGCATGAAACCCTCCTCGACATGACCGAGCAGAAGACGCTGCTGATGAGCGACGTCTTCCCGAAGTAGCGCACACAGCCGGCGCCAAGCTCGGGACGCGGGCGCCGGAGCGAAAAGTCCCGACCGATGCGCGGGCGGCAAGAGGGCGCCGGCGCGGCAAAGAACAGGGAGATGTATGATGATGGAGATCAGACACCGCTTGCCCGTCGCCAGACGGGCGATCGCGACTGGTTCGCTGCTGATCCTTGGCCTGTCTCTCCCGGCGGCGCAAGCGCTCGCCCAGGGAGGCAAGTCGCTGGTCATCGCGACCCACGCGGAAAACCAGGCCATGCAGGCCCAGCAAACCTACAAGGAGGTCAACTCGCCCGGCTTGCGGAACGTCATCGAGCAGTTGACGACGGTCGACATCGCGACCAACCAATTGAAGCCGATGCTAGCCACCGAGTGGCGCCAGGTCGATCCGACGACCTGGCAATTCACGCTTCGTCGAGGGGTGAAATTCCACGACGGCTCGCCGTTCAACGCCGAGGCCGCGGCATTTGCGGTGAACTGGGTGTGGGATCCCAAGAACTCGTTCCACATCCGCGAGACCATGGGGCCGCAGATCACCGCCGAGGCGGTCGACGAATACACCATCGACGTGAAGACGCCGATCCCCGACCCCTTGATTCCCTGGCGGATGTACCTGGGCGGCATCTCCTCGATGAAACAGATCAAGGAGAGCCCCGCGACGGTCGACGAGAAGCCGGTCGGAACCGGGCCCTACCGCTTTGTCGAATGGCGCAAGGGGCAGGAATGGTCCGCTACGGCGAACCCCGACTGGTGGGGGCTCAAGGCGCAGGATGCCTATGGGAAGGTCTCGTTCGACCAACTCCGTTTCGTGTTCCGCCGCGAGCCGGCTGTGCGCGCCGCGATGGTCGAGCGGAAGGAAGCCGACCTTGCCATGTTTGTCACCCCCGAGCAGTGCACCGACGCCAAGAATCGGGCCGAATCCAAGTGCATCGTCGCCCCGTCGGACAGCTACCTGTTCCTGCGGCCGGACGTCACCGGTGCCCATCCGGCCATCCAAGACCTTCGGGTTCGCAAGGCGATCTTCCACGCCATCGATCGCAAGGCCATCATCGAGCAATTGATGGGGACCGGCGAGTATCTTGGCGGACAGATGCTGACCGTCGAGGCCGGGGGCTATCATCCCAACCTGCCGGACTACGCCTACGATCCCGCGCTGGCCCGCAAACACCTACAGGAAGCGCGCGCGGCCGGGGTTCCGGTCGACGGCGCAAACGTTCTCGTGGCGGCCCGTGTCGGCAGCGTTCCGCGCATCGGCGAGATCATCGAGGCGGTCGGCGGCATGCTCGAAGAGGTCGGCCTGAAGAACCGCGTCGAGCTTCAGGAACAGGGACGGATCATCGAGTGGTTCCTGAAACGGCCGACCGCGACGCGCGCCAACATTCTGGTGCATCCCGGCGGCAACCCGCTTTGGGACTATTCGCTGACGCTCCGCGCGCTCTACCACTGCAAGACCATCGTCTCGATGCATTGCGACGAGAATTTCGATCGGCGCCTCGATGAGGCCAGCTTGCTGGGTGGCGAACAGAGGACCAAGGCGTTCCAGGATCTGGTTGCCGAAATGCATGCCAAGTACATCATCCTGCCGATGGCCCGCATATCCTGGGCCTATGCGATGCGCTCGACCCTCGACTGGAACTACCGCTTCGACCAGCGGCTGGTCGCGGTTCAGATGACCGGGAAGTAACCTGGGCTGGCGAGGTGGCGCCTCGTTCCGGCGCCACCTCGTGGACCCCGCCGGTTCGGCCAGGCAGCGGCCGACTTCGTGGGCGGAAACTTCTTCTGAGACCGAAAGGCATCATGTCGCGTTTCTTCATACGACGGGTCTGGCATTCGTTCGTCGTCCTATTTGTGGTGCTGACGTTCGTCTTCATCGCGGGCCGGATGATCGGCGATCCAGCGATTCTGCTTCTCGGACCGGAGGCCAGCCCGGCCGACATCCTGCGGGTCCGCGGGCAGATGGGGCTGGAGGCGCCCCTGTGGGACCAGTACGTCCGTTTCATGATGGGCGCCGTCCAGGGAGATTTCGGGACAACGTTCCGTTACGGCTTCGCCGTTCCCGACGTCGCCACGGCGGGTTCCACGGGAACGCCCGTGTTGCCGCTGGTGCTCGAGCGGCTTCCGGCGACCTACCTGCTGGCGGTCACCGCCATGGCGATCGCCGGCTCGATCGCCCTGGTGCTCGGCTGCCTGGCCGCCATGTATCCGCGCTCGGTGCTCGATCGCGCCATCAACGTGATTTCCCTGGCCGGCGTGTCGACCGTGGACTTCTGGCTCGGCTTCATGCTGATCCTTCTTTTCAGCGTCCAGTTGGGATGGTTCCCGACGTCGGGATTCGGCGGCATCAGCTTTCTCGTGCTGCCGGCGATGACGCTCGCGGTCCGGCCGATCGGCCGGGTATCGCAACTGGTGCGCAGCGCCATGCTCGACGAACTGTCGAAGCCCTACATCGATGCCTTGCGGGCAAAGGGCTTCCCGGAAAGGCGGATCGTCTTCCGCCACGCCCTCAAGAACGCGTCGATTCCGGTGGCGACAATGGTCGGCGAGGAACTGCTGCAGATCGTTCAGGGGGCGATCGTGGTGGAGGTCGTTTTTGCCTGGCCGGGGGTCGGCAGTCTTCTGGTGACGGCCCTCTCAACACGCGATCTGCCCCTTGTGGAGGCGACGGTGTTCATTCTGGCTTTGACCGCGATCACCATCAACCTGATCGTCGATCTGGTATACACCCGCCTGGACCCCCGTGTGCGCTTCGGATGATGCATGATGACGGCAATCGATCACACAACAACCGATGACGGCGCCGGACAGTCGCCGGGATTGTGGCGCTATCTGAGGGCGTTGGCCCGCGATCCGGTGACGCTGCTGGCGGTGGTCTTCCTGATCGTGCTCGCGATCAGCGCCCTCGGCGCCGAACTCGTGGCGCCCCACGATCCGACACGCCTGTCGCTGGCCATGCGCAACAAACCGCCTCTGAGCCCAGGCCTCCTGGAAGGCGTGACGCACTACCTGGGAACCGATGAACTGGGGCGGGACCTTCTCAGCCGCCTGATCTTCGGCGGCCGCGTTTCCATCGCGGTCGGATTGATCGGCGCCCTGTTCGCGGGAGTGTTCGGGACGACCCTGGGCTTGATCGCCGGCTACTACCGGGGGCGGACGGACGACGCGGTCATGCGGGCGGTCGACGCAATGGCGGCGCTGCCGACCCTGCTCATCGCCCTTTTCTTCCTGTTCGTCGTAGGCGCCGGGTTCTGGAACCTGGTCATCGTCCTGGCTTTTGTGCGCTGGCGCGTGTTCGCCAGGCTTACGCGCGGCATGGTCCTGTCGCTCAGGGAGCAGCCCTACGTGCTGGCGGCAAAGGCGATCGGAGCATCGGACACGCGGATCATTTTCCGCCACGTGCTGCCGAATATCCTGTCGCCGCTCATGGTGCTGTTCACGCTGGAGGTCGCGGTGCTGATCCTGGCGGAAGCGGCGCTCAGCTTTCTGGGATTCGGCATCCAGCCGCCCGATTCCTCGTGGGGCCTGATGATCGCCCGCGGCCGGGAATACCTGACATCGGCGTGGTGGCTGGTGACCCTGCCCGGACTGGCCATCTTTCTGACGACGCTGGGCCTCAACCTGGTGGCGGCGTGGGCCCGCGCCATCACCGATCCGGTCCAGCGCTGGCGGTGGCTGGCATGACCCGGGAACCACAAGCGCAGGGCGAGGGCCGCGTCCTCGAGGTCGCCGATCTCTGGGTGGAGTTCGCCACGCCGGGGGGCACGGTCTACGCCGTCAACGGCGTCGGCTTCGATCTGCGCCGTGGCGAAACGCTGGCGATCCTCGGCGAATCGGGGTGCGGCAAGAGCGTCACCGCGCTGGCGGTCATGGGCATCCTGCGCGCGCCGCCGGCGCGCTTCCGGGCGCGGACCATGCGGCTGGGCGAGGTCGATCTGCTCCGGGCGTCGCCGGCCGAGATGCGGAGCATCCGCGGGGCGAGGATCGCGATGATATTCCAGGATCCGTTCATGTCGCTGAACCCGACAAAGACGGTCGGGCAGCAGATCGGCGAAGTGTTCCGCGTCCATCGCGGTGTTTCGCAGGCCGAGGCGCGCCGCCTAGCCATCGGCCTGATGGAGCGCGTGCGGATTCCGTCCGCCAAGCGCCGGGTCGACGACTATCCGCACCAATTCTCGGGCGGCATGAGCCAGCGCATCATGGTCGCCTCCGCCATTGCCCTCGGTCCGGAGATCCTGCTTGCCGACGAACCGACTACCGCGCTCGACGTGACGGTTCAGGCGCAGATCATGGACATTCTCGCCGAACTGCGCCGTGAAAGCGGCATGGCCGTGGTGCTGATCACCCATGATCTGCGGCTGGCGGCCGAGACCGCCGAACGGGCCGCGGTCATGTACGCGGGTCGGATCGTGGAGACCGGGCCGATGGCGGACATCTATGCCCGTCCGCGCCACCCCTATACCATCGGCCTTCTGCGTTCCCTGCCGGACGACGAAGGGCAGCGCCGGCGGCTCCATCCGATCGCCGGTACGCCGCCGGTGCTGTCGCAACTGCCGGCCGGCTGCGCTTTCGTTCCGCGCTGCCAATGGGCGCAGGCGCGCTGCTCCCGGGAACTGCCGCCGATGCGCCCGGTCGCGGGCGAGCAAGCCTGCGCCTGCCATTTTGCCTCGGAGTTGACCCTTGCCTGAGTCCCCGAACATGGACGAACCGCTGCTGCGGGTCGAAGGTCTGGTCAAGCATTACCGGCTCGATGACGGCTCAGCCTTCCGGCGGAGCGGCAAGACGATTCGCGCCGTCGACGGCGTCGACCTGACGCTGGCCGCCGGCGAAACACTGGGAGTCGTTGGCGAATCCGGATGCGGCAAATCGACCATCGCCAAGGCCGTGCTGCGGCTCGAGGAGCCGACTGCCGGGCGCGCGTGGTTTCGCGGGCAGGATCTTTTCGGGTTCTCCCGCCGGGCGTTTCGCCAGGTCCGGCGCGAGTTGCAGATCGTGTTCCAGAACCCTTACGCCTCGCTGAACCCGCGCATGCGGATCGGCGATATCATCGGCGAACCCTTCGAGGTGTTCCCGGACCTCGTGCCCGGGGCGGACAGGAAGCGGCGCATCGGCGAGTTGCTGGAGCGGGTGGGACTCAGCCCGGCGGCGGCCGGCCGCTACCCGCACGAGTTCTCGGGCGGGCAGCGCCAGCGCATCGGCATCGCCCGGGCGCTGGCCCTGCGCCCCGCCTTGATCGTCTGCGACGAGCCGGTGTCGGCGCTCGACGTCTCGGTCCAGGCCCAGATCATCAACCTGCTGGAGGACATCCAGAAGGACAGTGGGGTCGCCTACATCTTCATCGCCCACGACCTGACGGTGGTGCGCCACATCTCGCACCGGGTCGCCGTCATGTACCTCGGCCGCATCGTCGAGGAGGGAAGCGTCGAAGACGTCTTCGAGCGTCCCACCCATCCCTACACGCAGGCGCTGCTGTCGGCGGCGCCGAACCCGGCCCGGTCACACGACAGCCGCATCATCCTGGCCGGGGACATCCCCGATCCTTCCGACCCGCCGTCCGGGTGCCGGTTCAGGACCCGCTGCTGGAAGGCGACCGAACTGTGCGCCCGCGAGGAGCCGGCCCTGGCGCCGCGAACCTCTCCGGCCCATCGCAGCGCCTGTCATCACGCCGCGGATCACGGCTGAACATTCCCGTCATCCGGTCGAAGGTCAAAGCGGGAAAGCGAGGGCGTCCCAGGCCAATGGGGTGCCGGCACGTTCACTGCTGGATGGGCCGCGCCCCCCGCCCCTCGGCGGCGGCGATGGAGGTGGGCGGCACGAACCGCGAGGGCTGCCCCGTAAAGGTCAGGACCAGCTTGTGCATGGCCCGCGTACAGGCGACGTAGAGAAGATTCCTGTCCATGGCGGTGTCGTAGTTCCCATCGCTGGTTTCCGGCACGACGACCTGATCGAACTCCAGCCCCTTGGCCATATGCGCGGTGCAAACGACGACGCCCCGGCGAAACGAGTCGCTGCCGGCACCCAGGAGGTGCGGCTTGTGGCCGGCGTCGCGAAGCGCGGCGAAGATGCGGTCCGCCTGCTTCTGCGTCTTGCAGATAATCCCAAGCGAGTTGTGACCCGCCCCGGAAAGGCCGTCGATCGTCTCCCCGATCTTGCCGAGTTCTTCTTCCTTGTTCCTGCACATCAACACCTGCGGCGCTTCGCCATGCCGCCTGATCGCCACCAGGTCGGGGTCGGGCAGGATTCCTTTGGCAAACTGCATGATCTCGAAGCTGGATCGGTAACTCTTCGAAAGCTTCACGCACGTCGCCTGCCGGAGCACGCGCTGGATGTCCTCCGCCCTTGACGCGCTGTATGGGTTGACCGCCTGGTTGGCGTCGCCGAGGATGGTCTTCTTGCACCGGAATACCCCGGCGATCACCGCATAGTGGACGGGCGTGTAGTCCTGCATTTCGTCGATCAGGAGATGCTTGATGGTGCCGCGCTCGGTTCGCAGCCCCTCCAGGCGCATCTTCAGGTAGATCAGCGGAAACACGTCGGCGTACTCGAGCCTGCCTTTCGCGGCCGACCTCAAAAGATCCGGCTGCCCCACCCACTCGAAAAGGTTCTTGTAGGTCTCCCGCAGGCTTGACTGACGGTACATCTGTCGCACGGTGGTCCGCAGCGTAGCCCGCTCAGCCGTCGTCAGGTCGAAATGGTAATAGATCCCGATCTTGTGCTCGATCGCATCGACGACGCGCGCGATGCGCTCGGTGGCGCCGATGCCCCGATTTTTGTCGAAGGCCTCCTGGATGGACCAGGCCGGGATCGGTCGGCGCCTGACCTGCAAATCCTTGGCGACGAAACATTGGCGCTCCACATGCTCGGCATAGTCGTCGATGCGCCTGACGAACTCCGGCGAGGACTTGAAGGAAATCCTGCGCCGCATCTCCTCATCGTCTTTTTCGGCCAGCGTAGCGGTCTGCTCGAAAAAGGTCTGAAACCGGAATTTGTGGTCCAGGAGCTCGTCGGCGAGGGTCTCCATGCCGATCTGTTCAATGGCTTCCTCGCCCAGCTCCGGCAGCACGTTGGAAATGTAGTCGGCGAACACCCGGTTCGGCGAGATGATGAGGATGTCGCTCGATGTCAGGCTGTCCTTGAAGCGATAGAGAAGGAAGGCGATCCGGTGCAAGGCGATCGACGTCTTTCCCGAGCCGGCAACCCCCTGGATGATCAGGACGTCGGCATGCTCGTTGCGGATGATGGCGTTCTGGTCGCGCTGGATCGTGGCGACGATGGTCTTCATGCCGTCGTCGGAGGCGCGGCTCAGTTCCTCCTGCAGGACGTCGTCGATGATGTTGAGCCCGCTTTCGAGCATGAACTCCAGCCGACCGTCGCGGATCCGGTACTGGCGCTTGAGGGCGATCTCGCCGGAAACGTCGCCCGCAGGTGACGGGTAGCGGGCCGGCCCCGTTTCGAAGTCATAGAAAAGACTCGAAATCGGGGCGCGCCAGTCGAACACGACGCTCCGCCCCAAGACATCGTCATAATGGGCGTGAACGCCGATGTAGACGGGCAGCATCGGACTCCCATGGCCAACTCCGATAAAATCCACGCGCCCGAAGTATGGGGAGGAGATAAGCTTGTTGATGCGCCTTTTCGCCGCGGTGGCGGCTTCCCCGGTGGCGACCGCCTGCTCGATGGACTGCCGCGTCGCGATCTTCTCGACGTGGTCCATATCGGCCCGGTGTTCCCAGGAATAGGCCTTCTGCTCCTGGACCTCCTGGGCATAACGCCTGACCCGGGCATCGATCTGGTGCAGCGCGTCGCGAAGCACTTCCTTCACGTCTTCGAGGTACGCCCGCTCTTCAACTTCCGTCCGATTGATCGTCACTGGGTTCAAGGTCATGGATCCGCGCGCAACGCTTTGCTCTTGAGGGCCGAAGCGTCATCCCATGAAGCGTCGGTTTCGACCGGACTTCCATGGCAAGGACGTCGATGCGTGAAGATGGGGACGCCCGACGATACCGCCGGACGCGGCGCAGCCCTTCGGCAAGCCGTTTTCTCGGGCCACATTTTCCCGGCGCGTGGTCGCAAGGGCCGAAGCCCTGGCTGATCGTCCAGAATCCAACGTGTTGGACCACGACGTCACGGGCGACCTATACCCCAACGTCACACGGCGTGCAACCGGCCCATGCCGAGCCTGTCCCGTCGCGTTCCCGGATCAGGGCTACAATACCGCTGCTGAAGGGGCTATATGGATGGGAGGTGGTACCTTTGCTGCTGCCCACGGCCCAACGTGGCCGCATCGGGTACGACCATTCCGCAAAATGTTGGAGCTGGGGAACCTCCAGCATGGCCGAATTGACGTGCGCGTGTTTCGGCATCGCACGGTGGAAGGCCAGGGGTCGTGCCAACTGCGCGGCCATCTGTCCCGCCCCACGTTGCCGGGCGGACAAGTTGCCGGCCTCTTCAAGGACCAAACGTAGACGAGAGACATCAATGACCAAGCCGCGGTCCAAACAGATACTTCTGATCGAACGGCGGGACGATATCGGGGCACATTGTCGTTCGCGACGATATCGCCGGCACGATCCTGGAACGCACGCTCGAGAAATGCCGCCGCGCGGGGCGGGTTTTGGTGCGCCAGCGTGCTGATCCCGTCCTGTACACCCGCCCGCCGACGTGACGGCTCGGACATGCCCGGGGCCACCCCGCCTGCGGGATGTCCCGTCTGCCGGTCGGGTAAACCTCAGCCGCTTGTGTCCGTCGACGGCCGGGACTACTGGCGATGCGGCACCTGCGAGGCGCGCTTCCTCGATCCGCGCCAACACCCGTCACCCGAGACGGAGCATGCCTACTACCTTCGCCACGAGAACGACCCCGACGACCCCGGCTATCGCCGATTTCTCTCGAAGCTTGCCGATCCGCTGCTGGCCTGCCTGCCCGCCGGATCACACGGCCTGGATTACGGCTGCGGACCGGGGCCGGCCCTCGCCGCGATGCTGCGCGAAGCCGGACACGACGTGGCGCTCTACGATCCCTTCTTCCACCCCGATCCCGGGCCGCTGGCGCGGCAGTACGATTTCGTCACCTGCACCGAGGCGGCGGAGCATTTCCATCACCCGGCGACCGAGTTCGCGCGGCTTGCCGGGCTCGTCAGACCGGGCGGCTGGCTGGCGATCATGACCTGCTTTCAGACCGAGGATGCGCGTTTCGCCGGCTGGCACTACCGGAAAGACCCGACCCATGTGGTCTTCTACCGCGAGGCGACAATGCGCCATCTTGCCGCCGGCAAGGGCTGGGCTTGCGACATCCCGGCCAAGGACGTCGCCTTGATGCAGAAGCCGAAGAAGGAGGGCACGGCGGGGTGAACTCGTGGTTTCACGAACAGCGGCTCGACTGCTTCCATCAGTAAAATAATCAATTCCCCGGACGATTTGTAGTCCTGAATGTCACAGTGAATTCCTGTGCCCGTTCCCGCGTCTTCAGGAACCAGATTCCTGGCCGCTCGTCGGTCGTCCGATTCAACTCACAGGAATTGCGTGCGAGGAAGCTTGGCGCCGCGAACCTCTCCGGCCCATCGCAGCGCCTGTCATCACGCCGCCGATCACGATCCGTGATGCCGCGGCGATCACTGTTGTCAAAAAAAGCGCCGCCTCCTCGGAGGCGGCGCGTTCTTTGGAGAGGGCGCGCCAAAGCGCGGCATGCGATGACCGCTCAAACCGATCCCGGCATCATCCCTTCCCGGACTTCTGCCTGCCTCTGTCAATCGCCGCCTTGAGGTCAAGGTAGCGCTGATGGGCGCGTTCCGGACGTTCCATCTCGTGGACGACGGCGGCGACGGCCTGGATCATGGCCGCCGGGCAAGCCGACTGGAAGATGTTGCGCCCCATGTCGACCCCGGCCGCCCCCTGGTCGATCGCCCGGTAGGCCATCTCCAGGGCGTCGCGCTCGGAGAGCTTCTTGCCGCCGGCCATGACGATCGGCACCGGACAGCCGGCCGTGATGTCGGCAAAGCCTTCCTCGCAATAGTAGGTCTTGACGATCTGGGCGCCGAGTTCGGCGCAGATGCGCGTCGCCAGGCCGAGATAGCGGGCGTCGCGGGTGAGTTCGCGGCCGACCGCGGTGACGGCGAGGACGGGCATGCCGAAACGCAATCCCGCATCGACAAGCCGGGTCATATTGATGACGGTCTGGGATTCGCATTCTCCGCCGATGAACACCTGGACCGCGACCGCGCTGGCGCCCAGCCGCAGGGCGTCCTCGATGTCGAGCGCGATCTGCTCGTCGGAAAGGTCCTTGAGGATGCTCGGCCCGCCGCTGGCACGCAGGACGATGCCGCCGGTCATCGACGCCGGGATCGACGAGCGCAACGAGCCGCGGGTCAGCATCAGGGCATCGGCATGGACAACGAGCGGCGCGATATCGAGGTCGATGCGCTCGAGCCCGGTGGTCGGGCCCTGAAAATAGCCGTGGTCGACGGCGAGCATGGCGGTCCGGCCGCTGTCCGGCCGGAAGATGCGGGCGAGGCGGTTCTGCATGCCCCAGTCATAGGCGCCGGCGCCCTTGACGAAAAAGGGCGTGCGGGCCTGAGGAACGTCTGGCCGGAACTGTTTCGGTTCGGACTGATCGGCTTCGGGCATGGGCATTCTCCTCCAGGGGGGGGTCAACGGTCTCCGGCCGGTCCAACCGGAGCGCATCCGGAAATGACGGTGCGGCGCAAGGACGCAAACGCGCCGGCCGGATCGCCGGCACGGTAGACGGCGCTGCCGGTGACGACGATGTCGGGAGCCGCCGCGGCGATGGTGGATGCCGTGTCGAGACCGACACCGCCGTCGAAACCGAGCAGCGGCTTCGGGTTGCGCGCGGTCACGCGTCTTCGCAGTTCGATCAGGCGGAGGCACGCGCCGGTGACGTCCGGCCGGCTGCCGTCGCGGGGATCGACGGCGAGCACGACCAGCAGGTCGGGCGGAGAGCCGGCGAAGGCGTCAAGCACGTCGAGGGGGGTTCCCGGCATGACGGCCAGACCCGCCAGGACGGGCCGGCCGAGTTCGGCCTCGGCGGTGCGGACGGCGGCCACGGCCGCCGCCGCGTCAGGGGCCTCGGCATGGACGGTGACGATGTCGGCGCCGGCATGCGCGAAGGGGCCGGCATGGCCGGCGGGCCGCTCCACCATCAAATGGACATCGCGCAGCATTCCGTCGCCGAGGGCGCGGACGAAGGCGCGTCCCCCGGTGATCTCGGGCACGAAGCTCCCATCCATGACGTCGAAATGGAGCATCTCCGCCCCCCACGCCAGGGAATCCCCGACGGCGGGACCAAAATGCGCGGGGTCGGCGGCGAAGATGCCGAGGCTGAGCACGGGGCGGCGGGCCCGCAGGCGAGCCATCAGCGCGTTCCGCCCTCCGCCCGGCTGGTTCACCGATCGATCTCCTCCGGCGTCGGAATGATCATCGTATAGTAGTCCTTGGCGCGGGGGCCGATCAGGATGCCGTCGATGGCCTCGACCGTCTTCCGGTAGTGCTCGGTTTTCTTGTGGTCGTCGACCGCTTTCGCCGAGGCGAAGGCCTCGTAGATGACGAACCGCGTCTCGTCCTTGGGGTCCTGCAGCACGTCGAACCGCACGTTGCCGGGCTCCTGGATGGTGCCCTGGTAGTTGATCCGGAACGCCTCGATGAACTGCTGGACGTGGCCGGGCTTGACCCGAATATTCACAAGCTGGACGAACATGGATCGGACTCCTTATTGGTTATTCGTTGCCGGCGCGGCCGAACTTGACGTTGAGTTCGTAGCGCTCCTCCCATTCCGGCGGCACCGGCGCGCCGGTGTTGGCGAACCATTCCTGCACCGGAATGCCCGAAAACAGCGCCACGTTGCCCCACGGCATCCAGGCGCCGGTGCGCACGATGTACTTGGCGCCGTGGTAGCCTTCGCCGTGGAACCAGGCGTTCGGCCGGGTTTCCGCCCGGGCGTCGGGGAAGATCTTGGATGTGCCTTCCCAGGCGTTGGGATTGTTCTGCCTGGCCTCTTCGATCATGGCGAACCGCTCGACCCACATCTCCTGGCGGATGGCGCGCAGGACCGTGAGGAGGTCCGGTACCCCGGGAACCAGGGCAAGATCGATGACGCGGTCCTCGTACGGCATGGGGAAGCCGGCGTCGGTAACCAGCAGGATGTCGTCGTGGCCCATCTCGGCGATGGCCCGGATGAGCCGTGTATTGAGAATTCCGCCGCGGCGCATGTCGAATCTCCCTTTTCGGAATTGCAGACGAGGATGGACGTCAGGCGTGGCCGTCGACGATCAGGGAAACAAGTTCCTGCTGGGTCGTGTCGGTCATTGCGCGAACGCCGGCGAGGCGCCCGAGATGGAGCACGGCGACCCGGCTGCAGATCTGCCGGACCGTTGCAAGGTCGTGGCTGACCATCACCACCCCGATGCCGCTGCGCGCAAGGCCGCTGATGATCTCCACCACCTCCTGGCGGGCATTGGGAGACAACGCCGAGGTCGGCTCGTCGAGAATCACGTAGCGGCTCCCGAAACCGATGCTGCGGGCGATGGCGGAAACCTGTCTCTGCCCTCCCGAAAGCTGGCCGACCGGTTGGGTGACCGAGAACCCGCGCACCGAGAAGCCGTCGACAATGCCTTGCGCATGGCGGCGCATCTCGCCGAAACGGAGGAACCCGAACCGCGTGGTCAACTCGCGGCCGAGGAAGACGTTCATAACCGTCGGCAGATCGTCGACCAGGGACAGATCCTGGTAGAGCATCTCGACACCGGCCTCGCGCGCACCGATCGGATTGCCGGGGTTGACCGGCTGGCCGTCCACGGCGAACGAGCCGGAGTCCGGACGTACGGCACCGGACAGAACCTTCATGAGCGTCGACTTGCCGGCGCCGTTGTCGCCGACGAGGCCGACGATTTCGCCGCGTTCGAGGGTGAAGTCGACGTTTTCGAGCGCCAGAACCTGGCCGTAGCGCTTGCTGATACCTCGGAGTTCGACCGCCATTGCTGGCCCCCTAAGCGGTTGGTGGAAGCGGGAGCGGCGACCCGCCGCTCCCGCATGACATCGTTTCAACGATCGAGCTTTCCGGAATAGCGGAAGGCGTAATCGGTTTCCTTGTCGATCTCGGCCGGCGTCATCTTGTAGTCGATGGTCTTGATGGTCGCCGCGACGACCTTGGGCACCGGGCGTCCTTCGGCGTGGGCGCGGATGGCTTCGGCCACCGACACGCCCCAATCGTCGTTGACCCGGAAGGCGGTGACCTTCAGCCCCTTCTTCTTGATGGAAGCAAGCTCGTCGGCGCCGCCGCCCCAACCGTTGATGATCACCTTGTCGACCATCCCGCGTTCCTCGGCCGCGGCGAGGGCGCCGAGGGCAACCGCAGTGGACCCGGAATGCAACATCGTGATGTCGGGGTGCTTCGAAAGCAAGGCGTTGGCGCCGGTAAACGCCAACTCGCGGTCGCCGTTGGCCTCATAGTGGTCGACGACCTTGATGGCGGAGTTGGCCTCGACGCAGCGGGCGAAGTGGTCCGAGCGCTGGCTGTCGATGAGGCCGGGAATATAGCGGAGCAGCGCGATCTTGCCCTTGCCCCCGGTTTCCTTGATGGTCCACCGGCACAGCACCTCGGCGCCGACCGAATGGTCGAAACCGATGTGAGTCAGCGGTTCCTGCTTCGTGCCGACGACATCGACGAAGGGATTGACGATGTTCATGACGAGGGTCGGCATCTTCTCGGCGAGGGCGGCAAGGTTGGACTTCTGAACTTTGTATTCCGAGGGGCCGATGATCACGTAGTCGTAGGTTCCGGCCAGCACCTGCTCGACTTGGGCGTGCTGGCGATCATGTTCGCCCGATCGGGTCATGAATTCGGTGACCTGGTATGGAACCTTGGTCTCGTCGAGCCGCTTGCGGATGGCGATATTCAGCCGTCCCCATGCATCCGACGTTTCCTGGCTGGGGAACATGATGGCGATCTTGACCGGCCGGGCGAATTGCTTGGTGGACGCCTGGCCGGGCGCCTGGACGACCGTGAGGAATTCCTCCATCCGCGCCTTCTCCGCCGGGGCATAGGCGTGGTATTCGGGCAACAGGAAGAACGCCCGTTCCTTGGCCGCCGCCGGGATCTCCGCGGCAAAGGTCGAGGCGGCAAGCATGGCGACGCCTGCCGTCGCGGCGATCGGTATTCCGAGCACTGCAAATCGTAACGTCATCTCCACTACCTCCCTTGATTGCTGTAGAAGCCTTTCGCACTCCTTGTTCAGCCATCCAGTCGCGCGGTGCGGCGCGAATAGAGGCCGATCGTTATAAGAATGACGACGCCGGCGGCCACATGCTGCCAGAACGCCTCGAACCCGAGCAGGACCACGGCATTGGAAACGACCGCAAGAAGCCATGCTCCCAGGAACGTGCCGACGATCGATCCCCGGCCGCCGAACAGATAGGTGCCGCCGACGATCACGGCCGCGATCGTGTTGAGGAGAAGGGTCACCGCACCGGAGGCCACGACGGCGTCGAGGCGCGCCATGAGGACGATGCCGGCGACGGCGCTGAGCAGACCCATGATCACGTAGCTGCCTATCCGGTAGCGGACGACGTTGACGCCCTGGCGGGCAGCGGCGACGGGATTGCCGCCGACAGCGTGCAGGCGGATGCCGATGCGGTGATAAGCGAACAGAATATGGGCGACGACCACGACCACGACGCTGATGATCACCGGCATCGGAATATCGAGGAAGCGGCCGCGGCCGATGAATTTCACGAAGTCGGGAAACCCGAAGAACACCGCGCCGCCGGCGTAGACCAGGGCAAGCCCCCGGAACACCAGTTCGGTGGATAGCGTCACGATGAAATCGGGCATTTTCAGGTAGGTCACAAGAAGCCCGTTGACGTAACCGCAAGCGGCGCCGGTGGCCAGGCACAACACAAACGCCACCCACAGGGGAAGGCCGAAATCCTTGAGCGCGGCGGCGAACACCACCGTCGAGAGGATCAGGATGGCGCCGATCGACAGGTCGATGCCGCGCGCCGTGATCACAGCGGTCATGCCAACGCCGAGCAGCATGATGATCGAAGCGTCGAGGGCGATGGCGCGCAGATTGCCGGTGCTGAAGAAATCGCCCCGGGTGAATGCCATAACGACGGCCAGAAGAACCAGCATCGTCGCCGGCGCGATCAGCGGCACCTTGGTGGGGCCGAGCAGCGGAGGCAGATCGGCGACCCACGCCGGGAAAAACCGATGGGTGTCGACCGCCCCGGCGGTCTCCGGGGGATTATTTGCTCGCACGTGGCTTTCTCCCTGCACGTATGATCAAACGTTCACTGTTATTTCTTTTGCTCAAATTGTTATACGGAACGAGTATCGTTGTCAATCGGCGCCGTTCATCCCGGAGACGGCCCGTTAAATCTGTGCTTTTACGTCACCTTCAGCCAGTTCTGAAGGCCGCAGGGTCCGCCGCGCCGAACGCTCAGAAGCGCCCTTGACGCCATCGCCGGGTCTGGCGTATGTGTGTTCATGGACGCTTTGCTTGTTCATATGCTCACTTTGTTGAGGACAAACCAACTCCATGGACGACACCAGCGAACGCGTGGTGGAAAACCCGATTGACGACGATGAGCTGCTGGCGCAGATCGCCTGGTACTACTACGTCGACGGCTTGACCCAGGAGGAGATCGGCGGCCATCTCGGCCTGTCGCGCATCAAGGTTTCGCGATGTCTCGACAAGGGACGGCGAACCGGCCTCATCCAGGTTCAGATCAACTCGCCCTACGAGGGTTCGCTTCGCCTGGGGCGGGCTTTGGTCGAGCGCTTCGGTTTGGCCGATGCCAGGGTCATTCCAAGTTTGGCGGGGGCGCCTCGCGGGGCCCGAATCGGCCAGGCAGCCGCACACTTTCTCGGTCGTCGCCTGGTCGTTCGCGACCTGCTTGCCGTCGGCTGGGGGGAAGCGGTCATGGCGACCTTGGACCGGCTCGCCCCGACGCTGGCCGCCCGCGAGATTTCTCTGGTCAGCCTTACCGGTGGCGTCGCGGCCTATCTCGACGGCATTGGCGGCCGGACGCAGAAGGGCGACATCCACCTGATTCCGACCCCCTTGCGCGTTTCCTCGCCCGAATTCGCTGGGGCGCTGCGGCTCGAACCCTATGTCCGCGACGTGATGACGCTTGCGCTGACCGCCAAGATCGCGTTGGTCGGCATTGGCGCGGTGAGCCCGCAGGCAACCCTGGTCAACAACGGCTACTGCAGTGCCTCGGAGATCGAGCTGTTCCATCGCCAGGGCGCCGTCGGCGACATCCTGGGCTATTTTTATGACCGCGAGGGCCGCATCCTGGCGCTCGATCTGCACACCCACATGGTGGCCGTCGATCCGGAGCACCTCCGGCGCATCCCCACCATCATTGGCGCCGCCGCCGGTCCGGCAAAAGTCGAACCGATCCTGGGTGCGTTGCGCGGCGGCTTGATCAACAACCTCATCACCGACGAAGCAACGGCCCAGGAGCTGCTGAACCGGAGGGACTGATGGCGACTTGTCTTCTGGCGATCGACGCCGGCACCGGCAGCGGCCGGGCCGTGCTGTTCGACGATACCGGGCGCCAACTCGCGGTTGCCCAGGAAGAGTGGACTCATATCGCGGAAGCCGATGCCCCCGGCTCCATGTCCTTCGATTGCGAGGCCAACTGGGCGCTCATCGGCCGCTGCATTCGCAGGGTGCTGGCCGAAGCCGGGCTGACGGCCGATGCCGTCAAGGCGGTGAGTTCGACCAGCATGCGCGAGGGCATCGTGCTGTACGACGAAGCCGGGCGCGAGGTTTGGGCCTGCGCCAACGTCGATGGCAGGGCCGGCGCCCAGGTGAAGGCGCTGAAGGCACAGGGCGAGGATGTCGAGCGCGGCTACTATCGGGAAAGCGGGCAGACCTTCGCCCTGGGGGCCCTGCCGCGGCTGCTTTGGGTGAAGGAGCGCCGTCCGGCAATCTTCGAAAAGGTGCGGCGGCTCTCCATGATCAACGACTGGGTGGCGGCCCGGCTTTCCGGCGAAATCGCAGTCGAGCCGTCCAACGGCGGAACCAGCGGCTTGCTGAGCCTGTCCGAGCGCGTCTGGTCGGATGATCTGATTGCCCGTTCGGGGATCGATCGGACTTGGTTTCCGCCGGTGGTCGAGCCGGGGACGGTGATCGGCCCGGTGACGGCGGCAGCGGCCGAATCGACCGGGCTCAGGCCCGGCACGCCGGTGGTGGCCGGTGGCGGCGACGCGCAACTCGGCACCGTCGGTCTGGGCGTCGTACGGCCCGGCGGCACCGCGATCCTCGGCGGCACCTTCTGGCAACAGGTCATCAACGTTCCGATCGGCCAGGTCGACGAGACCATGCGGGTACGGATCAATCCGCACGCGGTGGCCGGCCTCAACCAGGCGGAATGCATCAGCTTCTTCGTCGGGCTGACCATGCGTTGGTTCCGCGACGTCTTCTGCGAGACCGAGAAGAGGCAAGCCGAGGCCGACGGGATCGACGCCTACGAGCTGATGGAACGCCAGGCGGCGAGGGTGCCGCCTGGATCGCACGGCGTGCTCCCGGTCTTTTCCGACGCCATGGACTTCGGCCGCTGGTACCACGCCGCACCGTCCTTCCTGAACCTGTCGATCGATCCCACTCGCTGCAGTAAGGCCACGCTCTTCCGAGCCCTGGAGGAGAATGCCGCGATCGTCTCCGCCATCAACCTCGAGCGGGTGGCGGCGTTCTCGGGGGTGGCGTCCGACGGGCCGATCGTCTTTGCCGGGGGAGCCTCCAAGGGCCGGTTGTGGGCGCAGATTCTGGCCGACGTTACCGGCCGGCCGCTGCAAATTCCGGTCGTGCGCGAGGCCACCGCGCTAGGATGTGCCGCCGCGGCCGCGGTCGGCGCCGGCCTGTTTGCCAGCCTCGAGGAAGCCGGATCGGCGTTTGCCCGCTTCGAGCGCACGGTGGAGCCGGATCCCTCCAACGCCGAGGTCTACGCCGACCTTCGGAGTCGTTGGAGCGAGGCCTACGCGGTGCAGAAGGACCTCGTCGACCGCGGCATTACCACGTCGCTATGGAAAGCGCCTGGGCTTTAGGACTCGTCGCGTCCCCTGCGGACCGGCGGCATCAGTCGCCGGCAAGCATCCGCCGGGCGGTAGGTTCGTCGGTGCCCAGGCAATTGACGATGCGGCCGCGCAGGGCCGCCCGGATGGCCCGAACTTTCTGATCGCCGACAGCGACGGCAATGCGGTACGGGAAGGTCTTCAGGTTGTCGAGCGTGACGGCGAGTGTACGGGCGTCGAATTGCGACGCCACCGGATGGCCATCTTCGCCGTAAAAGCGGGCGCAAATGGAACCGACCGCCCCCAAGGTTCCGAGATTCATGATGTCGTCGGCCGTGACCACGCCGTGACGGACAATTGAGGCCTCGGGCGAGATCGAACCGACGCCGACCAGGGCCACCGAGCAGCGGTCGATGATCTCGAAGGCGGACCGCACGATCGGCGCGCCCATCAGGGTGGCCGCCGTTTTGCCGTTATCGACCATGGCGGGGACCGGAAGCTGCCAGGTCCGCGCGCCGACGTGGGCGGCGAACTGCCGGGCCACCTCGTGGGGATGGGTTGGGGCGTCGGCCATGCCGACGCCGCCGATCAGCGGCACGATATCCAGGCCGGGAACTTCGAGCCGGGTCATGTGCTGGGCGACGGCGGCGGTGGTCCGGCCGTCGGAAACGCCAATCACCGTGTGGGGACGCAGCAGGCCGACGAGTTCCTCGGCGACCTCCTGGCCGAGCCGATGCCGGTTCTGTTCCTCGTTCTCGGCGGCGCGCACCACCACGGCCAACGCCAGGCCGAAGCGCTTTTCGACAGCATGTTCGAGGTCGGACAGTCGGTCAGACGGGGCAACGACGCGGATCCGGATGAAGCCGAGATCCCTTGCTTGCTTCAGCGCCCGGCTGACGGTCGACACCGAGATGCCGAGCAGTTCGGCAATCTCATGCGGCGATCGATCGGCCTCGAACCGCAGACGGGCGACGCGAAGGGCGAAATCGGGATCACGCGGATTGGTCATGGGATAAGGCGCTCAGCCACCGTTGTGATGCCGCAAGAGACCACGCAAGCGGGAAAGCCTTTCGGCGGGAGGACCGCCGAAGACCGAGCGGCCGCAAACGAACAGATCGGCGCCGCGATCCAGCGCCAGTGGGATCGACGCCTCGTCGAGGCGCCCGTCGACAACGATGATCGTGTCGGGAAACAGGAGGCGAGTGTGTCGGATCTTGTCGAGCATGGCGGGAATCATGGATTGGTCGGGACGACCGGGATGTACCAGCATCACGAGGATGCTGTCCATCACGCTTTGCAGCCCTTCGAGGCTGGCCGGATCGGAAGCGGGGCTTAACGCAACCCCGCTCCCTCGCCCGAGTCTGCGGATATGGGTCAACGTCGCTCCGACGTCGGCGACCGCCTCGGCGTGGACAGTGATGGTCGTCGCCCCAGCCTCGGCAACGGCCCCGACTTGCGAGTCGCTGTCTTCGACCATCAGATGGACATGGAGCGGCGCCCCAGGCACTGCCGCGGCGACGGATCCGATCGTCGGAAGCGAAACACCCGTGGCCGGCACGAAGCGGCCGTCCATCACATCGAGGTGAAACTGCGCATCTTCGGCCTCCGCACACGCCATCGCGGCTTCGATGGCGGATTCTGGGCCTGCGGCATAGAGGCTGGGCACGATGTCCGGGATAACGGGGAAGCCTTTCCCGCGTCGACCATCCCGCCTGTGGGTCACGTGCATCCCAGATGCCTATTCGATTGCCGCCCGATCACGCTTGACGGATTTAACATTTGATGGTACGCATTTGCAATAAATTTCTAATATGAAAAAAATTTCACATGGGCTTCACGGTCGGCTTCGACGTCGGAACTTCAAGCCTCAAGGGCGTTCTCGTCGGCGAGAACGGCGAAGTGGTCGCGCGCGCCGCTTGCGACTACGCCGTCAGCACGCCACGGCCAGGCTGGTCCGAGCAGCATCCCGACGTTTGGTGGAACGCCCTGCTGGCCGTATCCGGCGAACTGACAGCCCTCGGCCGCCCCATTTCGGCGGTTGGCCTATCCGGGCAGATGCACGGTTCGGTGTTCCTCGACAAGGACGGCCTGCCCTTGTGCCCGGCTATCCTTTGGAACGACCAGCGGACCGGCGCCGAGTGTCAGGAAATCATGGAACGCACGCAGGGCCGGATCGTCGAGTGGACGCTCAATCCGCCGCGTACGGCGTTTACGGCGACCAAGATCCTGTGGGTGCGCCGCCACCGGCCGGAGGTCTACGGCGCCACCGCGCACGTGGTGCTGCCGAAGGACTACGTCCGTTACCGACTGTCCGAAACCTTCGCCACCGAAGTAACCGACGCCTCCGGCACTTGTCTGTTCGACGTCCGCCATCGCCGGTGGTCGGCGGAGGCCCTCGATGCGCTCGACATTCCGGAAAGGTGGATGGCCCCGGCGACGGAATCCCCGGATATCTCGGCCGGCATCAGCGCCGAGGCGGCGTCGGCGACCGGCCTGGCGGCGGGAACGCCCATCGTCGGCGGCGGCGCCGACCAGGCGACGGCGGCGATCGGCAACGGCATCGTCGCGCCGGGCGCCCTTTCGATAACGCTGGGGACATCGGGCGTCGTTTACGCGCAGATCCCCGAGGTTCTGTTCGACCCCTCCGGCTGCTTCCACACCTTCTGCCATGCGGTGCCTGGAACCTGGCAGGTGATGGCGGGGGTCCTCAGCGCCGGCGGCTCGTTCTCCTGGTATCGCGATGTGGTCGGCGTGCCCGAATCGGAAGCGGCGCAGGTTCGCGGCGAGGATCCTTTCACCGCCATCTGCCGTGGCGTCGAGGCCGTCCCGCCGGGTGCGGAGGGGCTCGTATTCCTGCCGTATCTCACGGGCGAACGCTCGCCCCACGCCGACCCCGAGGCGCGTGGTGGCTGGTTTGGCCTGACCACCCGGCATGGGCGTCCCCATCTCGCCCGGGCCGTCATGGAGGGTGTGAGCTTCGCCTTGCGCGACTTGGTCGAGGCCGCCCTGGGGCTGGGAGTCGAAGCCCGTGAAATCCGTGTCGCCGGAGGCGGCGCGCGTTCCCCGACGTGGCTTCGCATTCTCGCCGACGTTCTCGGGCGTACCGTCGTCCCGACCACGACGCCCGACGCGTCGGCCTATGGGGCCGCCGCGCTCGCGATGGCGGCCGTCACGGGCACCGACGTGGCGACGCTTGCCGGCCGCTGGGTGGGCACCGGCAGGCACGTCTCGCCGCGACCGGCCGCCGCGGCCTTGTACGAGCGCCAGTACGAGGTGTTCCGCGCCCTCTATCCGGCGACACGTTCCCACATGCATCGGCTCGCCGCACTGGAGCGGGCGCCCGAACCCCAGGAGGCCCCCGGATCATGACAGAAGTCCGACTCAAGACCGCTGCCGTGACGTCGCTTTTCAAGTACTACCCGTTGCCCGAGGCGTTGCGCGTCATCGCCGAAGCGGGTTGCGACGGCGTTGAACTGTGGGGCGGCTTTCCCCATGCCTTCGTAGAGGATTTCTATGACGGACAACGACTGGACGCCGGACTGCTCGCCTCCTGTCGACAACTCGTCGCCGACGCCGGGTTGGCTCCCGTCGCCTATCTGCCCGAGCAGTGCTTCTACCCGGTGAACTACCTGGTGGATACGGCACCGCCGTTCGACGGGGCCAGATTGCGGGCGCGAAGCGTGGCGTACTTCGAGCGGGCCATCGAGGTGGCGGCGGAACTCGAATTTCCGCTGCTGGTCGTCACCACGCCGTTTTGGGGCTGGCACAAGTCGAACGGTGGCTTCGCCTTCCGCGGAGACAAAGCCATAGGCCAGGTGAGCGATGTCCTGGGCGGCCTGGCGCGCGCGGCGGAACGCCGGGGCGTCGTTCTCGTGCTGGAGCCGTTGACGAGGCTCGAGACGACGTCGGTGGAGACGCTCGACGATCTGGTGGCGGTGCTCGACGCGGTGGCCTCGCCGGCCCTCGCGGCCATGCTCGACATGGGGCACGTCAATGTCACGGCGCGCCTATTGGGGCGCGACCCCGCGAGCTATTTCGCCGAGCACGTGGAACGCCTGGGAGGGCGGCTTCGCCACCTGCACGTCAACGACAACAAAGGCGATTCCGATGCCCACCTGTTGCCGGGGGAAGGCAACTTCGATTTCACGGCCGCCTGTCGCGCCCTGAAGAAGGCGGGATACCAGGGGTATCTCTCGGCGGAAATCATGATGTTCGGCCCCAACCCGGTTCCGCCGATGCCTGCCGAGCTTCTTTCCCGGACCTTCGAACAGGTGCGAAAGGTGTGGAATGCCTGACCGCGGGTCATCCGAGGTGATCGCCGAGATCGTGCGTTATGCCGCGGTCCTTCCGCTCGATCGCCTGAACGGGCTGGTGGACTCCGTGTCGAGCGCGGACCGCGTGTTCGTTCATGCCGTCGGCCGTTGTGGCATGGTGGTAGGGATGTTCGCGACACGCCTGGCGCACCTTGAGATCCCGTGTTTCGTCGTGGGTGAGCGCACGACGCCTGCTGCTGGGCACGGCGACCTTCTTGTTTCAGCGTCCGGCTCGGGCGACACCTCTTCCACAGTACTGATTGCCGAGCGGGCAAGGGCCGCCGGGACCAGGGTTCTGGGGCTGACAGCCCATCCCGAGGCGCGCATTGCTCGCCATGTGGACGAGATGATCGTTCTCCCGGTACCCGCCAAGACCGACCACCCCGACGCGAAGCGTTCGGTCCAGCCGCCGGGGTCGCTCTTCGAACAACTGCTTCTCTGCTTCCTCGACGAGGCGGTGCTTCGCTTGGCGCGCCAACGCGACGCGAACTTCGAGATGATCCAGCGCCGGCACGCGAACCTCGAGTGAAGGCCGTGCCGGGAGGTGCCGGCGCGGTGTTTGGTGCAACAACCATAACGGAGGCTAAAGTCGATGAAACGCAGATGTTTTCTCAGAAGTACACTGCGCGCCACCACGCTGGCGGCGGCGGCTGTCTTGGTGGCGGTGCCGGCATCGGCGCAGATGAAACTGCCCGACCGCGAAATCCAGATAGGCTTCGCTGCTCACAGTATCGACCTACAGGCCCTGTTCGGCCAGCTTCGCGAAGGGTTCAAGGAACATCTCACCAAGTCGGGGCTCAAGTACCGGCTGTTCGAGGCGGCACCGGATACCAGCTCCAACCATGCCCAAATGGTTCAGAACCTCGAGAACTTCGGGACCATGAAGCTCGACTATGTCCTGGTCGGACCGACATCGCTCGACCTCAATGAGCCGGGTCTGATGGCGCTACGCAACTCCGGCGCCAAGCTGCTGATGACGGACTACGAACGGCCGGCGAAGGGTGTGCCTTATGACGACGCCGTCCTCAATTGGGTCGTCTACAGCCACGACGAGATGGGATACAAGGCCGGCGACTGGATTGCTCACAAGCTGCGGGCCATGGGTATCTTCGAGCCTAAGGTCGTCATGCTGTGGGGCCCCGCAGCCTCCGAGATCTCCAAGGCGAGGGGCGGTGGCGTTATGCGCGCGCTCAAGGACGCGACCGATCTCAAGGTCGAAATCGTCTACGAGGCCTATGCGAACTTCAACCGCGAACTCGCCTACAACGAGACGGAACGGGCACTGGCGGCGCACAAATTCGACGCCATCGTCGCGCTGAACAGTTATATGTCCGTTTCAGCCAAGGACGCCTTGGCCGCAAATGGCAAGAAGCCCGGCGAGATCCTGGTTGCCGGCATGGGCGGTACGATCGACGAATTGCAGGGAATCGCCCTCGGCGAGATTAGCGTCGCACCCTTCCGCGATCCGCGCTCCATGGGTCGCGCCTCAGCCGAAGCCCTGCTGCAGCACCTGACCGGCAACGAAGCGGCAATCAAGAAGACCGTCTATGCCGAAATTCCCGTCTGCGAGTCCGCCTATTCAATCGCGAAGTTCGTGCCGGCGGGCATGTTCGACGTGAACGCCTTCTTGAGGAAACACTACAAGCGCTGATTGATCGAAGACCGGAAATTCCCGGGGCGGGCTTGGTGGGTCGCCGCCTGCTCCGGGGGTTCTCTTCGGCGAGAGGGAGGGAAAGGACGTTCGCATGTCGCAGACCGTGCAGCCGCTCTTGCAGGTGAATCATCTCCGCAAGAACTTCGGGGCCATCGAGGCCGTCAAGGATGTCAGTTTCGATATCGAGCCGGCGGAGATCGTTGCCATCGTCGGCGATAACGGTGCCGGAAAATCCACTGTCGCCAAGATGATCGCCGGGGCCTACCGGCGGGACGGTGGCGAGATGCTTTGGAACAGTACGCCCTACGATCCAACCCAACCGGATGATGCCCGGGCCATCGGCATCGAGACGATGTATCAGGATCTGGCACTGGTGAACGATCTTGATGCCGCCGGAAATATCTTTCTCAATCGCGAACCGATGCGTCGGATTTTCGGTGTGCTGCCGGTGCTTGATCGCGGCCAGATGAGAAGCCGTTCGGCAGATATTCTCCGAAGGGTGAAAATCGAGCTGCCGTCCTACGACCGTCCGGTGCGTCAACTCTCCGGCGGCCAGCGGCAGGCGGCGGCGCTTGGGCGCATCCTCCTTTCCGATCGTGCCCGCCTGATCATCATGGACGAGCCGACGGCGGCGTTGGGCGTTCAGGAACAACGCAAGGTTCTTGACCTAATCAGCAGCCTGGGCGAAGCCGGTATCGCGATCATGATCATCAGCCATAACCTCGAACATGTGTTCTCGGTATCCCGGCGCATCGTCGTGTTGCGCGGCGGCCGGCTCGCGGGTGTCGTCAAGACAGCCGAAGTCGATCGCCAGCATGTGGTCAGCCTGATCGTCGGAGGGGGAGCCTAGTCATGAACATGCTCGAGATCAGCGCCTCCAAGACGCCCCAACCATGGCCCTTGCGCATGGTCGGGAATTTGAACCCCCTGATTATCGGTCTCGCCGTCCTTTACGTGGCAATCGCCCTTTGGTCAGACCGGTTCCTGGCGCTTTCCAACCAGATGAACATCACGCGGCAGGTCGCGGTCTATCTCGTCATTGCCATGGGGCAGACCTTCGTGATTTCGAGCCGTGGTATCGACCTCTCGGTCGGCTCCGTTCTTGGTTTCGTCGGCTGCGTCCTGGCGCTCATGCTCGACGCCGGAGTACCGGTTCCTGTCGGGGTTGCGGCCGCCATCCTGCTTGGCGCCGCGTTCGGAGCGGTCAATGGCCTCGTCGTTACCAAGCTTAAGGTCAACCCCCTGATCGCCACGCTCGGCATGCTGGTGGCCTTGCGGGGACTGACCCACATCCTGATGGGCAGCACCGCCGTCACCCGCCTGCCGTCGAGCCTCGTCTTCCTCGGCCAAGGCTTCGTGGGACCCGTCCCGGTACCGGCCCTTCTGTCGCTGGCGGTCGCCCTCGTCTGCTGGTGGTTGTACTACCACACCCGGTTCGGGCGCCATACCGTGGCCATCGGCTCCAACGAGGATGCCTGCGGCCTATCCGGCATTCGCGTCGATCGGCAGAAGATCCTGATCTATGCCTTCCAGGGCGCCTGCGTCGGCTTCGCCGCGACGCTGATCGTCGGTCGGCTGAATGCGGCCTCGCCGGATCTTGGGTTGAACTATGAACTCCACATTATTGCCGCCGTCGTGCTCGGCGGCACCGCGCTTTACGGCGGCATGGGCACGATCTTCGGCACCGTGCTCGGCATTTTCACCATCGGCGTCATCGAGAATGGCATGGTCCTGGTGGGGGCCAACTTCCATGTCCAGCGCGTGCTGATCGGCACTCTGCTGGTAGCGGCGGTCGCCTACCAGGAATTCCGGCGACGACAAATCGATCGGCGGCCCCTGTAGCGGACGTTCGCCAACCCGGCCGTCGGCCGCAACTGAATTCGGAGGAGTGCCTTGCGGCTGTTCATCGACAGCGCCGAGCCCCGGAACTGGGAGGCGGGCATGCGCCGAGGCTGGGTCTACGGCGTGACGACCAATCCGCTGGTTCTCCAACGCGAGGGCCGCACCGTCAAACCCGAGACCTACCGCGCCCTCGCCGACGAGGCGCGGGCTCTCGGCCTTGCCGAAATCCACATCCAGGCGACTGGCGCCAAGTCGGCAGAGATCGCCGAATCGGCCCGATTCATCGCCGGGCTCTGGGATGGAGTCGTCGTCAAGATTCCGCTCAGCGAGGCCGGATTGACCGCTGCAGCCGCTCTCTCGGCCGAGAAGGTGCCGATGACCCTGACGGCGGCCTACGCCGCCCACCAGATGATTCCCGCCCTGGCCATCGGCGTTTCCTATGTCGCCCCCTATTACGGGCGCATGCTCGACGCCGGCCGGGACCCGGACGCGGTGCTTGCACGAATGAAGGCAATGCGGGACCGAAGCGACTCCACCACCAGGATACTGATCGCCAGTCTTCGCTCGATCGAGCAGATGGAGCATCTTGCCGCCCTCGGGCATGACACATTCACGCTCGCGCCGAAGTTGGCGGCCTCCCTTGGCATCGATGACCTGACGGAAGCCGCCGCGGCGGAGTTCGAGCGGGCGGCCCGGGATGGCCCAAACCCGCCGGAAGCCAGGCGCCGGCAATAAGTCGATGTGGTGATCGCATGTCTGGGCCACCCGGACTCGGCTACAAATCGCCGGAAAAGAGAGAGGCTACGCGCTCGACCGCGCGTCGGTCCGTCAACGAAGGACAGGCAGGTCCATTCACTTCAAGTTGACCGAACAGACGCGCGTGGCAGTGGACGCGTATCCGCGATCATCGCGGCGGGTGAGCGGAGAGTTCTTGTTCCCGGGCAGACGCCGATCCGGTCCTTCCATCACAACCCGACAGTACGCCGGTTGGTCTCCGACTGGATGGCGAAGATCAGCCTCAATCCACTACTCGGCACGCATTCCCATCGGCGCACCAAGGCCGCGCTGATCATCAAAGGCACCGTTCGCTACCTTGGTGTCGAGGTGGCTGACGCCTTCAACATTGCCGAGCACCTTGAGGTCTGAAACCCCGTGGCAGAGCAAGAACGCTCCGCCCCTTTATTCCCACGATCATCTGTTCAGAATCGTCTGGTATTGGGACAGCCAGAGGAGGCCAAGAAGTGCCATTTTCGGACTCTTCGGAATCCATTCAAAGCGGACACATTGCCGAGGGGGACTGAAAGACAAGATGGGCGCATGCCCCCGCTATCGAATCAACCCCCCAACTCAAAAGATTCCACGCGCTCTCCGCCTTAGACGGTCACTTCGCCAGTCGCCGCGACAGTCGGGGCAAGGGCCGGCTCCCAATCGGCGGGCGGGACGCGGCCGTTGAAGGCGGGGATCGCCGTTCGGGCGCCGAGGGCGCCAAGCAGTCTTGCATTGTCCGATATCCGGGGGTGGACGTTCCAGCCGGCAACCGCGGCCCGTCCCATGCCCCTTACCCTTTCGACGGGTGTGTCGTCGGGAACGCAGCCGGAGAGTATGATCGCCGCGTCACGCCGATCCAGCCATTCCGGTAGAAGACGGGCGCTGGCTCCGGCGTCGGCCATGACATTGGACGCGATGACGACGCCTCGTGGACCCGGCGACCGGTGCTCCACCGAACCCGCCATCGCCAGAAGAAACGACAGGCGATCGGCGGTCCCGGCGCGCAGGGTTTCCCGCCACGGTCCGCAAAGGTTGGCAACCATCTCGCGCAATTCCGGGCAAAGGGATGGCTTCCTGCATATCTCCTCGACGACGAAGAGCGCAATTTCCGGGCCGCGCCCGGCCGCCGGCACGGGAAGCAGGGCGTCCCCCTGGCGCACGAGGTGGTGCATCGCCGACCGGCGGTCTGCTTGCGGGGTGTCGTCAAGCCCGGCCGAGGCATCGATCACGGCGGTTGCCGCTGGCGGCGGCTCGTCGATGGCGTATAGCTCGGACTCGAAGCCCATGTCCCCGGCATAGAACAGGCCGTCGCCGACGGCCAGGTGCAACCAGACGCCCCCCGGCGCGTGCCCGGTGCGTCCCGTGGTGACCTTGATCCCGAACAGGTCGATCTCCCCCGACAACGGCAGCGGATTGACGCGACCGGCCCATTCCCGCGGCAACTGGGCCGCCGTGATGGCGGTGGCATGGACGGGGGGATCACCGACGGCGCCGAGAAGATGCAGGCCGCCGGCGTGATCGGCATGGGCATGGGACAGCAGCACGGCATCCACCCGGCCGACGGCGGAAAGGTCGGGGGCGGCTCCACGGTCCGGTCCGACGCCGATGTCAAGCAGGATGCGGCGGCCCTCGCCTTCCAGCAAGAAGCAGGCGGGCCCCTTGCCGGTCACGCCCGAAATCGGGATCAAGCGGGCGGGCGAACGTCCCATGGGCCGAGGTCTGGTCACGATCGATCGATCCTTCAATGCTTGCCGGGGATCAGCCAGCCGTCTGTCACCCGCACGCCGACCCGGGCGCCGGGCGGCGGCGGCTCGTTCGCGACATGCAGATGGAGCGGCCGATCCGGAGCGGCGTCGGCGCGAACGTGAACGGTCGTCGTCGCCCCGGTGTAGGTCAGGGAAACGACGCGGCCGACGATGGAGCCCGCCACGTCCGGCCCGACCAGTTCCAAGCCCTCGGGTCTGAGGCAGGCACTGCCGTTGGCGGCGCTGCCGTTGCACCTGAGCAGGGTTTCGGCGCCCAGTACCCGGGCCCGGATCGAGCCTCCCGCCGAGCCGCCCCGAACCTCGGCCGGCACCACCATGCCGCGGCCGACGAATTGCGCCACCATGTCCGTGGCGGGGCGCCTGTAGAGGTCGGCCGGTGCGGTCATCTGCTCGACCCGCCCCCGGTTCATGACGGCGACCCGGTCGGCCAGCGCCATGGCTTCCGACTGGTCGTGGGTGACGTAGATCATCGTCGCCCCGGTGGCGGCGTGGAAGGCGCGGAATTCGGCCTGCATCGATTCCCTGAGATGCGCGTCGAGATTGGCCAACGGCTCGTCGAGAAGCACCACCCGGGACTCCATCGACAGGCAGCGGGCCAGGGCGACGCGCTGCCGCTGCCCTCCCGACAACTCGGCCGGCCGCCGCTCCTCCAGCCCCTCCAGGCCGACGGCGGCAAGCGCTTGGGCCACACGGTGGCGTCTTTCCGCCGAAGGGACCCGCCGCACCCGCAGCGGATAGCCGACGTTCTCGCCCACCGTCATGTGCGGCCACAGGGCGTAGGACTGGAACACCATGCCGATGCGGCGACGTTCGGCCGGGACCATTCGCCCAGGCATCGAGACGACCTCGTCACCCAGCGCGACGGTTCCCTCGTCCGGCGTCTCGAACCCGGCGATCAGCCGCAGCAGAGTCGTCTTGCCGCATCCCGAGGGGCCGAGCAGGGCCACGAACTCTCCCTCGACGATGGCCATATCGACTGCATCCACGGCCAGCACGTCGTTGAACCGCTTGACGACGCCCGTCAGGGTTACGCCTGCCATGGCAACGCTCCCCGCGGCAGCCAGCGCGCCGCCACCGTGACAAGGCCGGCGATGAGGAGCGTCGCCACCACCGACAGCACCGACACCGCCGCCGCCGCCGTGGTGTGCCCCTCGTCGTACAGGTTGAAGACCATCACACCCAAGGTTTCGTACCCCGAGGACCATAGCAGGATCGAAACCGTCAGCTCGTTGAAGGCGCTCATGAATACCAGCACCGCGCCGGCCATGGCCGCCGGCGACGCCAGCGGCCGGACCACCGTGACGAGGCGCCTGAGCGCGCCCGCCCCCGAGGCCTGGGCGGCTTCCTCCAGCGCCACGTCGATCTGGCGCAGTCCTGCGATGGTCGGGCGCAGCCCGAGCGCCAGAAAGCGCCCGAGATAGGCGAACAGGATGATCCAGAAGGTGCCGTAGAATCCGACCCCGATCACCGGAAGCGGCTTCAAGTAAACCATAATGCAGGCGATGGACAGCACGATGCCGGGCAAGGCAAAGGGGGCGTCGGCCAAGCCGTCGAGGAGGCGGATCAGGGGGCGCGGGCGGCGCACGACGACGTGGCCGAGAGGGATCGAGATAACGGCGACGGCGACGGCGGCCAGTCCGGCCAGCGCTGTCGAATTGACGAAGGCGCGCCGTGTCGCCGGGTATTCGGTCAGGACGTAGCGATAGTGATCGAGGGTGGCGCTGTCGAAGGAAAGTGGCACGCCGAGTGCCTTGATGAGAGAGGTTCCCGTCAATGCCGCCAGCGGAAGGACGGCCGTCAGAATCAGGAACCCCCAGACGATTCCTTCCATGGCGGCGCGCAACGGGCCCAGCACGAAGGGCGACATGGCCACGTTGCCGGCGGAAGGGCTGCGATGGTGCCGGAGGGCCAGCGTCTGGACCACGAGACCCGCCGCAGCCAGCCCCGCCAACATCAGGGCCAGCGCGCCTACCTCGCCCAGCACCCGGGGCCCGAAACCGCTGAGGCGCTGGTAGATCAGGGTGGTGAGCAGGGTGTAGCGGCCGGGAATGCCGAGCAGGGCCGGAATCCCGAAGTTGCCGATCGAGGCCACGAAGGTGAGCGCGGCGCCGGCAACCATCGCGGGCCGTAACAGGGGCAGCACGACGTCGAAGACGATGCGCATCGGCCCGGCGCCCGCCGAGCGGGCGGCCTCCACGAGGTTCCGCGGAACCGTCCGCAAGCCGGCGCGCACCGAAAGGAAGACGATGGCGGAATGCTCGATGCCCATCAGGAAAATGACACCTTCGGGGGAATAGAGCGGGTTGCGGGTGCCCGGCGGCGGGGCGAGCCCAAGGGGGGCCAGAATGGCGCTGGAGGGGCCGAGAAGTTCCAGCCACGACAGGGCGGCGATCTGCGCCGGCACCAGCAGGGGCATCAGGAACAGAAAGACGAGGGCCGGCTTGAGCCGCACGTCCGTGAGGCCGACCACCAACGCCCCCACCAAGCCGATAACAAGCGAAAGGAGGGTGGAGGCGATTCCCGCCTCGACGGTGTTGACGAGCGCCGCCGAGGCGGAACGGGACGACAATACCCGCGAGACCAGATCGAGCCCGATTGCACCATCCGGCAAGAAGGCCTCGACGAGAAGGCGGGCCAGCGGAAGGACGGCAAACAGCAGGATGTAGACGGCGACAACGGCGAGCAGCACGTGCTCGCCGTTGAACCACCGCCGGCCAACGACCGTGGCGCTCAATTCATCCCCCGAAGATCTCGGCGAATTTCCGCTTGGTTTCCTCGTCGGTCTTCAGCAGCAGGTTGGGGTCGGCATCGATGACCTTAAGCGTCGCCGGATCGGGATAGCCGGCGGGCGGCGTCACTCCCTTGACGAGGGGAAAGTACATCTGCTCCACGGACTGCTCCTGGGCGGCCCGGGAAAGCTGGAAGTCGACGAACTTCTTCGCCGCCGGAACATTGCGCGCCGCCTTCAGGATGGCGACCGGCTGATTGATGGCGGTGACGCCTTCCGCCGGGAAGACGAAGTCGACGGGCGAGCCCTTGGCCTTCTGGCCGTACGCCATGTATTCGATGATCACGCCGTAGGCCTTTTCGCCCCGCGCCACGGCGTCGCGCACGCTGCCGTTGCCCTTGGCGGCCAACGCCCCGTTGGCGGCCAACTTCTCGAAATACTGCCAGCCGAAGGCGGGCTGCGCGGCCAGGGTGCCGACGTGAATGACGGCGGCGCCCGAATAGAGCGGGCTCGGCATGATGACCTGGCCCTTGGCTTCGGGCTTCAGCAGATCCGCCCACGATGTCGGCCTCGGTTTGCCGGAGGCGGTATTGTAGACGATTCCCGTGGTGATCAGCTTGGTGCCGAAGAAAGTCCTGTCCTTGTCGTATTGCGAGGGATCCAGGTCCTTCACCGGGGCGTTCGTGTAGGCCATCAGCAGGCCTTGGTTCTTGACGGCGGTCATCGCGATCGAATCGGCGATCAGCAGCACGTCGGCCCTGGGAGCGCCGGCTGCCAACTCGGCCTGCAGCTTGTTCATGATCTCGGTGGTGCCCGAGCGGAACAACTCGACCTTGACGTCGGGAGCGGTCTTGTTGAACAGCTCGATGACCGAGGTCATCTGCTCGACGGGCTGCGATGTGTAGATCATGAGCGTCTCGGCCTTGGCCGAAACGGCTAGGGCAGCCAGGGCGAGGCCGCCGGCGAGGGAGGCAAGCTTGGACATGACGGCTATCTCCGGATTGATTGTGCACTAGAAATGCCCGTCCGCGGCATCACCGCGTCGGTGGCCCGATCATGGGAGCCGACCGTGACGCTTTTGTTGCAGGCGCATGACACCTTGCTGACACATTCAGGCGCGTTCCTGCGGCGACGGTCGGAACCGTCGCTCCTGCCAAATACATTTACAAAACTAGGTTATTGGTCATAATGGCGGGCATGAACGAGCAAATGGCAGCGGCGGCTCTTTCCGCCCTCGGGCACGAGGCCCGGTTGGGGATTTTCCGGCTTCTCGTGCGCGCCGGGCGGGATGGGCTCAATATCGGCGATATCGGAAGGCTGTGCGGCCTGCCGCCATCGACCCTCGCCCACCATCTGGGAACGCTGGTCGAGGCCGGACTGGTCCTCCAGGAACGTGACGGCCGCGAGGTCATCAATCGGGCCGACTATGCCGCCGTCCGCGGCGTCTTCGAGTTCGTCGAGGCGGAATGCTGCATCGGAGTCGGCCTCAACCGAGGCGATGCGGCCTGATTTTTTTGTCTATATGTAACTAAATAACTAGGATAATAGACATGACAACGATCGTCGCCACCTTGCGCCAAGTGCATGGTTTCACCAAAGCCAGCGACAAGGCATGGCTCGCTTCCCTGTTCATCGTTGCCGGCCTTGCCGTCTTCGATCGCTCTCAGGCGGTCACGACGGTTCAATTCACGCTGGCCGCCCTTATGGGCGTCGCACCATGGCTGCTGTTGTCCGTCGCCATCGCGGCATCGGCGGCGGCAACCGGAGCCGATCATCTGATCGCCCGCGCATTCCAGGGGCGGATGGCGACCATGGTGATCCTCGCCGCCCTCATGGGTGCGCTGTCGCCCTTCTGTTCCTGCGGCGTCATTCCGCTGATCGCCGCCCTTCTTGCCATGGGCGTCCCGCTGGCCCCGGTCATGGCCTTCTGGCTGGCCTCACCGGTCATGGATCCGGCGATGTTCGCGTTGACGGCCGGGACCCTCGGCCTCGACTTCGCGCTCGCCAAGACCCTGGCCGCCATCAGCCTCGGCCTGCTCGGCGGCTTCGGAACCGCCTGGATCGCACGGAGCGGCCTGCTCGCGGACCCCCTGCGGCCGGGCATCGGCAATGGCGGCTGCGGCGGCGCCAGGATACGCAGCCCCAAGCCGCCCGTGTGGGCCTTCTGGCGGGAAGCCGAGCGCCGGCAAAAGTTCGGACGCGAGGCCGCCAAGGCCGCCCTCTTCCTCGGCAAGTGGCTGACGCTGGCCTTCATCCTTGAAAGCCTGATGCTCGCCTTCCTCCCGGGCGAGCGCGTCGTGGCGCTGGTCGGCGGCGACGGCGTGGGCCCGATCCTTCTGGCCACCCTGGTCGGCGTGCCGGCCTATCTCAACGGCTACGCCGCCCTGCCGCTGGTCGCCGGCCTCCTCGGCAAGGGCATGTCGGCGGGCGCCGGGCTGGCCTTCCTGGTGGCCGGCGGCGTGTCGTCGATCCCTGCGGCCATCGCCGTATGGGCGTTGGTCAAACGGTCGGTCTTTGCGCTCTATCTCGGCTTCGCCTTGGTCGGATCGTTCGCCGCCGGGCTGATCTTCCAGGCCGTGCAATGAACGCCCCCGCCGTCCCGGCCATTGCGGTCGTCACAGCCGAACCGCCGGCGCCGGGGGCGCGACTACTCGCGCCGCTCGGCGCCGCTTCGGGCCTCGGTTCGGTCGCCAACCTTCACATCGCGGGAGGCCGCATCGTCGAGACGCTGTGCGAGATCGAAACCGGCCAGCCGGCGGCGATCATCGAACCCTCGGCGCAGGCACCTCTTCGCCTGACCTATCGGTTCGTCCTTCCCACCGAGGCGCCGCGCTACCCCGAAGCCGCCTTCGCGCCCCGCGCCAACCGCTATACGCGGGCGGCGGCGGAACTGCTTGCGGCCTCGCGACGCATCGCCGCCGAAGCTGGCGGCGGACGAAACGCCATCGACGCGCTGGTCGCCGAGGCGCGGGCCCGTTTCACCTATGACCACTCCGAGATACGCTTCAACGACAGACTCGACGAGGTACCTCTCCTGGGATGCGGCCTGATGCCCGGATCGTGCGTCGACATCAATACCTACCTGGTGGCCAGCCTGCGGGCGGCCGGATTCGAGGCGGCCTACGTCTACGGCTACTTCTTCCCCGCCGAGAAGGGGGACTGGACAGACGACATGCATTGCTGGGTGGCCACCCGCCACGGCGGCGAGGTGCTGGAATGGGACATCGCCCATCACATCAAGGCGGGCCATGCCCGGGTCCTGCCCGGGCTCAATCCGCGACCCGGGCGGCGGGCCCTCATCGGCCATTCGATGGGGCATCGCTACGACGCTCGCAGCGGCCCCATCAAGGTCAAGCTGCTGGCAGAGCCGGTCTGGCTCATGGAGGACGACGCAGTAGCCTAGCCCCCGCGGCAGAAATCCATCCGGGTCGTATGAACGGGGATGGACGCGGCCGGCCCCGATGCGGGGCAGCCGCTTGCGGGCGTCAGTCTTCCCGGCGCTCCGCCACGAAATGCCAGTGGAACGAGCCGAGGCTGCGGTGTTCATAGTCTTCCAGCGACACCAGTTCGAACCCGCGCAGAAGCTGCACCACCTCGCCGGCGTTGCAGTAGAAATGAGGATGCGCCTTGTCGCTGACGTCGTCGATCACGAAGGTGTCCGGAGCGACCTGCATCCCGACGCCGAAATTGGCGTTGCGCTTGGACAGGAGCGTGCCCTGAAAGAGGCCGCCGACTCGCAGGACCCGCGAGATTTCCTTGAGCGTTCGGGCGACCACCGAGCCGTCGCCGTGGTAGATGACGTTCCAGGCCAGGAGGTAGTCGAAGCTGGCGCCGGGAAAAGGCAGGTCGGTCATCAGGCCGTGTTCGACCGAGACCGCCAGCCCGCTTTCCCTCGCCGAGTCGCGCACGGAGGCGATGCCGGTCTCGCTGGCATCCATCGCCGTCACCCTGAATCCCGCGGCGGCGAGAGCAAGGGCATGCCGGCCGATTCCGCATCCCATGTCCAAGGCGTGCCGGGTGCCCCGCGCCTTCAGTTGCGGGATCAGGTCAGTCACTTCCGACTGCGGCTGCGACCAAAGGGCGCGATGCTCGCCGTCCGCCCAGCGGCGGTCCCATTCGACATGCGCCGTCGCCGTTGCCAGGGCGACGTCCGGTTGGTTCATGGTCATTTTTCGGCTTCCTTCCTGCCAGGACGGTGATTTCAGATAATCCGGCGCCGAAACGCCGCGCTGGCGCGCTCGACGACGACGACCAGGGCGAAGATGGCGAAGATGATGGTCGCCGCCTCGTCGTACTCGAACATGTCCATCGAGACCTTGAGTTCGATGCCGATGCCGCCGGCGCCGACCAGGCCCAGCACGACCGAGGATCGCGTCGCCTTTTCGAGCGCGAACAGCGAGGTATTGACGAAGGACGGCATCGCCGCCGGGATCACCGCGCTGAAGATGGTGCCGCTGCGCGTCGCGCCGAGCGCGGTGAGCGCCTCGCGCGGGCCGGATTCGGCCTCCTCCATCGCCTCGGCGAAGAAACGCCCGCAGAAGCCCAGGGTATCCATCACCAGCGCCAGGGTTCCGGCGAACGGGCCGAGCCCGACGGCGACGACGAAGAACAGTGCCCAGACTAGGTCCGGCACGGTGCGGCTCATGGCGATGACGGCGCGCGACAGATGATAGAGCGCGGGGCTGGGGGTCAGGCCGCGGGTGGCGAAGATGCCGAACGGCAGGCTGAGCAGGACCCCGAAGGCGGTGCCGACCAGCGCCATCTCGAAGGTTTCAAGCAGGGCCCAGCCGACGGCCACCAGCCGATCCGGGCTCGGCGGCAGCATGTCGGTGACCATACGCCCCATGTTGGGAAGCCCGGTGATGAGGGCGGAGAGCGACATCTCGGCCCCCTCGATGGAAATGACGAAGAAGGCGATCCCCACCACGTAAAGGATGAAGGCAACGCGGCCGGGCCGTTCGAAGCGGCTGGGCATCCCGGCGGTCAAAGTCCCGATGGAGGTGTCACGCATAGAAAGCCCTCAACGATTCCACGTCCTGACACGCCGACGGGGCGTCGAGCTGCAACCGCCCCTGGCGCAATCCCAGCAGCCGGTCGGAATAGTCAATCGCGTGGCGAAGGTTGTGGGAGGTGAACAGCAGCGACAGCTTGTGCCTGCGGATCAGGTCTACGAAAAGGCCCATCACTTCCTCGCCGGCGCTGGGATCGAGGCTGGCGACCGGCTCGTCGGCGAAGACGATGCGCGGCCGTTGCATCAAGGCGCGGGCGATGGCTACGCGTTGCGACTGGCCGCCGGAAAGGTGATCGGCCCGTCGGCCGGCGAGGTCGGCAAGGCCGACGAGATCGAGGCAATGGAGGGCCTCTTCGCGCAGGCGGCGCGGCGCCAGTCCGTGGAACCACGTTCCCGGTCCACTTTGGCGGGCCTGGGCGCCGTGAATGACGTTGGTCAGCACGGACAGGCGCGGCACCAGGTTATGGCGCTGGAAGACGAAGCCCACCTTCGCGCGTAGCGTCCTTAGCGCGGCGTATCCGAGGCTGCAAACCTCGGTCTCGAATAGGCGGATGGAACCGTGGTCGGGTTCGATCAGGCGGACGCAACACCGCAGGACCGTCGACTTGCCGGCGCCGTTGGGACCGATCAGCGAGACCGACTGGCCCGGCGCCAGATCGAAGCTGACATCCGAGAAAACCGGGGCGCCGCGATCGAAGCCTTTCGCCAAGCCGCTTACAGCCAGCTCCGGCGTCGGCAGGGTCCGCACGGCCGGGGTCGGAATGACCCCGGCGATGAGGACGGCCGCTTGCGCGCTCATGGTCAGTTGCCGACGAAGTCGGCGAACTGCGGGAAGCCGATCGTGCGATACATGCTCCGCACGTAGTCGTAGTCGGAGTCTTTCACATCGGGCAGGAACTTCATGCCCTTGTACTTCTGGTTGTCTTCGCCGGTCAGGATCGCCGCGACCAGGTCCTTCGAGTGGTCGACAAAGGCCTTGCGCACGGTCTCGACCACCTTGGCGTCGACGTGCTTGCCGGCCATCAGCACGTCGTTGGGAAGGTCGGGCCCGCGGGCGATGACCTTGAAGGCGCCGGGCTCAAGGGATTTTTCACCGGCCCGGAACTTGAGGATATAGCCGTAGTTCATGCCGGCGGCGGCGACATCGCCGCGTTTCAGCCCTTCCCACGCCACATTGCGATGGACGTGCATGGCCTGCAGGCTGGCGCGCGGATCGATGCCGTAGTCGGCCAGGACCTGCATCGGCGCCAGGTGGTTGGAGGTCGACCCGACGTCGCCGAAGGCGACCTTCTTGCCCTTGAGATCGGCCACCGTATTGATGCCGCTGTCGGCCAGCACGACGATGCCCGAGAAGTAGTCCGGCCGGCCAAAGCCGACGATCGCCCGCGCCTCGGTCTTCTTGCGGATCACCACGTATTCGGCAGGGCCGGTGAGGACGAACTCGACCTTTTCCGAGCGCAGCGCCTCGGCGGCGGCGGTGCGGCTCGCCACCGGATAGAACTTGAATGGATAGCCGGTGGTTTTCTCGAGGACCTCCTTGAACGCCCCGAATTCACGCTGAAGGTTTTCGAGACCTTCCAAATCGGTAACCGCCAGGCGCAGCGGTTCGGCGGCCATCGCCAAGCCCGAGGCCATCGACAAAGCGGCGGCGGCGGCCAGCAGTTTCAATCCGCGGATCGTCATCATTTCCACCCTCCCTGGGTTGAGGCTGAGAAGAACAGGCGGGCCATAGTCTGCCTGGGCAGGGTGACTGGCGGATGATGGCGCAATGACAAGTCCGCGAAATAAAATGCCGACGACCTGCGAGGTTGTCGGCTCGGCATCCGGTCGGGGATCAGGGCAGCGAAACCGTGACGGCGATCATCTCGTGGTCGGAGAGCGCGGCGCCGGAGACCGGATGGGTTGCCGGCACGATCTGCGGGTCGGTGGCGGCGAGGCCCCGCGTCAGGAACCAGTCGAGCTTGCAGAGCGCCGTCGACGACTGGCCGCTGACCAGGGGCCGTTGCGTGGCCCCACCGGGCACATTGCACGACGACCACTCGAAGCCATGCCGGCGCGCCACCTCGAACAGCGGCTCGTAGGGCACCGGCTTGGACAGGCGGTCGGCGGGGAGTTCCCGTTTGCGGCGCTCGACGGCCTCGCGGTCGAGCCCGTCGCGCGAGAAAGTGGTGGTGTTGAGGTCGCCGCCGATGAGCACCGGCGCGTCGGGGGCATAGGCCTCGATGGCGTCCAGAAGAATGTCCATCTGCTCGGCCCGATGTGCGGCGTCGCTATGGCTTTCCAGGTGGACGGCGGCAACCGTGATCGCCCGCCTGCCCAAGGCCAGCGTCGCCGCCACCGCCATGCGGCCGCCGATCCTCTTCTGGCCGCTCGACGGCCGCCGCCACCAGCGGCGGCTGCGATCGAAGCGGATGAGCGCCGGTCGCGTCAGGCGAAACGGCGAGACGATGGCGTTGCCGTGCAGGCCGGCGGCATTGGTGGTGCCGCCGACGGCGGCGCGGTCGCGGTCGTTGCCGGGCGTGAGTTCGATGAATTCGACCCCGAAGACGTAGCCGGCGTCGCGGTCGACCGCCACGTCGCGCACCGTGTGCCGCTGATGGGAGCGGGCCATCCCGACGTCCATCTCGGCCAGCAGCAGGACATCCGGGCGTTCCGAGGACAACCGGTCGAGCGTGCCCTTCATGTGGCGGCAGCGTTCGGCGTTCCAGAAGACGACCCGGACGGCGGAAGCGGTGACAAGCGGCCGTGGCGCCGGCCGCACCTCCAGTTGGTTAAGTATGGGAAGATCGAGCAGCCCGTCGTGGCGTTGGGCCGTCGACGCCTCGGCGAACCATGCCTGGCGCGTCGCGATGGTCGGCGGAATCATCGCTTCGGTGGTGAGCCCGTCCCGCGCGCCACCGCGTTCGAGCGTGCCGTCGTAGGTCGGGTACGTCGAGAGCAAGGACGGCATCATCGGTCTGCCTCGCGGTTTCCATTCTGTTGCCGGCGGCAGTCTAGGCGGCCGGGGTGGCAGCGGCGTGACCATTGGATGACCGTGTCATGACACGCCAAGCGATTTCCGGCGACGGCCCGCGCTAGGCGAACGGAAAGCGCCGGACGAGCCAGAAGTCGCGGGTGCGGTCGGCCTGGTGGAACAGGCAGATGGAGGCGATCATGACCGGCTCGTCGAGAAGCGGCCGGAACAGGCTGTCCAAGGCCGGTTCCAGCGTTTCGCACACCTCGGGTTTGAGGCGCTTGGTCAACGTCATGTGGAAGCGGTACTGCTCGAACACGTAGGGATAGCCCCACTCCGTGACGTTGCGTTCTTCCTCGGGCGACAGGCCGTTCTGGTGGCGGCGCGTCCGCTCGCCGACGTCGAGCAGGGCCCGGAAGGGTTCGAACTCGCGCACGCAGCCGTCGGCCAGATCCTGAAGCTCGCGGGAGGCGCAGCGCGGACGCAACGCCAGGAATCCGTTCAGGTCATCGACGCCGAGGCGCACCGCGAACGGCGCCCGTGTTGCGGCGAATCGCGCCGCCGCCGCTTCGAGGTCTCCCGCCGAGGCGCCGTCCCGCAGGCGGAACGGCGCCTTGAGCGTGGCGTGGAAGCCGTACTGGCGGGGCGGAATGGTAAGGGTGTCGGCCTGCGTCACCGACACGCCGGGAACGGCTGGCCGCGGCGGCACCTCCCCGGTCGCGGCGTCGCGGCCGAGCCAGGCGGAACCGAGCTGCCACAGGGCCGAGGTGGGTGCCGGCGCGAAATAGATTGCGTAGCGGGGCTGCATGGGGATCATCGAACGGGCTCCCCGGATCAGGCTGCCGCGGCGTAGGCGGCCATCTCGAAGGCACGGTCGGCGGCCGCCTCGCGCACCTCGCGATCGTGGAAGATGCCGACGATGGCGACGCCGCGCCGCCGGGCTTCGAGGATGAGGTCGACGACGACCTGCCGGTTGCCGGCGTCGAGCGCCGCGGTCGGCTCGTCCAGCAGCAGGATGGGAAAGTCGAGCGCGAAGCCGCGAGCGATGTTCACCCGCTGCTGCTCGCCGCCGGAAAAGGTGGCCGGCGCCAGTTGCCACATGCGTTCCGGGATGTGAAGGCGGGTCAGCAGCGCCGCCGCCCGTTCGCGGGCCGGCGCCGCCGCGACGCCGACGGCGCGCAGCGGTTCGGCCACGATGTCGATGGCCGGCACCCGCGGGATGGCGCGCAGGAACTGGCTGACGTGGCCCATGGTGCGCCGGCGGATGTCGAGGATGGTGTGCGGCGTGGCAGCCACGACATCGACCATCCGGCCGTCATGGGCAACCAGGATGCGCCCCGCCTGCGGCAGGTAGTTGCCGTAGAGGCAGCGGAGCAGGCTGCTCTTGCCGGCCCCCGAAGGGCCATGCAGGGCCACGCACTCGCCGCCCGCCACCGCCAGCGTCACCTGGCGCAGAACCGGCAGTACGGTTCCGCCCTGGGTGTGCAGCGTGAAGGTTTTCTCGAGATCTTCGACGACAAGCATCGGATGCGGCATGGTCGCTCTCTACGGATGAAGGATCGAAGAAACCAGGAGCTGCGTGTAGGGATGCTGCGGATCGTCCAGCACCTGGTCGGTCAGCCCGGCTTCCACCACCTCGCCCCGGCGCATGACGATCATGCGATGGGCCAAGAGCCGGGTCACCGCGAGGTCGTGGGTGACGATGACGGCCGACAGCCCGAGGTCGGTGACCAGCCCGCGCAACAGGTCGAGCAGCCTGGCCTGGACCGACACATCCAGTCCGCCGGTCGGCTCGTCCATGAAGACGAGGCGTGGCTTGGAGACCAGGTTGCGGGCGATCTGCAAACGCTGCTGCATGCCGCCGGAAAAGGTGAACGGGGCGTCGTCGATGCGATCCAGGTCCATTTCGACGCGGCGCATCCAGGTTTCGGCCTCCCGGCGGATGCCGCCGTAGTGCCGCTCGCCGACGGCCATCAGCCGCTCGCCGATGTTGGCGCCGGCGCTGACGCCCATGCGCAGGCCGTCGCGCGGGTTCTGGTGGACGATGCCCCAGTCGGTGCGCATCAGCATGCGGCGCTCGGGCTCGGAAGCCGCCCAGACATCGATGGCGCGGCCGTGGCGGTCGGTATAAAGCACCCGCCCGGCGGTGGGTTCAAGCTTGGCCGACAGGCAGTTGAGCAGGGTACTCTTTCCCGAGCCTGACTCGCCGACGACGCCCAGGATTTCGCCCGGCCACAGCGAGAACGAAACATCTTTACAGCCGATCCGCCGGCCGTAAGTCCGGGTCAGGCCTTCGATCTGAAGAAGGGGGGGAGGCGCGTCCATGTTCCCAGGTGTCTCCGTCATTCAGCGGCTTCGGCCGCAAGCGCCACCGGGGTTCCCGCCCCGACGTGGCCGGCGGTCCGCCGCTCGCCGCAATAGTCGGTATCCGAGCAGACGAACATGCGCCCGCCGCGATCGTCGGTGACCACCTCGTCCAGATAGCTGTCGGCGGCGCCGCACAGCGCGCAACAATGGTCCCAGTGCTGCACGTCGAAAGGATAGTCCTCGAAATCCAGGCTCTTGACCGAGGTAAAGGGCGGCACCGCGTAGATGCGCTTCTCGCGGCCGGCACCGAACAGCTGGAGCGCCGGGTTGCGATCCATCTTCGGGTTGTCGAACTTGGGGATCGGCGAGGGTGCCATCAGGTAGCGGCCGTTGACCAGGACGGGATAGTTGTAGGAGGTGTTGATGCAGCCGAAGCGGGCGATGTCCTCGTAGAGCTTGACGTGCATGACGCCATATTCCTGAAGGGCGTGCATCTTGCGCGTTTCGGTCTCGCGGGCCTCGACCCAGCGCAGCGGCTCGGGGATCGGCACCTGGTAGACGATGATCTGGCCCGGCCCCAGCGGCCGTTCCGGGATACGGTGGCGGGTCTGGATGATGGTCGCTTCGGCCGTCCGCTCGGTCGTCGCCACGCCGGTGGTGCGGGCGAAGAACTGGCGGATGCTGACGGCGTTGGTGGTGTCGTCGGCACCCTGGTCGATGACCTTGAGCACGTCCTCGGCGCCGATGATCGAGGCGGTGACCTGGATGCCGCCGGTGCCCCAACCGTAGGGCAGCGGCATCTCGCGGCTGCCGAACGGAACCTGGTAGCCCGGCACGGCGACGGCCTTGAGGATGGCCCGCCGGATGGAGCGCTTCATCTGCTCGTCGAGATAGGCGAAGTTGTAGCCGGCCAGCGGCTCGCGCATCGCGTTCGTCATGGCACGATCTCCGCCTGTTCCGGGCGCCGGCGGGCGGCCTCGGCCTTGAGGTGGCGCACGGTGACCAGTTCGCCCTGGAAGTCGACGTAGTGCGGCAGCTTGAGGTGCTGCAGGAAGCCCGACGCTTCGACGTTGTCGGAATGGGAAAGCACGAACTCCTCGTCCTGGGCCGGGTATAGGGCCTCGCCGCCCAGCTCGCGCGTGCGCAGCGTGCGGTCGACCAGCGCCATGGCCATGGCCTTGCGCTCGCAATGGCCGAAGGAAAGGCCATAGCCGCGCGTGAACTTCGGGGATTCCGTGGCCGAGCCCTTGAACTGGCTGACCATGTCGCACTCGGTCAGCGTGATGTCGCCGATCTCGATGGCGAATCCCAGTTCCTCGGGCACGATCTCGACGGCGACCTCGCCCATGCGGATCTCGCCGGCGAAGGGATGCGCGCTGCCGAAGCCGCGCTGGCTCGAATAGGCCAGCGCCAGCAGGAAGCCTTCGTCGCCGCGCGCCAGATTTTGCAGGCGGGCGTCGCGGCCGGCCGGGAAGTCGAGCGGCACGCGGGTGAGGTCGGTCGCCTCGGCCGGTTCGGGCGGGGCGATCTCGCGCTCGATCAGCCCCTCGTGGTCGAGGACGTCGACGACCTTGGGCATGCGCTCGGGAATCGCCGCGGCATCGCCGTGCGCCGGCTTCTCCTGCGGATGGCCCGTCTCGGCCAGCGAGAAATCGAGCAGGCGGTGGGTATAGTCGAAGGTGGGGCCGAGAACTTGGCCGCCAGGGAGATCCTTGTAGGTGGCCGAGACGCGGCGCCGGATGTCCATGGTGGCGGTATCGACGGGTTCCGACACCGCCAGGCGAGGCAGCGTGGTGCGGTAGGCCCGCAACAGGAAGACGGCCTCGATCAGATCGCCGCACGCCTGCTTGACGGCCAGCGCCGCCAGGTCGCGGTCGTATAGCGAGCCCTCTGTCATGACGCGGTCGACGGCCAGCGCCATCTGTTCCTTGACCTGTTCGAGCGTGAGCTCGGGGACGGCGGGATCGCCGCGCCGCTCCTCGGCCAGCAACGCGTGGGCGTTGCGGATGGCCGTCTCCCCACCCTTGACCGCGACATACATCTCAGGCCTCCACTGCGGTCGAACGGGGAACGGCTGCGACGGCTTCGCCATCGACGAGGATGACGTCGAGCCCGCGCGGGAACAGGATCTCCAGGGCGTGGCGCTCGGCCCAGAACGCCTCGTCAAGGCCGTCGACGGCCAATCGGGCGGTACCGTCGATGCCGGGCCCGGCGAGAGCGATCTCGCGACCGACGCCCAGGCCGTCGACCTGGAGGATGAGGGTCGCGGCCCGCTCGGGGTACAGATCGGAGCCGAGGCCGAGGGTGTCCAGCCGCGGCCTTTCGGCGGCGGTTGCCGCCACCACGAAGGCGGCGCCGGACGGGTCGCTGGCAATCGGCGAGCCGCAATGGAAACGGATGGCACCGAGCACGGCGTCGTTGCAGGCCGAGGGCGACAGCCACAGCGGCGTCTCGAAGTCGGCTAACGCCAGCAGGAGCGCGACCGTCCCCCGATGCAGGGGGGCGGCCGTCGCCACGGCGGCGTCGAGGCCGACGACGCGCCCGGGGTGGGCCATGGCGTCGAGCACGCCACGGAACACCCGCTGGCTGTCATGGACGGGATGGCGGAAACCGCCAAGCACGGTGGCTGCGGGTCGCATGGAATTCAGTCCCCCCGGACCATGGTGAAGAAGTCGACCTTGGTGGCGGCGACCTTGGCGCGGCGGGCGCGGCGGGCATCCGCCTGCCTCGCCGCCAGCGGGTCGATCATCTCGCGCAACAGGGCGGCCCGCCGCGCCGGGTCCTGGAGAAGGGCGTCCAACACGGCGGCGATCTCGGCCCGGCGCGGATCGCGGCCGGCCAGATAGGACACGCCGACGCGGCCGTCGGCCGTCTCGATAGCGCAGCGGGTAACCGTCATCTCGCCCAGGCAGAACGGGGCCCCGGTGCCGCCGGCCCGGCTCCGCACCATGACCATGCCGGTCTCGGGGGCCCGCACGGCGACGTAGTCCGGCTTGCCCCCGAGCGAGCGCCATGCCCGCTCCAGATCATCACCCGAGGCACGGCCCAGCACGCCCATCCACCGGCGCCGGGCTTCGCTTTCAGCCGGCGCCGGGGAAACAGCGGCGGCACCTTCCGGGGCGGCGTGGGAAGCGTGAAAATCGGTCACGACGGTTCTCAATTCATCTAGACAACCAGATGTATGGACCTTAAAAGGAGAGGGTCGGCCCTGTAAAGCGGAATTGGATGACGTTTTGTTGACAACGCCGGGCCGTGGGGAGGGCGCAATGCAGATCGAGCGCGGAGCGGGGGTGGCCCTGTGGCGCCAGATCCAGCAGACGCTGGAGGCCGGGATCGCGTCGGGAGAGTTGGCGCCGGGTACCCGCCTTCCGACGGAGATGGAGCTGGCGGAGCGTTTCGACGTCAACCGCCATACCGTGCGACGCGCCATCTCGGGCCTCGAGGAACGGGGCTTGGTTCGCGTCGACCAGGGACGGGGCATGTTCGTGGCGGAGAACGTCGTCGATTATACCGTCGGCCGGAATACCCGTTTCAGCGAAAACATCCTGCACCAGAGCCGGCTGCCCGGGGCGCGGGTGGTTGCCACGCAACGCCTGCGGGCGGCACCGGCCGTGGCCGAGGCGCTGAACCTGCGCGCCGGCACCATGGTGGCGATGGTCCGGCGCGTCGGCCAGGTCGACGGCCGGGTGGTGGCGATGGCGGAACATTTCTTCTCGCTGCGGCGGTTTCCCGACGTCTTCGAGGCGTTCAAGGAGGAGTCCTCGGTGTCCACGGCCCTGGCGCGGCTCGGCGTTCCCGACTTCGTGCGTCGCACGACCAGGATCACGGCGCGCATGCCGGACCGGCTGGAGGCCAGCCTCCTGCAACAACATCGCAACCGGCCGATCCTGGTCACCGAAAGCGTTGACGTCGATGGCGACGGCGCGCCGGTCGAGTACGGCGTGGCCCGCTTCGCCGGCGACCGCGTCCAAGTGGTCGTGGAAAGCTGACCGGCTCATGCGCGCGCCGGCTCCTGCTCTTCCGCCCAGGCGCCAAGGCGACTGCCATCGAGGAATACCGGGCGGCCGGCGACAACCGTCGCGGCGACGCGCGGCAGTTCGGGATCGCTGTCGTCGACCAGGATGAGATCGGCCCGCCGGCCGGGCGCGATCTCGCCGCGGTCCCTCAGGGCCAAGGCCCTAGCCGGGGTTGCCGAGACGAGGTTCCAGGCATCCCCGAACGGCAGGGCGCCGGAAGCGGCGATCCGGAACGCCGCCTGCAACAACGACGGATAATAGTAGTCGGAGGCCAGGATCGTACACAGGCCATCGGCAATGGCCTCGGCGGCCGTCAGACGCCCGCAATGCGAGGCGCCGCGTAGGATGTTGGGGGCGCCCAGCACGACTTCGTCGCCAAGATCCCTGGCTGTTTCCGCCGTCGCCGCGTCGACCGGGAACTCCCCGATCCGGCAGCCCATGTCGTGGAACATGCGGCGCATGGCCGGAGTCTCGTCGTCGTGGGAAAGCAGCGGAACGCCCTGGGCGTTGGCGCACTCGGCCAGGCGGCGCACGGCCCCCGGCACGGCATCGGCCCGTTGGCGCACCCGATCCAGCAGGGCGACGAACTCCGGGACGCTCAAGCCGGCCCTGGCCGCCGCCGGCTGGATCTTGGCCGGCTGGTCCCGGCGCTCCTGGAAATGGGGGACATGGTCGTTGAAGGCGACGGCGTCGACCAGGCCGGCCTCGATCATGTCGATGACGTCCGCGACGCCATCGATGGCATACGTCTCGAACCGGAGGTGGACGCGAACGTCGCATCCGAAACGCGGCCGCATCGCCCGGATGGTGCGAATGACCTGGCTGGCCATGGGACCGCCGCGCAGTCCCGGCTCCCAGGAATGGGTGACGCCGTGAAAGCCCGTGGTGATGCCGTTGGCGATCATCTGGAGGTCGGTGTCGAGAAGCGCGACGTCGAGCGGAAACTTCACGCCCGGCCGAGGCATGAGTTGGCGCTCGAAGGCGTCGCCGTGGATGTCGACGATGCCGGGCAGAAGCAGCGTGCCGGCGCCGTTGACGCGAACCGCGTCGGCCCGCCCGTCGGCATCAAGTCCGGCGATATGTCCTTTCGCCACAGTCAGGGCCGCCGGCTTCACGTTGCCTTCGGGTGTCAGCACGCGGCAGTTTTCGATGATGTAGTCCATGGGCTCCTCGCGTCTTCGTTCCATCAGGAGAAATATAGAAAGCGGAAGACGCCGGAACTGTGAATTTTATCGGAAAGTCAGTATCGACGAATCGCCGTCTTGTCGGGATCGATTGTCATCCAATTTTCATGATTGTTTCATTTTGGAATCGCCGGCACGCCTTAGTGTTTCCGGAATTTTCACTCTCGCCTTAACGGTCGTTTCCATCATGTCCTCAGACACGGTCTTCACCAACGCGCGCATCGTCACCCGCACCGGCGTCCTGGACGGCTCGTTGCGCATCGCCGACGGGAAGATCGCCGCCATCGACGCCGGACCCGGCGGCGGGCGGGACATGGAAGGCGATTATCTTCTGCCGGGCCTTGTCGACATCCATACCGACAACCTGGAAAAGCATCTCGAACCGCGGCCGGGCGTCACCTGGCCCGGCCTTGCCGCCATCGTTGCCCACGACCGTCAGATCGCGGCGGCCGGCATCACCACCGTCTTTGATTCCCTCTACGTCGGGTTCGACGGCGCCTCGTCGGGGCGCCGCGAGGCGCTGGACGTGGCGACGGGCGCGCTGGCGGAGGCCGCGGAAGGCCGCATCCTGATCTCCGACCACATGCTCCATCTGCGATGCGAACTTGGCGCGCCCGACGTCGTCGACGATCTGACGGAAGCCCTTGGTCAACCGAGGGTGCGGCTGGTCTCGGTGATGGACCACACGCCTGGCCAGCGGCAGTGGCGAAACCTCGACCACTGGCGCCAGTTTCACAGCAAGCGCTATTCCCGGGAAGAGCTCGATGCCACCATCCATGAGCGCGTGGAAGCGCAGCAGCTGCATGCGGAAGGCAACCGGCGGCGGATCGTCGCGTTGTGCCGTGAGCGCGGGCTGCCGCTGGCCAGCCACGACGACACCACGCCGGACCATGTCCTGGAGGGCGTTGGCGACGGCGTGAGGATCTCGGAATTCCCCACCACTTTCGAGGCGGCGCGGTGCGCCCACGAACATGGGCTGGCTACCGTCATGGGCGCGCCCAACATCGTCATCGGCGGCTCCCATTCCGGAAACGTCGCCGCCCACGATCTTGCCACCGAAGGCCTGCTCGACGGCCTGGCCTCCGATTACGTACCGATCAGCATGATCCAGGCCATCTTCGTACTGCATCGCAAGTGGAACGTCCCCTTGAGCGAGGCGGTGGCCATGGCCTCCGCCAACCCGGCCGAAATGGTCGGCCTGACCGATCGCGGACGGCTCGAAGCCGGCCGCCGGGCCGACCTGGCGCGGGTTCACATGGTCGGCGGCGTTGCGGTGGTGCGCGAGGTCTGGATACGGGGCGAGCGCGTCATGTAGCGCCCCCGAGGGCCGCCGAGGCAAACGGCAACCCTTCCGAAAATCGTTCCTACACGAACAGGCGGCGCAGCCGCTGGGACAGGATGTCGAGCAGGCTGACGGTGACGATGATGATGATCATCACCGCAGCGGTCTCGTGGTAGTAGAAGCCCCGCACATATTCCCACAGCACCATGCCGATGCCGCCGGCCCCGACGATGCCGAGAACGGTGGCCGAGCGGACGTTCGATTCGAAGCGATAGAGCGAATACGAGATCCACAGCGGCAGGACCTGCGGGATGATCCCGAAGACGACCTCCTGGACGATATTGGCGCCGGTGGCGCGGATGCCCTCGACGGGACGGGGGTCGATGGATTCCACCGCCTCGGAGAACAGCTTGGCCAGGATGCCGAGGGTGTGGATGAACAGGGCGAGGACACCGGCAAACGGCCCGAGGCCGACGGCGACCACGAACAGCATGGCGAAGACCATCTCGTTGATGGCGCGGAAGGCGTCCATCAGCCGGCGCACCGGCTGGTAGACCCACCAGGGAACTACGTTTTCCGACGACAGAATGCCGAACGGCACGGCAAAGACGATCGACAGCACCGAGCCCCACACGGCGATCTGGATAGTGATCAGCATTTCCTCGACGTAGAGGCGCCACTCGTAGAAATCCGGCGGAAAGAAGCCGGTGAGAAACTTCCACATGTTGGGCGCGAAGGTGACGAGGTCCCACGGCCGCATGTCGGAACCTTCCCAAGACCACGCCAGCACGGCCAGCAGGACGCCCCAGCCGGCGACGTTGAGGGCGGAGCGCTTGAGATCGCGCGGCGGGAGTTGGGGCCTGGCGGAAACGGATGCGGAGAGGGTCAAGGCGGTTTCCTGTCCGAAGGGGGGAAAGGGCACGGCGCCGCCGACGGGGTCGAGCGGCGCCGTTCACGTTGCCCGGATCTAGTTGCCGATGGCGCCCTGGGAGCCGTCGAGCACCTTGACCAGCTCGATCTTGCCGTCCAGTTCGGCCAGCTTCTTCTTTTTCTCGGCGGCGTCCATGCGCTCGTCGCCCTCGATCTTCGCCCGGTTCTTGTAGAGCTCAAGCTGGCGGATCGGGTAGAGCTGCGCGTTGGAGGAGTCCTGGAAGGGGGCCCAGCCCGAGCTCACCTTGGCCAGCGCTTCGCGCTCCTTGGCGGCGTTCGGGCCCATGCGGCCGTAGCCCAGGAAGAAGGCCTTGATGGATGCCTTGGCGTCGCGGTCGAGGTCGGCGCGCCAGACGATCGGGTCGGCCGGGATCAGCGGCGACTTCCAGATGACCTTGATGTTGTCCGCCGCTTCCTTGTTGGTCACGAGCAGGCGGCCGTAAAGCGACTCGGTATTGTTGGTGGCGACGTCGACCTGCTTGTTGGCGACGGCCATCGCGTTCGTCTCGTGGTTGGCGGAACGCACCGTCTTGAAGCACTTCTTGGGATCGACGTTGTTTTGCGCGAACACGTAGTAGCTGGGGACCAGGAAGCCCGAGGTCGAGTTCGGGTCGCCGTTGCCGAAGCTGAGCGAATGGTCGCACTTCAGCACGTCCTGGAGCGAGTTGATCTTGGTGTTGTCCTTGTGGGTGATCAGCAGCGACCAGTAACCGGGGTTGCCGGTGACATCGACCGTCTGCACGAAGATCTCGCCGTTGGCGCGATCGACCGCTTCCATGGCCGACTTGTTGCCAAACCACGCGAGGTCGACCTTCTTGAAGCGCATCGCCTCGATGACGCCGGCGTAGTCGGGCGCGAAGAAGGCGTTCACCTTGACGCCAAGCGCCTTTTCCATGTCGGCCAGGAAGTCGCCGAAGCTTTGCTTGAGGCCCTGCGAGGATTCGGTCGAGATGATGCCGAAGGTCAGGGGATTGGGGATTTCCGCCTGCGCGGCCGAGGCGGCCGTCACCGCGGCAACCGCGAGACTGGCGGCGATTGTCCGGAACATGGTCATTCTCCTGAGTTGCAGTAAGTTTACCTAAGGGTGAAGGGAACGACCGGTCGCTTGGTCACCCCACCGCACGTGCGACCGCGAGAACGGGAAAACGATCGCCCTCGTCATGGGGCTTGGCGCCGAGCGGGCCGGCCAGGATCAGTTCGTGGCTGGACGCACCGTAGAGTTCGCGGAGAAATTCGGGCGTCAGGGCCGTCGACGGCCCGTCATAGATGACCCGCCCGTCACGCATGGCGACCGTACGCGGGCAATAGCGGATGGCGAAATCGACCTGATGGAGGGAAACCACCACCGTGGTGCCGTCCTCGCGGTTGATGCGGGCCAGGTTTTCCATCACGCGGCGCGCCGATTCGGGATCGAGCGAGGCGATCGGTTCGTCGGCCAGGATGATCGACGCCTCTTGGAGCAAAGCGCGGGCGATGGCGGCGCGCTGCTGCTGTCCGCCCGACAGCGTGGAAGCGCGCTGGCCGGCGTACTCGTGCATGCCGACGCGATGGAGCGCGTCCAGGGCACGGGCCTTCTCTTCGGCGGTGAACAGCCCGAGGCAGCCGCGCCAGGCGGGAATACGGCCGAGAAGGCCGAGCAGGACGTTGGTCAAGAGCGACAGCCGGCCGACCAGGTTGAACTGCTGAAAAACCACCCCGACCCGGGCCCGCACCGCCCGCACGCCGGTCGACACGCGGCCGTGTTCCTGGACCGGCATGCCGAGTACGGTGACGCAGCACGGGCCGGCCCCGGCATCGCCGGCGGTGAGGCCGATGAGATGACGGATCAAGGTGGACTTGCCGGAACCGGAGGCGCCGATCAGGGCGACCATGTCGCCCGGGCCAACGCGAAGGCTGGCGTCATCGAGGGCACGCGTCCTGGACCGGCCCTTGTTGAATGTCTTGGTCAGGCCGCGAATTTCGATTGCCACACTGCTCAAGACCGCCTCCCTTTCACTGTCTCTCGATGCGACTCCTATCGAAACTGTGTGACGGCTTGCGGACAGCGAGATGACGGTTCCGTTTCAAATTCGCGGAATTGCCGGATGAATCGCCAGGTTGTCGAGATTCGGCGCGGAACGTGCTCGGCGGCGAAAGCGGCGTCGTCGAGATCCCTGAAATCGTCCAGGGCCGCCGCCGCTAAGGGCGCCGACGTTCGGGCAACCTCACCAGTCCCTCAACGCATCCATGAAATGCCGCCAATCCCACGGCGTCAGATCGTGGACTCCGGGGCGCAGGTGCCAGGCCAGTGGCCCGGCCCGCAGGACCTGGCCGGGGAGCAGCGCGCCATCCGCGTCGGGGAGTTCGGGAATTGGCGTCCCTCCGCCGATTTGCCAGAACGGCAGCGCCGCCTTGAGGGCGAGGTATTCGCCCCTGGGGTCGGCCCATAAGTCGTCGGCGGCCGAAGCGACATAAAGCCCGCGAGGCGCGACGCAGGCCAGGAGCTGGTGCTGGTCGACCGGCAACCGCGCGGTTTGGATGGGGCAGGCGGGAGCCAGCCAGTGCGGGTAGCGCGCCGTCAGGTGGGCGAGCGTCTCGCCGAAATCGCGGCGGCACAGCTTGGTGCCGGCGCACCCCGCGTTGTTGACCAGGACGTGGCCTATCCGCTCATCATTCGCCGCCGCCCACAGTGCCGCCTTGCCGAGCCGCGAGTGGCCGAACACGGCGATGCGGCCGCCGTCGATTTCTGGCAGCCGGGTCAAGGCGTCGACCAGGCGCAACATCGCCCATGCCCACAGCGAGATGGCGCCCGGCCGTCGCGGGCCGTCCGTTGGCTGGAGGAACGGCCATAGGCCCGTTTCCTGCCAGCGATCGGGATGGTCCGGCACCCACTCGCCGTACCCGGAAAGCAGGAGGGCGAACCCCGCTCCCGTGATGAGGGGAATCGGCGAGCGGTCGGCATGACGGCCGCGGGTGGCATCGGTCGGCCGGCCGTCGCGTACACCGTGGTTGGCGAAGCCATCGATGAAGGCGTCATCACACAGGGCCACCGCCGTGGATGGCGTGGCTCCCGCGGCACCGAGAAAGGCAAGGCCGGCGATGACCGGGACCGGCTCCACGGTTTCCGGCCGCCACAGCGTCAGCCGCTTCCCGATGTGGCGGCCCCGATGACTGAGTGAAAGGGCAATCTCTTCCGTCCGCACCCCGGGAAACTCGGCGGGAAGGTCGCGGCGGCTGATCTCCAGCGTGTTCGGCGGCGGCGGGATGGGGCCATACATCGTCCGCGCGAAGACTTGGCGCAGCCACGCCTGGCAGTGCCGGCGATCTTCTGTCGTGACGACCGGCGTCCCGTCGGGGCCCCGCATGAGGTCGGGCAATTCGACCGGGCCGACCCGGGATTCATCGGTGTTGACGGGGATCATGGCGGTTTCGGCGCGGTGCTCATGGCAGGGCCCTGACCTCGCCTTCCCGCGTCCACCGGGAAGGATCGACGATCCGCCCCTCGGCCTCAATGACGCCCGAGGCATGGCAGACGACAGCGCCATAATCGGGATCGTCGAGGACAATTTTTCCGTCGGCCGTTTGGCGCATTTCCAGCCGCCGCATGCGCGCCGCGAAGCCGGCCAGGCTGGCTTCGCGCGAGGCATCCGACAACCGCACGATCCAGCGGCCGTAGCGCCCCGCGAAGCGTACCTCGCAGCCGGCGCTCGGTCCTCTCTCGATGCTATCGAGGACGCCGCTGGCGGCAAGCATCGCGAAGGCTCCGCCCGCCCTGAGCCACAGATGGCGGCCGTCGTGGATCACCTCGTCGAAGGCTGCCTGCGGAACGTAGGCGTGGGTGAAGTCCGGGGTATCGGGGTGGGCGTCGAAGACGAGGACGGCCAGCGCCCGGTACTGGTGCACTCTGGGCAGGATGCCGCAGCCGCCCCAGAACGACGGGCGGCCGAACCCGCCTTGCAGCGTCTCGCCGGGATGGTTGATCCACACCTGCGCCTCCGGCCGTTCTCCCAAGCGCAGGTGAAAAGCGGTTTCCTGATAGCCCCAGCCGCCGGGCTTGTAGGCGGCCACGCTGCCGATCGCGAAATGGCGAGTCTTGTAGTGGTAGAGAGAGGCAAAGCCCCCCTCCCCCTGGCGGAAGCACCATTCGCGTGCGCCGTCCTCCGCGAACACGGCAATATCGCGCAGGTTTTCGTCGGGGCACCAACCGTGGTCGCGGATGCAAAGCGCCAGCAGCGGCAACGCATGGAAGCGCCGGCCCAGACCCCCATGTCCCCAGACGAGGCGGCCGATCGCCGTGACCTCGAGCGTACGGGCGGGCCGCAGCGAATGCTCGTAGCTGCGTCCCTGGGACGCCGTGAGAACGCCGCGGTGGCAAGAGGCGGCGACGATGGCCAGCAGCCGCCGGATGCCCCGCTCCGCCCGCTCCCTGATATCGGCCTCGGGGGAAAGTGCGAGCAGTGCGGCAAGGCCCTTGAGATCGATCGGAAAATAGGGGGCGGAGTTCCATTCCGCCATTTCGCAGGCTTCGAAGTGATCGAACCATCGCCGCACCCGCTCGGCGCCGATCTGCCGCTGCGCGCTCCCCAGACGGCCCGACCGGGTGAAGCGGGCCTCGGGGAACAGCGTTCCGGCGAGGTGGCAGGCGGCATGGAACAGCAGCGCGTGATTCTCGCTGAAGTACCACATGACGTCGTTGCCGGGTTCGTCCATCCAATAGCGGAAGCCGAGGATGGCATCATCGACGCGCGCCCGGGTTTCACGCCCGATGCCGTCGCCCCACCGCATGCGCGCCCACAGCAGCGGCACCAGAAGGAAATCGGCGCAATCGTGGCAGTCGGCGATGGCGGGAAGGCACGCCTCGATCATGGCGTCGGTGTCGGGTCCGCGGCGCCCGGTGGCAACTCGGGCAAGGGCGCGCACCGTATCGGGCTCGGCGTTCAGGGCGACATGGTCGAGGGCTTCCTCCACGCGCAACGGCAGTGACCCCGGCGGCGCGGGCATCGGCGGGGCGATCTCGACCCCGAGGGCGCGAGAGGCCGTCACCTCGCCGGCCCGCAGGGTGATCCGGAATGTCCGGAAATCGGCCGGCAGCTTGTCGACCGGCGCCACCACCACTTCGTCCTGGCCGTTTTCCAGGTGCCGTTCCAGATGTGTCGCCTCGGCTGAAATGAAGTCGCCCGTGACCGTGATCCCGACCTCGAAGGGCCGCGAGGAGGGGCGGCCGAACCGCAGGACGACCTCGCCCGCCTCATACCATGGGCGGTCGAAGTGCACGCCGTCGAGCAGGGCCTCCATCTCGCGGACGGCCTCCGGTTCGATCGGCACGCGGAGGCCGGCGGCAACGCCCTCCCCTTCCAGGATCTGCAGCGAGAAGAAATAGCGCGCATCGCGTTCGCAGAGATCGGCGAACCAGACGGTGATCTCGGTTTCCCCGGCTGGCAGCGGCAGGTCGAAGTCGACGCCCTCTTCCCAGTTGCGCCGGTAAGGCGCCAGCCAGGCGACCTCCCGGCCGTCGGCAAACAGCATTGCCGCGCCGCAGGTCGTCAGGCGGAAGCGGCACGCCTGATCGTGATCGGCGACGAGGCATGTTCGCGCCCATGTTTCGACCCTCGTGGGGCGGAACCAGAAGCCGGAGAGATCCACCCGCGTGGCACCGAAGGGAAACCACCAGCGGTCGGGCGTGAACTGGCCCCTGGGTTCGGGTCGCCGTTCCCGGTGGAGGGCGGCGAAGGCACGCCGGCAGGGATATTCGTGGGGAATGTAATTGCGCTCGCCGGTGAGGAAGAAACCGGCGTCCATCGACCCCTCCATCGGTTCGTCCGGGACGTCGAAGCGTTCCTCCCGCGTCGCCGAGAGCTGCCAGCGATCGACGGTGCGGCCGGGGGCAAGAGCGGTGACGAGGCGAGGCATCACGCGGTCTCCAAATGCCGTGCGGCCTCGGCGAGAAGGAGCATGGCGAGGGCCTGGCCGTAGGCGGTCGGGCGCATGGGGATGTCGCGGTAGAATTGCAGGTCACGGCCCATACGGGTGCCGTAGCTGACCCCTTGCACGATTCCGTCACCGTCGATTTGGGCCAGTACGTAGGCGAGGCCCCTGAGGCCGGCCTCCCGGAATCGCGGTTCCACCAAGCCGAGGCGTGCCGCCTTGAGGAAACCATAGGCGATACCGGCGGTGGCCGAGGTCTCAAGGTAGGACGAGGAATCGTCGAGCAGCGTATGCCAGCCGCCGCTTTCGTCCTGGAGTGCGGCAAGAGCGTTCATTTGGGCACACAGGCAGTCCAGCAGGAAATCGCGCACCCCGCCCCGCAGGTCTACGATGTCGAGGAAATCCAGGATTCCGGCGGTGATCCAAGCATTGCCGCGGGCCCAGCGGGCGCGGGCGAAATGGTGCCGGCCGGCAAACGTCCAGCCGTGGAACCACAGGCCGGTCTCGGTGTCCGTCAGGTACCTGGCGTGGAGGAGGAATTGCCGGACCGCCTCCTCGGCCAGGTCGTGCCGGCCGCTTGCCCGTCCATAGGCGGCGAGGGGCAACACCAGCATGAACAGGGTATCGTCCCACAGCTCGCCGGCATTCACGCCGTCCGAGACGATGTGCTGGAAGCCGGCCTCCGGGGTGCGCGGCAAGTCGGCAATCACGTGATCGGCCCATGCGGCGAGAGCCGGTTGCCAGCGGGCATCGGCCGTCCGCGCCCACAACAGGGCCAGGGCCAGCATCGGCGCGCTGGTATTGACGTTGATCGGCGGCAGGCCGGTGGCGAGGCGGAGGGCGTACCAATTCTCGATCAGGCGGCGCAGGGCGTCGTCGCCACGGAATTCCCAAAGGCGGAACAGGCCGTAGAGACCGACTCCTTGCGGCCACTCCCAGCTTGTGAAGCCGACGTAGTCGCCGGGTGACCCATCGAGATTCGGTTCGTCGATCCGGCCGTCGCCCTTGAGGCCGGTCATGCCGGCGACCAGAAGATCGAGTTTCCGAAGGACGTCGGCTGCTCCCCCGTTCATCCATCCATCCCGATCAGATCGAAAGTCTCGAAGCTGACCACGACCTCGTAGTCGCCGTCTGGGTTGGGATACTTGACGCGTACGGCCGCGCGGGCGGCGTCGTAGATCCAGCCGTCGTCTGCGGCCGCCCATTTCCTGCGGTCGAGAAACTGCGGGATGCGCCGGCCGGCGACGGAGACCCAGTAGGCGCCCTTCCGCTCGTTGACGACGTCGAGGACCATGGTCTTGATGGGGGAGGTATAACGCCCCCGGCGATTGAACGTCAGGATCGTGCGTGCCCCGGCCCTCAGGTCGACACGAGTTTCCAGGAACGCGCCGTCCTCGTAGGCGTTGGAGACGCCGTCGTCCTCGTAAAGGGTGAAGCAAGCGTCGTGACCGGGCGTGACGACCCATTCGAGGGCGGAAACCTCGTCGCGCCGTCTCAGGCTGGCAAGGCTGGGCGCCGTCGGCACGATGGCGCCGTCGCGGATGAACAGCGGAATCGACGCAAGGTCGACGTCGAGCGTGATCTCCTGGCCTCCGGCGTAGCGATGACGGGTGGCCCAGTCGAACCAGTCGCAGCCGGCCGGCAGGTAAAGGGTGCGCGTCTTCGCCCCCTCCTCCACCACGTTGGCGACCAGGATCGACGGCCCGAACATGAAGGAGATGTCCTCGCCGTCGCACCGTGGGTCTTTCTGGAACGCGTAGACGAGGGGGCGCATGATGGGTGCGCCCGTTACGTGCGCCTGGCGCATCAGCGAGTAGAGGTAGGGAATGAGGCTGTAGCGCAGCCCGATCGCCTGGCGGATCAGGGCAGTGTAGGGCTCGCCATACATCCACGGCTCGGTCACCGAATTGTCGGTGTTGGCCGAGTGGATCACGAAATGCGGCTGGAAGATGCCGTTCTGCACCCAGCGTATCAGCAGTTCCGGTCCCGGCCGGGGCCCCGCAAAACCCGCTGTGTCGCAGCCCTGGTTGGCGACGCCGGAAAGCCCCATGCCGAGGATGGTCGCGATGTTGAAGCGTAGCGTCTTGAAGGACGTGAAGTTGTCGCCTGCCCAGGTCTGGGCGTAGCGCTGGATGCCGGCGCCGCCCGACCGGCAGAGGACGTAGGGCCTCTCGGCGGGCCGCGATTCCCGCAACGCCAAATGCGAGGTCATCGCCATCAGGTTGGCCTGGATGTTGCGGACGGCCCCGGCCGGTTTTTCCGCGCCGTCTCCGTGGCAGCGGGCCAAGCGGTCGGTAAGGTCGTACTCGCAGTTGTCGTTCCAGATGGACGAAACGCCTTTGGAAGCCAGGGCGCCGATGATGAAATTCTTCCAGACCTCGCGCCCCTTGGGATGGGTGAAGTCGACGAACGAGCCGGGGCCGCCCCACCAGCGGTCGACGTAGGGCTTGTCCTCATGGGGGTCGCGGATGAAGCCGCCGGCCTTGGCGAAATCGTCGTAGTGGGGGTGGTCGAGCAGGATGCCCGGCTTGACGTTGGGCGACACCGGCGCGCCCAGTTCGTTCATGCGCGCGAAGAAGGCATCCGGGTCCTTGAAGCGCGTGGCGTTCCACGTGAAGACGTAGCGCCGGTTGCCCGGGCCTACGGTATAGCCGGAGGAAAGCTGGAAGCCATCGATGGGGATTCCCTCTTCCCGGGTTTTCTCGATGAAACCGATGATGGCCTCGTCGCAGTCCTTTTCCAGTTCGACGTAGTACATGGTCGAGCCGAGATGGCCGAGCGAGGCCCGGGTCGGCATGACCGTCTTGCCGGTGAGGTCGGTATAGCGTTCGACCACCTCGGCGATGGTAGGCCCGTTGATGAAGAAGACATCGAGATCGCCGCCCTCGGCGCAATAGCTGGTGTAGCGGGGCCAGTAGCCGCTGATCTCGCTGCCCATGTCGAACTCGGCGTCCCAGGCGTTGTGGTAGAAAAGGCCCGAGGCGCGGCGGCTGGCGCCATCCAGGCTGATGTAAAAGGGGATGTGCTTGTAGAGGCAGCTGGTGTGTTCGGCGTCGTAGCCGATGGCGTCCTTGGGACTGAGCCGCACGCGCCGGCCGGCCTTGTCGAGCGGGCCTGTTGTTTCACCGAATCCGTAGTAGCGGTCGCCCTCGGCGCGTTCCTTATAATGCCATACCCGCCCCAGATGGTCCTGAACGAACGTGCGCCCCCGCAGGTCGGCGTGCAGCCGGCGGTCTTCGAGGTCGCGGATCTCGATGCCGAAGGGGTCCTTGAAGACGATGAGCCGCAGGCTTTTCGTCGCGAAAACCAGGCGCTCGCCTTCGTCTTGCGGCTCCGGCATCAGGGGTTCGACCCTGCGGCGCTCGGCGGCCAGCAGAGCGTCGAGGCGGTCCTCCCAGGCGGTGAGGACCAGGGTGTAGGACTCCTCGGCGAACGCACGATCGAATGAGGCTCGGATGCGCACGATGTCGTCGGTGAGAAAATGCAGGCGCACCGCCGGACCATCGGTTTCCAGCGTGTGGAAGCCGGCGCCGGCCTTGAAGCCGGTCATGCGATTGGCGGCAATCATCGCTTTCCCCTTCCGAATGCGCGCTCTTCCTCGATCGCTTCGCGGCCGGCGAGTTCGCCGGTGTGCTGGACGGCGGGGCCGAGCGGAATGATCGCGCCGTCGCGGGCGAACAGGGCGGCGCGATCCAGTGGCACGGTCAGGTCATGGACGCGGCCGCCCTCGAATTCCTCGTCGCTCTCGAAATCGTACCACCGTCCGCGCGGCAGGTAGACCGAAACCCTTCCGCCCGGCCGCACCACCGGAGCGGCCAACAGGTCGCGGCCCAGCATGTACTGCCCGTCGAAGGCCCACGCCGCGCGATCGTCGGGAAAGGCCAGCACCATGGCGCGCATGACCGGCAGGCCGGTGGCGGCGGCGTCGGCCACCGCTTCCTCGAGGTACGGCAGCAGGCGGTAGCGGAATTCCAGCCATTGGCGCGAGATGCGCTCGGCCTCGTCGCCGAAATACCAAGGTTCACGCGGGCCGATGCCATGGATGCGGGTGTGCGAGGCAAGCACGCCCGCCTGGATCCACCGCACGTAGAGCTCCGGATCGGGCGGGCCGGCGTAAAAGCCGCCGATGTCATGGGCATAATAAGGCACGCCGGAGAGGCCCCACGAAAGGCCGCCGCGAATGCTGGCGGCCAACCCTTCCCAGTCGGCCTGCGGATCGCCGCCCCACTGGATGGGGCAGGTCTGGCTGCCGGTCCACCCCGAGCGGCCCCACACCAGGCCGTCTTGCCCGAAGCGTTCGCGCGTCGCCCGATAGGTGCAGCGGTTATAGAGCAGCGGATAGACGTTGTGCAGGCGGCGCCCGCTGTCGCCGTTGTGGGCGACGGCGTCGTCCGGCACCTGCTCGCCGAAATCGGTCTTCATGACGTCGATGCCGGAATCGAACAGCTTTTCGTGACTGGCGGCGAACCAGGCCTCCGCGTCGGGATGCGTGAAGTCGACGATGCCGCTTTCCGGCAGGGGCGTCAGCACCGCCCCGAAAGGCGACATGTCCCACTGGTAACGATAGGCTTGGCCGTTCTGGTTCTTCAGCAGCCATCCCTTGGCGGCCAATTCGTCGAACAGAGGATTCTTGACGGAAACCAGCGGGTACTCCCAGGCGCAGATGCGAAAGCCCATCGCCTTGAGGGCCGAAGTGAAGGCCTTGGGGTCGGGATAGCGGCCGGCGTCCCACTCGAAGCCGAAGCGGGTGTCGACGGCGAGCCAAGCCCGGCCGTCGAGGGTGAAGACATCGCAAGGGATGCGGCGAGTCCGGATCTCGCGCGCCACCTCCATCGCTTCTTCCGCCGTCTTGTAATAGGCGCGGCTGATCCAAACGCCGAGGCTCCAGCGCGGCACCTCCGGCGCGGCGCCCGTCAGCGCGCGAAAACGTTCAAGAATGGCGGCCGGCGTGTCGGCGGCGATCAGGAACAGGTCCATCACCGCGTCTTCCACTTCCAGCACGTAGGAGCGGTGCGACCACGGGGCGTAGCCGACGCCATGGGTGACGGTGGCCGGCGTGTGGACGAGCACGCCCCAGCCCTCGGGCGACCAAGCGAACGGCGCGTTCTTATAGGAAATCTCGGCATTGACCCCGAGGGCATCCTCGTTGCGGCTGACGACAAGCTGGCCGCGACGGTTGAGCGGACCCCATTTTTCACCAAGGCCGTAGACGGGCTCGCCACTACGCAGATCCAGTGCCGCCACCCAGCCGTCCCGGGTGCGGCCGAACGGCGGCAGCCGGAAGTGGCGGACGAAATGACCGTCCGTTGCCGAGCGCATGAGAACGCGGCCGGCCCGCGAAAGCGTGAAATTCAACGGATCCTGGGCCAGTTCGAGCGTCAGGTCGCCGGCCCGCAACCGGACCGTCGCTTCTGTTGCCTCGACGGCCATGGAGACGGGTGCGGGCGCCGGGGCCAGCAAGCCGTAATCGGCACCGCTTGCCGGACCGAAGCGCAGGCGGAATACGCCCTCGGCATACGCGGTGACCTCCAGGGGACCCAGATCCGTCTCAAAGGCGGCGACGCCTGCCTGGGTTTTGCCGCAGGTTGCCCGCACGACCGTGCGGACGGACTTGAAATCGATCATCGCGAAACCGCCGCTGGTTTGGCGCCCGTGCGTTGCAGGGCCGTGCCGTCGGCATCGAACAGATAGGTCTGGTGCGGCGGAAAAGTCATGGCGATCTCGTCGCCCCGGCGGGCTTCGGTCTGGCCCGACGCATGGATGACGATCTTATGGTCTCCCTGAAGCATGCAATAGAGGTAGGACTCCCCGCCCAACTGTTCCGAAACGGTGACGGCCGCCTGGAACGGCGCGGCGCCCGCCGTATCGTGGCGGATGTGTTCCGGCCGGATGCCCAACGTCATCTCCTCGCCCGGGGAAAGACGCCCCCCATCGAACGGCAACTCGATTTCGGCGATGCCGGCGACCTCGACCATGACATTGCCGGGGGCGGCTTTCAGGAATCGGGCCGGCAGGAAGTTCATCTTGGGCGAGCCGATGAAGCCGGCAACGAAGCGGTTGGCGGGGTGGTTGTAGAGATCCAGCGGACGGCCCACCTGCTCGACCCGGCCGTCCCGCAGCACGACGATCTTGTCGGCCAGCGTCATCGCCTCGACCTGGTCGTGGGTGACATAGATCATGGTCGCCGCCAGCCGGTTGTGGAGGCTCGCCAGTTCGGCCCGCATCAGCACGCGAAGCTCGGCATCCAGGTTGCTGAGCGGCTCGTCCAACAGGAAGATCCGGGGCTTGCGCACGATCGCCCGGCCAATCGCCACCCGCTGGCGCTGGCCGCCGGACAGCGCCCTCGGCTTGCGATTCAGGTATTCCTCGATGCGCAGCAGGCGCGCCGCCTCGCGCACGCGCTGGTCGATCTCCGGCCGCGGCACGCGGGTGTTCTCCAGCCCGAAGGCCATATTCTGGTAGACGCTCATGTGCGGATAAAGGGCGTAGGACTGGAAGACCATGGCCAGCCCCCGCTCGGCGGCCGAGACATCGTTGACGACGGCGCCGTCGATCTCGACGGTACCGCTGGTCACCTTTTCCAGGCCGGCCACCATGCGCAGCAGCGTCGACTTCCCGCAGCCGGACGGGCCGACGAAGACCACGAACTCGCCGTCGACCACCTCGAGGTCGACGTCGTGAATTACATGCGTTCCGCCGAACCTCTTGTTGACCTTGTTCAAGCGAAGCGTTGCCATCACTTCATTCCCGTACTGGCGATGCCGGTGGTTATGAACTTCTGGAGGAAAGCGAAGACGAGGGTGATCGGCAGCAACGTGACGACCGTCATGGCCAGCACGAAGTGCCACTGGACTTGCAGTTCGCCCTGGAAAGCATTGAGACCGACCTGCAGGGTGTAGACCTCGTTGCGCGTGAGAATGATGAGCGGCCAAAGGAAGTCGTTCCACCGCCACATGATCGAGAAGATGGCCAGCACGGCGATCGCCGGTAGCGAGAGCGGTACGATGAGGCGCCAATAGATCTGCCATTCGCTGGCGTTGTCCATGCGGGCGGCATCGATGAGTTCGTCGGGGATGGTCAGCATGTATTGGCGCAACAGGAAGACTCCGGTCGGCGTCGCCGCGCCCGGCAGGATGACGCCCCACAGGCTGTTCACCATACCCAACTGGGTGGCGACCAGATAGACCGGCACCATGATCACCGTAATCGGGATCATCAGCGTGCCGATGATGAAAATGAGGATCGAGGTGCGGCCCTTGAACTCGTATTTGCTGAGGCCGAAGGCGGCCATGCTGTTGACGACAAGGGTGATGAACGTCGCCACCGTCGTCACGACGATGGAGTTCCACAGGTAGCTCATGAAGTTGAACTGCTTGAGCGGCGTCACGTAGTTTTCCCACGCGAAGGCAAGGCTCCTGATCGGGGTGCGGTCTTCGAACTTCACGCGGATGGTCTGGTCGGGCTGTTTGGGATCGACCATCTGCGAGACGATGCCGATGCGGCGTACCTGGGCCATCGGCTTCTTCGAGCCGTCCGGCAGCGTCACCTCGAACAGCGGCAGGGGATCCTTGTAACCCTCAACCATCACCTGCTCCTGCGAGTAGGGCAGGAAGCTGGGCGGAAATTCGACCAGGCCGGCCTGCGTCTTGAACGACGACATGAGGAGCCACACCACCGGGCCGAACATCATGAGGACACCGAGCATGAGGTAGGCGTAGGACAGAATGTCCGTGGGATGCCAGCCCCGGCCGCCACGCCGGCGGGTCAGGAATGCGAGGGTGCGGTTCATCTTAGCATTCCTCTCATCGTCTCTCCCCGCGGGAGCCGAGCCGCATCTGGATCATCGTAAGGATGAACAGCACCGTGCCGAGCAGGATGGACGCCGCGGCGGCGAGTCCGAAGTTGTGAACCTGGGTGGCAAACGCCGTTTCGTAGATGTAGTGGACGATGAGCTGGGTGGCGGTCCCCGGTCCGCCGCCGGTCAGCACGAACACCTCGTCGAACGTCTGGACCGACTTGATGAGCGCCAGCACCAGGACCACCAACATGGTCGGCCACAGCAACGGCATGGTGATGCGCCGGAAGGTCCGCCACCGGGAGGTCCCGTCCATCTCGGCCGCCTCGTAAAGGTCCGCGGGGATCGACTGCAATCCGGCCAGAAGGATGAGGGTGTAGAAGCCCATATGGGCCCACGTCGATACGAAGATGATCCAGAACATCGCCCACTGCGGCTCGGCAAGGAACAGCACCCGATCGCCCCCGAAGGCGGTAATCACGGCGTTCAGCACGCCGTCACGCTGCAGGATCCATTTCCAGATCAGGGCGACGACCACTGGCGACAGCAGAACTGGATAGAAGAAAACGCTGCGGAAGAAACCGCGGGCGACGATGCGTCGGTTGAGAATGACCGCCGTCAGGAGCGACAGACCGACCATCGCCACAACCTGGAAGGTCACGAAAAAGATCGTGTTGTAGACGCCCCGCCAGAACCGGTCCTCGCGGCAGGTGAACGGGCTGAGATGGTTCTCGCAGTCGAGCAGATAGCCATACTGGTCGGCGCCCACGAAGGGCCGGTCTTCGGGAAACAGGGCGGTTCCGCCCGTCACCGAGTAGTAGAAATTGATGAACAGGGGGACGACGACGAAGGTGCCGAAGATCAGGAGATTCGGTAGCACGAACACGTAGGGCATGCGGCCCTGGCCGATCAGCCGCTGGACCCCCCGCATTGGATATTCGAGGGCCCGCATGGCCACTTCCCACGGCAGCCGCAACAGGCCCTCGGCCCGATTCCCCCGCAATTCGCCGTCACCCGCAGAGCGTTTCATGACGTCCTTGATGTCCGCGGTGCCAAAATCCCGACCGGCCGCCGCCGCGGCTTCGGCGGGGCGGGAGCGACGAAAGCGTCCCACCCCGCATTCGACCGGGACCTACTTCTTGTTGCGTTGCTGTTCGGCCATCTGGGCTTCGATGTCCTGGGTGATCCGCGCGTAGGCGTCATCGAGCGTCAACTCGCCGACCACGGCCTGCCCCAGGCGGCTGATGACGGCGTTGAAGATGACGCGGTTGTACGGATAGCCCTGAAGCGCGGAAGCCACCGGCGACAGGTTGGAGATATGCCCGGTGAAAACCGACAGGGCGTCCTTGGCAAGCCTGAGGTCGGTTTTGAAGTCGACTCCCTTCTTCACAACGCCCAGATGGGCCGGCAGGATCAGTGTGCGGGCCGAGAATTCCGTGATCACCGGCTCGCTAGCCAAGTACTCCATAACCTTGGCCACTTCCTTGGGATGCTTGGTCTGCTTCAAGGCGACCGTGCCGGCGCCGCCCGGCATGCCGGTACAGGCGGCGGGGCCGCAGGGTTGCGGTACCGCGACCCAGTCGAAGGCATCGCCGATCTGCTTGGCGAACTGCGAGATCTGCCAGCTGCCGCTCATGTACATGACGACCTGGGCGTTGGCGAACTCCTCGTTGGCGCCCCGGTAGGCCGAGCCGCTGACGCCGCCCCACAGCTCCTTGCCCATGGTACCGTCGTCATGCCACTTCTTGATGCGCGAGGCCATCGCCTTGAACCCTTCGTCGACGACAGCGGGCTCGCCCTTTTCGTTGAGGAACTTGGCCCCCATGCTGATGGCCGTGCCGGCGAAGCGATGGCCGGAACGGTCCATGGCGATGGGGTAAGGGATATTCAGTTTCTTGGCGACGGCCACGGTGGCGGTGGCCCAATCGTCCCACGTCGCCTTGGCGCCGGGAATGGCGACGCCGGCTTGGTCGAACAGCGTCTTGTTGATGAACGGGCCGGTCATCGTCAACTGGTTCTGGATGCCGTAGATCCCCTTGGTGTCGCCCGACTGGCGGTACCATTGCAGATAGGGGCCGAAGCTGGCACGCCAGTATTCCGGATCCATGAGATAGGGCGTGAGGTCGAGATAGTACTTCGAAAGCCCGCCAAGATCGGTGACGCGGGCGATGTCGGGGCCCTGGCCTGCGGCGAGCTGGACCGGCAGGCTTTCCAGGATCGCCTTGTAGGCCACGTTGTCGACGATGATCTTGATGTCCGGATTCTGCTGCTCGAACCGATTGAGAAGATCGCGGACGACCTCCCCCTCGTTGCCGTCCGAGTACCACATCATGCGCAACTCGACCGCGGCGCCCGCCGGGGCCGTCCAAGCCAGAACCGCGACTGCCGCGCTTGCAAGTAGTCCTTTCATCCCACGGGTATTCATGTGTCATGTCTCCCCAGGTTGAACGCTCATTCGGGATGGGAAACCCCATCCCGAGGCTTATCGTCCATGCGACTGCCTCAAAACGGTCATAAAAAGTTCACATTCGAACATAAGCCACCCTTCGCTTGCGCGTTTTCTTACATATTTATACTTCGAAACGGTTCGGCGCAACAATCGCGGGGGCCGCTCTGCGCCCACCCCGCCAGGAATACGGCGCGAAGTCCACAGCGTTTTCGACTTCGAAAGTGTATGTCCGGTCATCGCCCTCCCGCTTTTGGGCGAGGATCAAAAGGTCCGGTGTTCCACCACCTCAGGCGGCCGTGTCGGCGGGGCGGCCCGTTCAATCCAAGCTCCTCGAGCCCGCCCGCGGCAGCATCCTTGCTTGGTTCGAACGCCGAGGAGGCACGCTCAACGATTTCGTGTTTCCGAACCGAATCGATCACGCCGGCGCCGCCATGGACGACCGTTCCGGACACCTGATCTTCGGCGCCATTGGCTATTTCTATCCGAGACTCATCGCGCTGGCCGACGGCCACATCCTGGCCTCGGCGCGCTTCCAGCACGACGCCCGCGACGTCATCTGGACCGAGATGTTCAAAAGCGGTGACAGCGGCCGGACCTGGCGGTTCCGTCTTCACCCCGGCCTAGTGCTCGTACGTCCGTCCCGTCCCCTGGGCGCCCGGCGTCCAAGGCTCCGGCGCCGGATGCTCGGGGTCGGTGACGACGTCGACCACCACCGGGCGCGTCTCCTTCAGCGCCTCGGCCAATGCCGGCGCGAGGTCCTGCGGCCGCTCGACGCGGATGCCGCGGCAGCCGAATTCCTCGGCGATGCGTGCGAAGTTGACGCGGCTGAACGCCATCAGTTCGTCCTTGTTGTCGTTGATGTCCTTGTAGAAGACGTCGATCTCCGTCTTCGACTGCTGGAGCACCGAGTAGGGGTGACGCAAATTAGATTTCCGTTCCAACCCAATTGCTGCGACCAAGGGCTAATTCACAGCCGAACAAATGCGACTTCGCACATGCATAGAAAATTAGCTGTTATTTCAATGAGTTGTTAAGCAGAGAGAGCTCGGCTTGGCGTAACGCCTCGAATGTGCCTTTAGGAGCAGACGCGGTTGCGAGGCCGGATCGCGTGCCGGTCGAGCAATAGCGGTTCACCATCGGCCGCCGCGTTCGTCCTGACGTCCGGCTTCGGCAGATGGGGATAGGCATCAAGATCGAGCCGCGTCGAAGCCTATCGCACCGAGACGGATCGCCTCGGTGACGGCGGATGCAACGACGCCCTTCGGAATGGCTTCAATCAGCCGCAAGACCTGGATGAACTCTCGCTTCCCCCGGATGCCCATCCGCGCCTCCTTGGTCTCGATCAGTGCCAGGTAATGCAGCGAATCGAACACGAAGTCCCGAGTACCGTAGGAGCGCGGATGATCGGCGACCGTCTTGCCGTCGCACGGCGGCGCGCCACCGCCCGGCGTTTCCGGCTGGCGTCAGATCGTCCAGCTTCCCGCCAGCATGTCCCGAAACCGCTGGGCGGCCGGGGAGAGTCTGCCGATGCGGCGTTCGACGATTCCGATGGTCCGGGTCACGACCGGATCGGTAAGCGGCACCGTCATCAGCAACGGATGATCCTCCTGCGGGGTCGCCAATCGCGGCAGCACGGAAACGCCAAGCCCCCTTTCGACCAGCCCCAACGAGGTCGACAGGTGGTTCACCTCGTAAAACCAGCTCAGCCTGACCGCCGTCTTAGCCAGGGCCGAATCAAGCAGAACGCGGTTGCCGCTGGCCCGGCTGACGCCGATGAGTTGCCGGTTTTCGAGGTCCTTCCATTTCAGGCTCCGGCGCCTGGCGAACGGATGGTCCCGCCGGCAGGCCAGCACGAACGGATCCTCGACCAGCGGCGTGAAATGAAGATCGCCGCGCGACGAACCGATGAAGTTGATGCCGAACTCGGCCTCGCCGCTGGCGACGCTATCCAGCGCCTGGGCGGACGACAGGTCGAGAAGGCGGAAACCGATCCGCGGGTAGTGGTTGTTGAATTCCTTGATCGCCTTCGGCAGAAAATAGAATGCCGCCGTCGGCACGCAGGCGATCGTAACCTGGCCGGCCTGGCGGTCGCCCACGCCGGAAATGGACAGAAGCTGGTTCTCGAACTCGTCAATCAGGCGCCGCGCCAGGGGCTCGATCTCGCGGCCGAACGCCGTCGTCGCGACATGCCGCGTCGAGCGTTCGAGCAGGGGGGCGCCCAGCGCTGCCTCCAACGACTGGATGCGGCGCGAAAGCGCGGGCTGCGACAGATTCAGCGCATCCGCCGCCTTGCGAAAGGTGCCCAGTTCGACGACCAGAATGAAGGATCGCAGGTCGAGCAGTTCGAAATTGATACGCATAGTGCATTTTTATGCATAATTATTTCGTCAGACAAGGCGAAGGTGGGCGAACGATCGGCGACGCCCCGGCCGCCGCGCCCTGCCCCGCGCCGGCCTGCCAAAGACGGGAAGGAACGTAAACGTGGCCCGACGCAAGCAGGCGGGCCGTCCTCAGAGTTCCGATCTTGCGAATGTCGAGTTCGCCCGCCGTGATCGCGAAATCGGCGACGATTTCGAGGGCCCCCGACGGATGCTCGATGACCAGTGAAGCGGTGGGCCCCGAAGGGCGCGGGGCAACGATCGATCCGGCGATCGTCCCCGGCGAAAGGATGCAGGCCGAGAGGCCGATGCCGCCCGTCACCGCATAGCTGGGGTGGCAGTCCCAGGGCATGAAGTACCGCGAGGCCACCGTTCCGCCGGCCCGCGGCGGGGCGAGCAGGGCGAACTTGGGCACGACATTGTGCGATACGTCGCCGAGGCCCATGCGCCGGCCGGCCTCGATCCGGATCGGCTCCATCCGCTCGTAGAACGCCCGCGTGGCGTCGAGGTCTGCCTTGCCTTCATATCCCGAAAGCCCGAAATCCAACGCCAGAGCCACGACCATGGGCATGGCGGCGTCGATGCAGGAAACCCGAATGCCATCGATCTCGTCGACGGGGTTTCCCGTAGGGAACAGCCGGCCCGTCTTCGAGCCGATCACTTCCGAAAAATTGAGCCGGATCGGCGCCGCCGTCCCGGGCACGCCGTCGATGTGGGCAATCCCTTCGTAATCGACCTCGCCGCCGGGGGTCTGGATATTGGCCTCGATCAGCGAGCCGGTGTTGACCGCCCGGATACGCACCGTCGTTTGGCCGTCCCGGGGCTCGACGAGGCCCATCTCGATGGCGGCCGGCCCGACGCCCGCCAGAATGTTGCCGCACGACGGCGAAAAATCGACTTCCCGCGCCTGGGAAATGACCTGGGCGAAGAAATAATCGACATCGGCCCACGGATGGTCGGATCCGGACAGCATGGCGACCTTGCACGTCACCGCGCTGCCGCCGCCAAGCCCGTCGATGTTACCGGGGTGGCCCGCGCCGATAACCGCCAGCAGCACCTCGGCGAGTTTGTCCCTCTCTTGCGGCAGGTCGCTTCGCAGGAAAAAGGGCCCGCGAGACGTTCCCCCCCGCATGAAGAGATAGGGGATCGGGGTCAATCGCATTCGGTCACCACCCTTGCCGCGGCGGCGGGCCGGATTGCGGCCCGCCGGCGTTACGCTGCGGAGCTCTTTCGTTTTCCCATGAGCTTGCTGAACATCGGCCAGGCCAGGACGAAGACGACCATCAAAAGGATGACCAGGGATACCGGCCGGGTCACGAAGCCCATGGCGGTTCCGTCGCCGATGATGATCTGCTTGCGCAGGGAATTTTCCACCAGGTCCCCCAGGATCAGCCCGAGGATCAGCGCGGGGATGGAATACTTGAACTTGTCGAACAGGTATCCGCCGACGCCCGCGATGAACATGATGATCACGTCATAGAAGCTGTTCTGGAACGAATAGGCGCCGAGCAGGCCAAGCGCGATGATCAGCGTGCCCAACAGCGGATAGGGCAGCTTCAGGATATGCCCGAACTGCCGGGTGACGAAGCGGCCGCCGAAAAACAGCAGCAGCGCCGCAAACACCAGCGACAGGAAAATGGTATCCAGCAGGACGGGCTGGTCGCGAAGCAGCAGCGGCCCCGGACGCAGGCCGATGATCATGAACGCGGCCATGATGACGGCCGTCACCGGGCTTCCGGGGATGCCCAGCACCATGGTCGGCACCAGCGCGCCCCCCACGCCGGCGTTGTTGGCGCTCTCGGGGGCGATGATGCCGCGCGGATTGCCCTCGCCGAACTTGATGGCGTCGTGCTTGTGCGAACGCGAGGTCTCGCCGTAGGCGATCAGGCTGGAAATGGAACCGCCGGCCGCCGGGATAATGCCGATGATGACGCCGATGACCGACGCCTTGACGAAGGTGGCCCACATCTTGACCATCTCGCCGAACTTCATCAGCTCGATCGAAACACTGCCCTGTTGCAGGGTGTTGTCGCGATGGCGGTATTCCTCGATGTTCTTGAAGACCTCGGCAACGGCGAAGGCGCCGATCATGACCGTGATGTAATGGATGCCGTTGAGCAGGAACGGCTGTCCGAAGGCGAAACGTTCGACGCCGTTGATGCTGTCGATGCCGACCGTCGAGATCATCAACCCCAGGATCACCGACAGCGCGGCCTTCAACTGGTCCTTGGCGGCGATGCTGGTGACGCAGCTCAGGCCCAGCAGGCCAAGGGCGAAATACTCGGCGCTCTGGAAGGACAGCGCCACCTTGGCCAGCAACGGGGCCGCCATCAGCATGACGATGGCCGAGAAGATGGTTCCGAACGACGAGGCGGTAACCGCCAGGCCGAGCGCCATTCCCGCCTGGCCCTTTTGCGCCATCGGGTAGCCGTCGAAGGTGGTGGCCACCGCTTCGGGGGTTCCCGGCGTCTTGAGCAGGATGGCCGAAATCGATCCGCCGCAGGCGCCGCCCACATAGACGGCGATCAGCAGCACGATGGCCAGATCCGGGCTCATCGTATACGTGAACGGGAGGCAGAGAATGATGGCCATCGAGGTGCTGAGGCCGGGCAGCGCGCCGCAGACGATACCGAACAGCGTGCCGACGATGACCAGCACCGCCGACAGCGGATTGAACACCGCGCCCAAGGCTTGAATGAAAACGTCCATATCCCGTTCCCCCGGTCAGTAGATCATGTAGCTGAGTTCGCGCAGTTGGCCGATGCCGCGCGGCAGCGGCACGACGAACAGGATGCCGAAGACGACCGTGAACGTGGTGGTGACGGCAACGGTGAAGACCGCCAGCGCGACCGGCTTGCGATATCCGATGAACCAAGCGGCGATCGGCAGATACAGCAGGGTCGAAAGGACGAACCCGATGACATCCAGCAGCATCATGTAGGCGAACAGCAGCGCGACGTTGAGCGCCAGGGAACGGCCGTCCAGCGACCCCAGGTCGAACATCGGAATCTTGACCGCGATCCTGGCCCTGAAGACCCGAACCGTGATGGCCGCCAGCACGACCAAGCCCAGGATGCCCAGGATGACGGGCAATCCCCCGGCGCCCAGCACGTCGGTCGGATTGTCGGTGGGGGGCAAGGAAAACGCCTGGATCAGGTAGAACACGATTCCCAGGCCCACCAGGCAGTTGAAAATGAGTTCGGCGGCCATTGCGGATGCCCCTCGTCAAGAGAAACCGGATCGCCCCGTCGGGGACGATCCGGTGATAAACAGGTGGGGCCTACTTCTTGACCAGCCCCAGTTCAGTGAACACCGCCGAGAAGTTTTCGACCTCGGCATCCAGGGATTTGCGGAACTCGTCGGCGTTCAGATATCCGGGCAGGATGTCCGTCATCTGCTGCTTTTCCACTTCCTTGTACGCCGGATCGTCATAAGCCTTCTGGAAGGCGTCGATGATGATCTTCTTGACGTCCGCGGGGGTTCCCTTCTTGACGACGAAGCCGCGCCAGGAGCCCTGGGTGAAGTTGATCCCCTTTTCAACCGAGGAGGGCACGTCCTTCAGCTGGGGAACGTCAAGGCGCTTGTCGGCAAGCACGACGAGAGGCCGGACGTCGCCGCTCTCGACCAGGCTCATGAAGGAAATGACCTTGTCCTGGTAGACATCCAACTCGCCGCCCAGGACGGCCGCCTTCAACACGGACGCGCCCTTGTAGGGAACGTAGCTCCACTGGAATCCGGCCGCCTTGGCGAAGCCGTTGGCGATGTAATCGTCGAGCGCCCCGGGCGAGATGCCGCCGATCTTCAGCTTCTTGGGGTTGGCCTTGGCAAACGCGATCAGGTCGTCCAGGGACTTGATCGGACTGTCTTTCGGAACCCCGAACAGCTGCACGTCGGCCTGCACCCTCATGATGGGTTCGAATTCGGCGCGGAACTTAACGGAACTGCTGTTCCGGGCTTCGACGATCGGCAGCGAGGGGGTGATTTCCAGGATGGTGTATCCGTCCGCGGGGGCGCTGTATGCGTACACCATGCCCTCGATGGTGCCGGCGCCACCCTTGTTGACCACGGTAATCGGCGCGCCGAGGTATTTGCTGGAGATCTCGGAAAACTGGCGGGCGAAGATGTCGCTGGCGCCGCCGGCGCCGAACGGAACGACCATTTCCACCGCGCGGCGCGGATAATTCTGTGCAAAGGCGCCTCCAGCCATGGCGGCAAGGAAGACGCCAATGGCTCCGGCGGTGATGACGTTGCGCAATCTCATGGGATGCCTCCTTGTATGGGTTTTATTCGCCGATCGAAACCTGTGTATTGGGCCGTGCTCTCCTGAAACGTTTCAAATTCCAACGGGGGGCGGGCGCTTCCGACGCGCCGCTTTCGCGACATACGTTGCGATTTGATTCACACGATTACCCTGACGTCTTGACTTCTCAGCCCCGCAGCCATTGTTCCCTTTCTGGCATCAATGGACCTTTTTTTGTTTTATTAAGCCGGATTGAACGTCCCGCAACAATTGCAAAAATTGATTTGATTGATGCGTAATGCGCATGAACCAGGATCACTCGACGAAATCGCAGCCCTTCTCGATCAGGGCCTTGTCCACCCAGCCACGGTCGACGGTTCCTTTCCGGATGGCCTCCATCTGGCGGGTCTCCGCCTCGTTTTTCGCCCGCGCGGCTCCCAGAATCCGTTCTGCCGACAGGCGCGGCACGGCCAGGACGCCATCGATGTCGCCCAGGATCAGGTCGCCCGGGTGGATCACCATGCCGTAAAGGGTGATCGGAAAGCCGATCTCGCCCGGCCCGTCCTTGTAGGGGCCGCGATGGGTGACGCCCAGCGCGTAGACCGGCAGGTTGTGATCGAGGAACGCCTGCCTGTCGCGAACGGCGCCATTCAGAACGACCCCGGCCACGCCGCGCTTGATGGCGTGGGCAAGCATCAGTTCGCCCATCAGCGAGTTGGTCACCTCGCCCCCGGCGTCGCACACGATGACGTCGCCGGGCATGGCCATGTCGATGGCCTTGTGCAGCATCAGGTTGTCGCCCGGCCGGCTTCGCACGGTCAAGGCGGGGCCGGCCATCTGGCCGTCCCGGTGCATGGGGCGCAGGCCGCAGCCCCCGGCATCCATGCGCGCCATGCAGTCGCTGACGTTGGCTACCGGGATGGCGCGGAATTGATCGGCCAGCGCCGATGGCACCCGGCTCCAGCTTCCCTTGATGCGGAATCCTTCGCTCATGTCGGTAGTCCCTCTTGTCAGTCCGCGACGGCGGAAAGTTTGAGCCTTGTGAAAACCTTCAACGCGTTCTTCCAATAGATCTTCTCTCTGTCCTCGGCGCTCAGGCTTGTATTGGCCTCGATGTACTGTCGCGTATCGTCAAAAAAACGTCCGGTATCCGGGTTCTTGCAGCGCACCGCGCCGTGCATTTCCGAGGCAAACAGGATGTTGTCGACGGCCACCACGTCGGCCAGAAGGTCGACGCCGGGCTGATGGTAGACGCAGGTGTCGAAGAACAGGTTGCCCGCCATCAGCTGGGCGGGTTCCGGGCGCTTCATGTCGATGGCGATGCCGCGATAGCGGCCCCAGTGATAGGGCACCGCGCCGCCGCCGTGCGGGATGATGAGCTTGAGGCGGGGGAAGCGGACGAACAGGTCCGACTTCAGAAGCTGCATGAAGACGGCGGTATCGGCGTTGATGTAATGGGCGCCGGTGAAATGGAAGTTCGGATTGCACGACTGGCTGACATGGATCATCGCCGGCACGTCGAGCTCTTCGAGCTTCGCATAGAGATCGAACCACCAGGGGTCGGTCATCGGCGGATCGGTCCAGTGACCGCCGCTGGGATCGGGATTCAGGTTGCAGCCGATGAAACCCAGTTTTTCGACGCAGCGCGCCAGCTCGGGGATGCAGTTCGATGGGGAATCCCCCGGCGATTGGATTGTGTCCCCTGACGTGGTGTAACAGCGGCGGCGGGGTTCCAATAGAAGCCTTGCGTGCCTCCGGATGGAAATCTCACGGAGACCTTGTACGAACCCGCTTCCGCGGGAGGAGGAGGGTGGGCGCGGGTCGGCACCGACGGACCGATCCGGGTAAAAATTATGGCGTGAACCGCAACCTATGGTGCCGAAAGCCGAGAAAGCTAATTAACGTGACAACGCCTCCTCGACGTAGTTCTTCACCCTTAAGCCAGCCAGATCGGGTTGGTCCAGGCCCGGCGGCGGGCGGCATCGACCACGGTGACGCGCACGTACCCGCCGCTGCAAAAGCCGGCCAGCGGGAAAACAGCCGTCATCCGGCCCGGGCCATCGGCCCGCTCGGTGGCGGAACCGCGGCCCGAGGCGACAATGAAAGCGGCCGGACTACAGCGAATGTGGATTTCGCCGCCGGTTATAGCGACATCCATGATCTCCGGCCCTTGGCTGGCGTAGAAAGCTCCCTCCAGCAGGGCGGTCTTGAGCGCATTCGGGTCAAGGGCATCGGCCCTCACCTGGACCCAGCCGCCGGCGAAGTCGTCGAACTTGAAATGGGCGTCGTCGACGGCGATCGCGTTGATTCGCCGCCCCTCGGCCAGCAGCCCGTCGCACAGGAACCATCCCTCGGCCCGGTTGTTGCCGGCCCAGCAGGTGTGGTTGTAGACCTCGACGGCGTGGGCGGCTTCCAGGGCGCGGCCTTCATCGAGGGTCAAGCCATACCACTCGGGATGGGCGATGGCGACGAAGGCCCCGGCGGCGCGGGCGCGGGCGGCCAGTTCGGGGCCGGTCTCGCCCGGGCGAGCCGGCGCGAAATCGAAGGGCAATCCGACCGCCAGGATGTGCCAGTTGCCGTTGAGCAGGGTCTTGGGCGTGTGCAGTTCGGCCCCGATGATCGTCGTGAAGTCCTTGCTGCGCGATGGGCGCGTGTCGGTGATCGGCCAGCCGTAGCTTTCGAGGAAATGATCGGTCACGGCCAGGAAATCGTAACCGGCATCCCGATAGCGGGCGGCCACCGCCGCTGGCGCCAGGACGCCATCCGATGCGGTCGAATGGGTATGCAGGTTTCCTCTGAAGAAACGCCCGGCTCTGGCGAACGGATTGACGGACATGCGGCGGCTCCGGCTGCTTGGAAGGATTGCCATCTGGTGCGGTGCCAACGGTCGCGACGAGATGGCCCCGCCTGTTCGACGGGCATTCAAAAGATCGTCCCGGTCATCTCAAGGTAGGGTCGAAGCGGTCGCGCAGCCAGTCGCCGACGATGCTGGCCGAAAGTGTCACGAAAAAGATGACGACGCCCGGCACCACCGAAATCCACCACGCCGTCAGAAGATAGCTGCGCCCCTCGCCCAGCATGGCGCCCAGGCTCGTCAGGGGCGGCTGGATGCCGAGACCGAGGAAGCTGAGCGAACTTTCCAGCAGGACCGTATCGGCAAAATTGAGGGTCAGCTGCACGATCAGGACGCTGCCGATGTTGGGCAGGATGTGGCGGCCATAGATCCGAAGCGGAGTAGCCCCGAGGGCGTGGACGGCGACGGCATAACTGTGGCCGGTCGCCCCCAGCACCAGGATCGATGCGCACGCCAAAACCAGGACGGGGTAGCGGGGCGGACGCTTCAGCGTCCCCGCTTCCCGGCTGGAAAGACCGGAGTCCTGTTGCCCGGCCGCCACCAGAACCTTGCCCGTCATCGCGCCTTGCCTCCCGGCGCCGCCAGCCGGACGCGCGGATCGAGCCAGCCGTAAAGGGTGTCGACGACCAGGTTGGTCGCCACCATCATGACGGCGATCAGCAGTACGCAGGTCTGGACGATCGCCAGGTCGCGCACGGCGACCGATTGCACGAGCAGGCGCCCTACCCCGGGCCAGGCGAAGACCGATTCGGTCACCAGCGCACCCCCCAGCATGTTGCCTACCTGGAACCCGAGAATGGTGACCACCGGGATGGCGGCGTTGGGAAGCGCGTGCCAGCTGACCAGCCGCCAGGACGACACACCCTTGGCGCGGGCCGCCCGGATATAGGGTTGGCTCAGCACCTCGAGCACCGAGGAGCGGGTGAAGCGGGCGACGATTCCAGCCAGGGCGGTGCCCAGCGTCAGCGCCGGCATCAGCAAGTGTTTGAAGCTGCCGTAGCCGGAGCTTGGCAGGACGCGCAGCGATAGCGCGAACGTCAGGATGAGCAAGATGCCAAGGAAGAAGTTGGGCAGGCTGTAGCCGATCACCGAGGCCCCGACCGTCAGCCGGTCTATCAGGTTGTTGCGGTTGAAGGCGGCGGTGATGCCGAGCGGCATGCCGAGCGCGACCGTAACCACCAACGCCGCGAACCCGAGTTGCAGGGTCACGGGAACACGTTCCAGCACCACCTCCAGCGCCGGCCGGCCGTCGCGGAAGGATTGGCCGAGATCGCCGGCCGCCACGCTTGCGATATAGCGGACGTACTGTTCGTAGAGGGGTTGGTCGAGACCCCAGGCGTGGCGGTAGTGATCCAGCACGTGCTGGGGCGTGTCGTCGGGAAGCAGCAACTCCACCGGATCGCCGGAAACCCGCAGGACGACGAACACGAAGGTGACGACCAGCCATAGGGTCAGCAGCGCGCGCCCGGCTTTGCGCAGGAAGAAAGCCCATCCGTTCACAGCATTTTCCCTTCGTCGATATAGACGTGCCGCCCGAGCCGCACCCGCCGTACCGATTGGCGGCGGCCCGCCGCTTCCGCGGAATGCTCCTCGACGACAGGCTCGGCGGCGGGGGGCGTTTCGAAGACCATGGCTTCGGTCAGCGGACGTCCCTGCATGGTGCTCGCCACCGGCAGGCCGAGCAGGCGCGGGGCGTGCTTGGTGGCGAAGGCGGCGGCGTCAAGTTCCCTGAAATCGTTCAGCGCCGCCGCCAGCCTGTCTCGCGGCCAATCCCACCAGGCGAGGGCGAGCAGTTTCTCCTGGACGTCGGCGGCGAACCGCTGGCGCAACGGGCGGGCGGGAACGCCGACGACGATGGTGAAGGGGGCGACGTCCCTGGAGACGACGGCGCCGGCGGCGACGGCGGCCCCCGTGCCGATGGTGACGCCGGGCAGGATCACCGCACCGTGGCCGATCCATACGTCACGGCCGAGGGTAACGCGGTGGCCGCGCCGCCAGTCGAAGAAGGCGTCGTCGTCCTTGACCAATCCGAATTGGCGGGCGCGATAGGTGAAATGGTAAAGGGCGGCGCGCTCCAGAGGATGGCTGCCGGGATTGATGCGGCAATGGGCGGCGATGGAACAGAACTTGCCGATTTCGGCGTAGATGACGTCACTGTCCTTGCAGACGTAGGAATAATCGCCGAGAACGGTTTCCGTCAGGCAGGCGCGAGCGCCGACTTCCGTCCAGGCGCCAAGGCGCGAGTCGCGGACTTCGGCGGTCGGATCGACGGTAGGCTCGGGCGACAATGCCTGGGGCGCCTCGACCACGACGCGATCCAGTTGCCGGGTGCTGATCGGCTTCATCGCGTGTTGGTCGGGGAACAGCGCAGCGGGTTCGTTCAACGGCCCCGGAACGAACTCGGGCGAATCCGACTGACGAGATGGTGATCGAGGAGACCGGCAACTGCAGTAGCGAGTTCGTCTACACCGAGACGTTCCGGTTGAACTCGTGGCAGCACAGCATCGGTAATTCTGCCCAACCGTGCTGGCTTGCTCTGCCAGAACCCGATCAAGATGTGAAGCGCATACACATAGTGATCCAACATCGACGGATTTTCCGCCGGCCCCGGCACCATTTCCTGCAACTGTTCAAATGTTTTATGTTGCGTTCAAATATTTCGGTCAGATAGGCTGATGGGAAGCGGGTGCGGAGGGAATAACGTGGCCATCAGCAGCGTCAGCAAGAGTTCAACCGTGCTTAGGGCGCTCAAGGTCCTGGAGGTCGTCGGCGGGACCCGGGAGGCCGTCTCGGCGGCCGACGTCGCCCAAGAAATCGGCGCCGATCGCAGCACCACCTATCGGATGCTGGCCACCCTCGAGGACGCCGGATACGTGGTGCGCGACGACTCCGCCCGGAAGTTCAAGCTGAGCTACAAGGTGATCTCGCTGGGGCGCAATCTCCTGGCCGAGGACGAGCAACACGAACTGATCAGGGCGGCCCTGCGGGAATTGGCGGCAACCACCGGCGAGACGGTCAACTACTCGGTGCTCGAGGGCCGTGAAACCGTCATCGTCATGCGTGCCAAAGGCTCGCAGCTGGTGTCGGTCGACTTCCAGGTCGGCGATCGGGCCGCCGTCCATTGCACGTCGATCGGCAAGATCCTGCTCGCCTACCAAACCCGGGCCTTCGTCGAGGACGTAATTGCCTGCGGCCTGCCGCTGGTCGCCAAGAACACAATCACCGACCCGGAGGTTTTCCGCGCCGAACTGCAGCGTGTCCGTTCCCAGGGCTATGCCATCGACGATGGTGAATTCGCCGACGAGATGCGCTGCATTGCGGTACCGATCTTCGAGAGCGGCGGAAAGGTCAAGGGCGGGATCAATTTCTCCGGGCCGCACAGCCGATTCACGTACGAGAAGCTGGACGAACTCCGGGAACTGGCGCTGAAGGTCGCCAGATGCCTGTCGGAAAAGCTGGGCGGTGCCGACTGGCCAACCTAGCCGCACCAAAGACCCCTCGCAATGTGGATATATTGATACACGTGTTCATTTTTTAGTTCACATTGTGATCAAAAAGAGCAATATTTAGTCTATCGAGGCACCAAAAGATCGGGCGTCGTGCTTGACTGTGGCTCCGGCATCGACCAAACGACCGCCTCGGAACTTCGCGTGGGTTTCACTTTTCAGGGAGACGACACCGATGTTTCGCAAAACCAACTCCACCCCATCCATAATGGCCGCCGTCCTTGGCATCGGCTTGCTTGGCGCCTCGCTGGCGCAGGCCGCGGATGTCAAGGTGGCACTTGTTCCGGGCGGCCCGCATCCGTTTTTCGCCCCCTGGGAACAGGCGGCCAAAGACGCGGCCAGGGATTTCAAGCTGGCAACTGCCGACTACAAGGTTCCTCAAGAGTGGAAGCTGGATCTTCAGAACAAGCTGATCGAGAGTTTGGCGGCCCAAGGCTATAACGCCTTTGGCGTGTTCCCCGGCGACGCCACCGGAACGAACGCGACCCTCGAGGAACTGGCCGGTTTCGGCGCCCCGTCGGTCGCCATCGGCGGCTGTACCCAGAGCCCCAGCCCGGCCAAGTTCTGCCTGGCCACCGACGTCTACCGTTCGGCCTACCTCGGAACCAAGGCCCTGATCAAGGAAATGGGCGGCAAGGGCAACATCCTGCATACCGGAAGCCGCCTGGTTGATCCCAACACGCAGTTGCGCATCGCCGCCATCAACAAAGCCGCCGAGGAAGCGGGACCCGGCGTCAAAATCTACCAGCACCTGACCGACACCGACAGCCAGGAAACCGGCGACCAGAAGATTAACGGCCTGCTCGCCGCCAAGGGGGCGGAAGTCGACGGCATCGTGTCGACCGGTTACGTGTCCTCGGTCGTCGCAGCCCGGTCGCTGCGCAATATCGGCGACAAGCGGATCAAGATGATCGGCATCGATGACGACCCGATCGTTCTGAGCGCGATCAAGGATGGTTTCCTGCAAGGTACCATGGCCCAGAACCCTTACGGCCAGGGCTACATCGCCGCATTCGCGCTGAAGCGTTTCGTCGAGGGCTGCGAGATCAAGAAGGACGCGAAGTTCCAGGAAACGCCCCAGAACAAGACGTTCATCGACTCCGGCACATTGCTCATACACGCCGGCAACATCGATACCTACAAGGACGAATTGAAGAAAATTGCCAACGAGATCATCGGTTCGCTCGAAGAGAAATACCTGGACTGCAAGTAAAGCGGTCCCCGGCAAGCTCGCCCGTTCACATCGCTCGACGGGCGAGCCCCCTCTTCAAGCGCGAAGGCATTTTCAATGCTCGAAGCCCTTTCGTCCAGCCAACGGTTGAAGACCCGGTTCGAGTTGCTGCCCGTCCTTGTGCGCGCCGCGAACGTCGCCGGATTGGCCATCGTCATCCTGTTGCTCGTCACCATCGTCGCCAGCCTCGCCCCAGGATTCCTTTCTCCGTTCAATCTGTTCACGCTGACACGAAACCTGGCGATCGACACCGTCATCGGGTTCTCGATGATGGTGGTGCTGGCGACCGGCGGCATGAACCTCGCCATCGGCTCGATCGGCGTCTGCGCCATCATGGCGACCGGCTACCTGCTGGAAGTGCTTGGACTGCCGATCGTCGTCTCGATCGCCGGCGGACTGGCTGTCGCGGCCATCCTGGGGTGGCTCAACGGGATCCTCATTGTGCGCACGGGCATCCACAGTTTCGTCATCACGCTGGCGACCGCTAGCCTCTATTTTGGCGCCATGCTGATCTTGACCAAGGCCGAGGCGTTCCGCGAACTGCCGGCCGCCTTCAATGCACTCGGAAAGGCGCGTTTCGGCCCCTACTCGGCGTTGCTGACCGTCACCTTTGCGGTGGGGGCGGCGTTGCTCGTCCTCTTCAAGTATTCCCTGGTCGGCAGGCAGATCCTGGCGGCCGGAGCCAACCCGGTCGCCGCCAAGCTTTCGGGCACCCCGGTGGAGCGCGTCATCGTCGTCGCCCACGTGCTTTCCGGGTTGTGCGCCGGCATCGCCGGCGTCATGGTGGCGGCGCGGCTGGCCGCGGCCCTTCCTTCGGTCGGCCAGGACTGGCTGCTGCCGTCGTTCCTCGCGCCCCTTCTGGGCGGCACTCTGTTGTCGGGCGGCCTGGTTTCGGTGGTGGGGACGCTCCTCGGTGCCGTACTGGTGACCGTACTTCAGAACGGCCTCGTCCTTCTCAAGGTCGGCAGCTTCTGGATCCAGTTCTTTCTGGGATTGACGCTTCTCGTCGCCGTCGGCCTCGACCGCTGGCGTAGCGTCTATGTGCAGCGCGCGGGGTTGAAACGATGATCAGGTCCCGTCTCGTCCGTGATCTCATCCATGCCGAATGGATGCCGCTGCTGGGGATCACGGTCTTCTTCATCGTGGCGTTGTCGCTGATCGCGCCGGCCTTCCTCACGGAATACAACCTCTTCGTCATGTTGCGGATCCTGTCGGTGACGGGCATCTTCGCGATGTCGCAAATGATCGTCATCGCGGTCGGCCAGATGAACCTTGCGGTCGGCGCGATCGGCGGCCTCGTCGCCATTCTGTTCGGCGGCATGATGGAGGTATACGGCATTCCCGTCCCGCTGGCCGTGCTGGCCGGCATGGCGGTGGGTATCGCCACGGGATGGCTGAACGGGGCCATCATCGCCTATTCGGGAATCAACGGTTTCGTCGTCACGTTGGCGATGCTGTCGATCTATACCGGCCTCAACTACGGCATCACCGAGTCGATCCCGTTCTACCACATGCCGCAGGCGCTGCTCGATTGGTACGACGGCAAGGTCGGCCCGATCCCCAACATCGTCGCCATTCCCATCGTGTCGGCCATCATGGTCAGCCTGTTCTTCTCGCGCACCCGGCCCGGGCGGTACGTCCTGGCGACCGGCGGCAACCCGGCGGCGGCGGCCCTTTCGGGCATCTCGATCCAGGGCAGCGTCATCCTGGCCCACACGGTTTCTGGCGCCCTGGCGGCGTTTGCCGGCATGGTCGCGGTGGCCCGGCTCGGCACCGCGGAACCGACCATCGGCGTCGATTGGCTGCTGCCGTCCTTCGCCGCCCCCGTCATCGGCGGCGCCATCCTTTCCGGCGGCCATGTGTCGGTCATGGGCACCATGATCGCGGTGGTGCTGATCGTGCTGCTGGAAAATGGCCTGCTGCTGGCCCGCACCGACCCATACTATGTCCAGTTTTTCCTGGGCATGCTGATCCTGGCGGCCGTCGTCTTCAACCGATGGCGGGCGGTGAAGGCCGAAAAGACGGCCGCGCCGGTGGCGCAGGAGGCGGCCCCATGACAGCCGGCGCCCTGCTGGTCGAAAACGCGACCAAGGTCTTTCCCGGCGTCAAGGCGCTGGACCGCGTTTCGATGGCGCTCAACTCCGGCGAGATCCATGCCCTGCTTGGCGAGAATGGAGCGGGCAAAAGCACGCTTATCAAGATCGTCACCGGCGTCTACCGCCCGGACGAGGGCGAAGTGCGGATAATGGGCAAAGCCGTCAGCTTTTCCTCGCCCCGCGACGCCTTTGCCGCCGGCATCGGCGTCGTCCATCAGGAGCGCAACCTCATCCCCCGCTACTCGGTTGCCGAGAACATCATGATCGAGCGGCTGCCCACCAAGCGGGGTCTGATCGACCGCGGCGAGATGAACCGCCAGGCGTCGCACTGGTTGGCGGCGCTCGACCTCGCCATCGCCCCCGAGATCCCGGTGAACCGCCTTTCGGTCGCCCAGATGCAACTCGTCGAAATCGCCCGCGCGCTTTCGCAGCAGAGCCGTATCCTCCTGCTCGACGAACCGACCGCCTCGATCACCCGCAATGAAATCGAGGTGCTGTTCGGCCTGCTGCGCCGGTTGAAGGACGACGGCGTCGCCATCCTGTTCGTCACCCACAAGCTGGAAGAGGTCTTCGCCCTTTGCGACCGGGTCACCATCCTGCGCGACGGCCGCAACGCCTGCGATGGGGTGCCGATCGCGGACATCGACAAGCGGCAGGTGGTCGCCCACATGGTCGGCCGCGACGACGCCCTCAGCGACATCGGAAATCGTCGGGCGAACCTGGGCGAGGTCAAGCTCGAACTCAAGGGAGTTTCGACCGCGCTCGGCCATCGCGGCATCGACCTTCAGGTCCGCAAGGGCGAAGTCGTCGGCCTTTACGGCCTTGTCGGCGCCGGACGCAGCGAACTTGCCAAGGCGGTGATCGGGGCCGAGAAGATCACCGGCGGCCAGATCCTGGTCGACGGCCGGCCCGCCGTCATCAGGAATGTCCGCGACGCCCTGCAAAGGTGGCGCATCGGTTACGTTTCCGAGGACCGCAAGCAGGAAGGCCTGATCCTCGCCCATTCGGTCGCCAAGAATACCGGCATCACGATCTGGCACCGGCTGGGGGGTATCCTGAAGCTGTTCACCGACAAGCAGGAGCGCAAGGCCATCGGGCCGTTCATCCAAAAGCTCGACGTGCGAACGCCCTCCCTGGACCAGGACGTCGGCAACCTGTCCGGGGGCAACCAGCAGAAGGTCAGCGTCGCCAAGTGGCTGGCCGCGGAATCCGAAATCCTGATCGTCGACGAGCCGACCGTCGGGATCGACATTCGCACCAAGGGATATTTGCATCGTCTCATATGGGACCTGGCCGAACAGGGGGTTGCGGTGGTGTTGATCACCAGCGATCTCGCCGAGATGGTCCTGCTGGCCGACCGGGTCGTGGTGATGAGGGATTTCCGAGTGATCGGGGATCTGCCCAACACCTACAACTACGAGCAGATGAGCCGGCAAATCATGGGCCGCATTCACGAAGCCAAACTGGACGAAGAACATGAAGGCGGCGCCTCTGCATTCCAGGGAGCTTAGATCATGGCAGACCCAACAGTTCGCGTTCCGCTTGCGAAAACCGGCCTTACCGTGACCCGTCTGGGCATCGGCACCGCGCCGATCGGCAATCTTCTCAGCGTGGTGCCGGAAGAGGATGCGACGGCGGCGATCGAAGCGGCCTTCCGATCGGGCGTCCGCTATATCGACACGGCGCCCTTCTACGGCTATGGCTTGGCGGAACAACGGGCGGGGCGCGGCCTCGCCGGGCGTCGGCGCGATGATTTCATCGTCTCGACCAAGGTGGGCCGCCTCATCCGTCCCGGCAAACGGACCGGCAACGAGGTCTATGGCGACAACCAGTCCTTCTATCTGGCCAACGACGAAATGTGCTGCGTGCTGGACTACAGCTACGACGGCGTCATGCGTTCGCTGGAGGACAGCCTGAAGCGCCTCAACCTCGATCGTGTCGACATCCTGCACATTCACGACCCCGACGACCATTTCGAGCCGGCCGTCAAAGGCGCCTACAAGGCCCTCGACCGCCTGCGAAGCGACGGGACGATCCGCGCCGTTTCGGCCGGCATGAATCAGTGGGAGATGCTGTCGCGCTTCATGGATCACGGCGACTTCGACTGCTTCCTGCTGGCCGGCCGCTACACGCTGCTCGACCAGACGGCGCTGCCCGAGTTCATGCCGAAATGCGTGCGCAAGGGAGTCTCGGTTATCATCGGCGGCGTTTACAACAGCGGCCTGCTGGCCGATCCACGGCCCGGCATCACCTTCAACTATGTCGAGGCGCCCAAGGAATTGATCAGCCGCGTTCGCCAGATCGAAGCGGTCTGCCTGCGCCACGGTGTTCCCCTGAAGGCCGCGGCCATTCAGTTCCCGCTGGGCCACCCTGCGGTCGCCACCGTCCTCACCGGGGTCCGCTCCGCCGAGGAATTCAGGGAAAACGAACGACTATTCCGCCATCCGATCCCGGACGACCTGTGGGCGGAACTCAAGGCCGAAGGTCTGCTCGCCCAGGAAGCCCCGGTGCCAGGAGAGAAGGAGGGCGCGACATGACCGACTATCTCATCGTCGATTCCCATCAGCACTTCTGGGACCCGACCCGCGCAGCCTATCCCTGGATGACCGACGCCTTGGCGGCCATCCGGCGACCCATCGGGCCCGAGGACATGCGGCCTATCCTCCGGGATAATGGAGTCGATCGCACGGTACTCGTCCAAACCCGCTCGGACGTCGAGGAGACCCACGAGTTCCTGGCCATCGCTGCAAGGACGGATTTCGTGGCCGGCGTCGTCGGCTGGGTGGATCTGACCGATCCCGCGGTCGGCGACAGGCTGGCGGAAATCCAGGATGGGGCGCATGGCGAATGGCTGGTCGGTATCCGCCACCAGGTCCACGATGAGGAAGACCCGGCATGGGCCGCCCGCGATGATGTCGTCCGGGGTATCGGCGAAGTGGGCAAGGCGGGGCTGGCTTACGATTTGCTGCCCCGCGAACGCGAGTTGCCGGCCTGCCTGAAGACGGTCGACACGCATCCCGATATGCGGTTCGTGGTCGACCACATCGCCAAGCCCCGGATCGTCGAGGGGGTGATGGAACCGTGGGCATCGCGCTTAAAAGAGATCGCCGCACGACCGAATGTGTGCTGCAAGCTTTCGGGCATGGTCACCGAGGCCAACTGGACGGCGTGGACGGCGGACGATCTGAGGCCCTATGTCGAGTTCGTCATGGAGTGCTTTGGCGAGAATCGGGTGATGTTCGGGTCCGATTGGCCGGTATGCCTGCTGGCCGCCGACTACGCCACCGTCAAGGGAACCCTGGAGGCCATCCTGGGGGCGACAGAATCAGCCGCCAGTGCCAAAGTTTTCGGCGCCAATGCGATGGCCTTCTACGGGCTCACCGAAGGCAAGCCGGCGGTGTCGCGGGCGAAGCAGACGACCGGCGCATCGTAGACCAGGAATCGACCAACCATCGTCAACGGAGGCGCCAATGCCGGTGCTGTTCGGACAATCGTTCTCCCGCCGCGAACTGGCACGGCGGGTTGGCGACTTTTCACAGGTTTTCGGAGTCGAACTCCTTGCCTACGAAGACGGGCCGGAACGGGCGCTACGTTTCCTGAGGTTTCGTACGGGTTCAGGCCTGAGCTTCGACATCCTTGTCGACCGGGCCATGGACCTCGGCGGCATGACCTATCGCGGCGTGCCGATCGGCTGGCATTCGCCGGCCGGCTTCCGTCATCCCTGGCTCCACGAGATCGACGCCGAAGACGGGCTTGGGTGGCTGCGCTCGTTCTCCGGGATGATGAACACCTGCGGGCTGGATCACATCATGGCGGCGACCGAGGATACCGCCGAACCCTACTGCTACCCCGACCGCAAGCGCGTTTTCCATGGCCTCCACGGCCGCATCAGCTATCAGCCGGCGCGCCTCGCCGCATATGGGGAACGCTGGGAGGATGAGCGCTGCTTCCTCTACGCCGAAGGAACGATCCGGCAGGCGGCGATGTACGCCGAGAACCTGGTTCTGGAACGGCGCATCGAGGTTGAGGTCGGCACCGATACGGTGCATTTCCAGGACCGGGTCCGCAACCTGGGTTTCTATGCGACCCCGCACGTCCTCCTCTATCACGTCAACCTCGGCTGGCCGGTGGTCGACGAACACACGCGCCTGGTCGCTCCCATCGAGGCAACGCCCTTCACCGCCCACGACCCGAGGGCGAGCCGGTTCGGCCCCATCGAGCAGGCCGAACCGCAGCCCCGCTTCCATCAACAGGTCTACGAACACCGGATCGCCATGGAGGCGGACGGTACGGCGCATGCGGCGCTCGTCAACAACGCCTTCGAGACCCCGGCGGGGGAACGCGGCATCGGCTTGGAAATCGCCTGGGACGGCAAGTCGATGCCTGCCCTGTTCCAGTGGCAGAACCTTCAGGAAGGAAACTATGTCGTCGCCATGGAGCCTGCGACCGTCCACGGGGGGAGCCGCGAAGACTGGAAGGCCCGAGGCGAGATCCAGATGCTCAATTACGGCGATGGCCGGGACTATCGCCTGGCCATCACCCCCCACGCGGGTCAAGCAGCAATTGAGGCTTTGAAGCACCGCTTAATCCAATCGCGCTGACTTGCCACCTCCTGGGATCGTGCCTCCGTCGACCCTGAGCCCTGCGGTTCAGATCTCGACCATATGCTGTGAGAGAAAGTGCGCTTGGGCAACCCAAACCCTGGCGGCTCAGGCATCATGCGGCGCCGCCTCCAACCGGCCAGAGCCGGCAGCGACGGGTGCCCGAAACGCCCTCTCCTTTCAGTGCTTCAACTTCATTTTCTTGAACTTCGACACTTGTTCGGTGATGGCCCGCTCAACCGGAAGTCGCTCCATACTCGAGGCCCCGTAGAAACCGTTGATACCCGGCATGCGCTGCATCGCCTTCGCCACGCTCTCCGGTTCGTCGAAGGGCCCGCCGTGACAGATCACCAGCAGGTCCGGACGAATCTTGCGGGCCGCGGCAGCGATCCGAAGCGTGGTGTCGATCGCTTCGTCCAAGGAGAATGCGTCCGCCGCACCGATCGTCCCCCCGGTCGTCAATCCGACATGGGCCACGATGATGTCTGCGCCGGCCTTGGCCATGGCCTGTGCCTCGTCCTCGTTGAAGACGTAAGGGGTCGTAAGGAGGTCCATCTCGTTGGCGAGGCGGATCATCTCCACCTCTTTCGCGTAACCAAGTCCGGTCGCCTCCATGTTGGCCCGCATCTTGCCGTCGAACAGCCCGACCGTCGGGAAGTTCTGGACCCCCGAGAATCCCCGTTCCTTCACCTCGCGAAGAAACACCGGCATCAACCGGAAAGGATCGGTCGCGTTCACGCCGGCCAGCACCGGCGTGTGCCTGACGACGGGAAGCACCTCGCCCGCCATCTCCAGGACGATCTGATTGGCGTCGCCGTAGGCGAACAGACCGGTGATCGAGACCCTCCCCGCCATGCGATAGCGGCCGGTATTGTAGATGACGAGCAAATCGACGCCCCCCGCCTCCTCGCACTTGGCCGAGATGCCAGTTCCGGCACCACCGCCAACGATGGGGATTCCCGCCCTGGCCTGCTCATGCAGTTTCCGCAGGATTTCCGTTCGTGCAATGGCCATGTCGTTCCTCCTTTTCCAGCATCCGCAGCAGCGTGTTCGCCGCCTCTTCCGAGAATTCCGGATCGTTGACGTTGTAATCCATGAGCAAAACCGGGATATCGGGGCGGAGATCGGCGCGCAACGCGTCGACGAAGGCCTGATCCGCCTCCGGCCACCAGAACGGCTTCCCCGGTGCGTCCAGTTCCGAAAACCCCTTCAACGGCACGAGAACCGCCACGGGACCGCGGGCGGCAGAGAGCTTGTCAGCGAAAATCCGCCCCATGCTCGCGTTCTCCTCCGGGGTCGTGCGCATAAGCGTGACATTGGGATTCCAGTGATGGAGTGTCCGTCCGGCATAGCGGGCCGGCACGGTCTCCGGTGCCCAGAAATTGCACATATCGATGCACGCGGGTGTGACCACCTGCGGTATTCCAGCCCGTCCGGCCGCTTCCAGGCGGGTCGGACCGGCGCTCAATGCCCCGCCGCACACCTCGTCCGCCCACTCCGTGGTGGTGAGATCGAGGACGCCGGCGAAGTATCTTTCCCCGATCAGTCGCTCCATGGTGCGCCCCCCCGTCCCGGTGGCGTGAAAGACCAGCACCTCGAAACCCCTTTCCTCGAGCAGGCCCCTTGCGTGGTCGACCGCGCGCGTGGTGTTGCCGAACATCGATGCCGCTATGAGGGGACGGTCGTCGGCTTGGGGCGGGCTCTCCAGCCGCCCCTTCACCATGCCGCAGATCGCGGCCGCCGCATTCGCGAAGATCGTCCTGCTGATGCGGTTGAGCCCGGCGACATCCACGATGGACGGCATCATGATAATGTCGCTGGTGCCCACGTATGGACTGGTGTCGGCCGATGCGATGGTGGAAACCATGATTTTCGGGACGCCGATGGGTAGCGCCCGCATCGCACTGGTACCGAGCGCGGTTCCGCCGCCACCACCCATGGAAATGATGCCGTCGAACCGCCCCTCGTCGAAATAGCGCTTCACCGCTGCCGGAAGCATCCGTGCCATGGCATCGACGGCCGTACCGCGATCGAGGTCATGCAACGCGGTAAGCGAATCCTTCCCCTCGGCGCAAATCTCTGCTGTGTCGACATCAGGAGGAAACGCTGGCGTTCCCGATACACCCGCGTCGAACACCAGGGTCTTGCAGCCATGCCGCTCGATCTCCGATTTCAGAAAGGCGAATTCCGCACCCTTCGTATCGAGCGTGCCCACAATCGCCACTGTTTTCATGGCTTCCCTCCCTTACACCCCGAGGTACTTCTGCCGGAGCGCCAAGTCCTCCAGGAAAGCTTGGGCGGCCGACTCGTAAACGGTCTTGCCGCTCAAGATCACGTAGATGCGGTTCGCGAGCGCTTCCGCAACACGGATATTCTGCTCGACGAGGAGGATCGCGAGCCCCTCGCGCTGGAGCGCTCTGCAGGTTTCGATCACGCGTTCGTTGGCCACCGGCGAAAGCCCTTCCGACGGCTCGTCGAGAAGCAGGACCCGCGGGTTTGTGACGAGGGCCCGCCCGATCGCCAGCATCTGCTGTTCGCCCCCGCTCAGGCGCGTTCCGCTGATGTGTCGCCGATCCCAGAGTTCTGGAAAAAGTTCAAACACCCGGTTCGGAGTCCATTCGTTCGGCCGATGCGTCGAAGCATAGGTCAGGACGAGATGCTCCTGCACGGAGAGAGATGGAAACAGGCGCCGCCCCTGTGGGACGTAGCCAATGCCGTGTCCCGCGATCTGAAAGGGTTTGAGGCCAGCCAGGTTCTCGCCGTTCAACACGATCCGGCCAGATTTTGGCGGCGTGAGCCCCATGATTGCGCGGAGCAGCGTGGTCTTGCCCATGCCGTTCCGTCCGAGGACAGTGACGCACTCGTGCCCGACCGAGAGCGAACAGCCCTGAAGCACATGGCTGTCTCCATAAGACGCGTGGAGATTTTCGAGAACGAGGACAGGCTCGGGAACCGAGGAGTCAGACATGCGCCTCCCCCAGGTAGATGCGCTGCACCATCGAATTCTTCTGGATCTCGCCGGGCGTTCCTTCGGTAACCACAACACCCCGATGCAGCACGGTGATGCGCTGGGCCAACTGCATGACGATGTCCATGTCGTGCTCGATGAGAATGAGCGTGATGTCGGGTGCCATCGCCTGGATGAGCGCGACCAAGGTCTGACGCTCGGCCGGCGAAAGGCCCGCCGCGGGTTCGTCGAGCATAACCAGGCGCGGTCGCATCGCGAATGCCATGCCGAGTTCGAGTTGGCGCTGGAGCCCGTGCGACAACTCTCCTACACGACGGAACAAATGATCCGCGAGGCCGACCTGGCCGGCCACCTCGCGAGTCCAGGCGCGGTCCTCGGTGCGGTCCCGCCAACCGTTGAGTAGGCTCAGGCCGAGCCCAATCCCCGCGGCGCTTGCGAGGAACAGGCTCTGTTCGACCGATAGCTCCAGGAAAAGCTGAGAAATCTGGTAGGTGCGCCCAAGGCCAAGGCGGGCACGACGCTGCACGCTGAAACGGGTGGCATCCCGGCCGAGAACGTGGATCTGTCCCTCGTCTATCGAAATTTCTCCGGTAATCAGGTTGAAAAGCGTCGACTTGCCGGCACCATTGGGCCCGATCAGAGCACGCCGCTCGCCCACGGCGACGGCGATATCCACCCCTTGGACGGCCTTGATCCCGCCGAAGGTTTTGGATACCTGCCGTGTGACGATGGCGTACTGCTGATCGGGGAGGGTCATGGTGTACCCTGCTTCCGGCAACGGCTACTTGCCGAACGGGACGAACTCGTAATCCCTGGCCACCTGAAGCATCTCAGGGGGCATCTCCACGCGGAGATCGGGCGGGTTGGTGCGGCCGTCGGCCGGCTGCTTCATGTAGACCTTGGGGTCATAGGGACCGAACTGACTCACGTTCTTTGCCGTAAACAAGCCCTTGTTGTACATGACGCCGTCCGACCCGAGCGCCACTTGCCGGATGTAGACGTTCTCGATCGCCGCGTTGTAGTCGTCGAGCTTCACCGGCCCGCGCGGTTCGTCGCTCATGTCCACGCTACGCATGGCCGCGACCAGGGCTGCCTTGTCGGCCACGTCGCCCTTGCGGGCCTCGATTGCCCGGAGGATAAGCTCCATGGACCCGTAAGCGAATTCCGAAGCCGCCGATGGGCTGTGGTTCCAGCGCTTCTTGAACGCATCCCGGAACTTGTTCCAGTTGGGCGTGTTCAAGTCGTCGGCGGTGAGATGCGCCGAATATGCGCCGACGATCTCCTGGGGCATGGAATCGAGATCCGGCTTCTCGAAGGTATTGGACTGGCCGAACAACGGAATCCGGTTCTGCATGCCGAATTCCACATATTGCTTGACGAACGCCACGGCGTCGGACCCGGCGCCGTTGTAGAGGACGGCGTCATACTTCCCCCCGAGGGGGATCGACGCAATGATTGAGGAGTAGTCAGAGGTGGGAACCGCATGCCAGATGGTCTTCACCTCGACGCCGCCGCCCCGCAGGAAGCCCCGCTTGAAGCCACCCGCCTGGTTGTAGGGGTAAGAGTAGTCCTCCCCGATCATGTAGATCTTCTTGAGGCCTTTGACCTTTGCCAGCCAATATCCGAAAACATCCATGGGTTGCGCGCCGGTCCAGGTCGGCCGCACGATAAAGGAATACCACTCCCGCATGGTCGAGTCCTCGGAGGCCGAGTACATGGGCACCACCGGGATGTTCTTGTCCTTCATATAGGCCCCGACCGAAAGACCTTCGTCTCCGGAAACGAGACCGGTAATCACATCGACCTTATCCTGCTCGACGAGTTGCTTCGCCTTAGTGACCGCCAACTCGTTATCGAGCTGGTCGTCCGCGTAAATGATTTTTATGGTCTTTCCGGCGACCTTGTAGTCCCTCTGCTCCAGCGCCAAGACGGCGCCTTCCTTCTGGAGCTGTCCGAACGAAGCGAACGCTCCGGTGAAAGCGCTGAGCATCCCAATGGTAACGGTCCCGTCGGCAGCGAAAGCCGCCGCGGGCGTCGCGATGATGCCTGCCGCGACGAGCGGTGCGAACGTCTTCTTAATCGCGTCGTGACTTATCATGTTAATCCTCCTCTGCCCTTGACAGTCTGCGCCGCGCCTTCGGCGCAGTCGAAAGCGCTTCTGCGTGTTCGTTCTCCGCCACCTCGCGGAATCTCCGCCGTTTAGCGCTTATTCTTTCCCACACTCCCAGAATCCCATTCGGCGCAACCAGGATCACCACCACGAACACGATTCCGATCACGGTGTTGTAGCGGGGCGTGAGCTGACTGATGATGACGTCGAGCCAAACCGCGATCACGGCTCCGAGAACCGGGCCCCAGAAGTATCGCGCGCCACCCAGGATGACGATCAGCAGGATCCAGATTGTCCGGCTGAGCTGGAGTGCCGTGGGGGTAACGATTCCGGAAGACCAGGCGGCAAGGATTCCTCCAACCCCGGCATAGAGCGCGGCGATCACGAACGCCGTCACCCGCAGCCAGAAGACCGGGTATCCCAGCGCGCTCATGCGCCGGGGGCTCTCCCGGATTCCATTCAACGCCAGCCCGAAAGGCGACTCGACAAGTCGCCAAAGGAGGAGCAGCCCGAGACCAAAAATTACGAGTGACATCCAGTAGAATGTCGCGTTCTGGGTCAGATCGAGACCGAGGACGGAAGGCGGCTGGATGCCCCGGATACCTGCCCATCCATGCAACACGCTGGTATTCTGGCGGGCGAAGGACCAGCAAATCTGGCCCAACGCCAGGGTGAGCATGAGAAGCACGATTCCGTGGGTACGCATGACGATCAGCCCGAAGAGGAACGCGGTCACGGCGACTAAGGCGAGACCGGCCAACTCGGGGATGGGGAACGGGACGCCGCGCTCGGCACCGAGAAGGCCCACAACGTAGCCGCTGATACCGAAAAAGGCCGTCTGCGTGAGACTGATCATCCCTCCCTGCCCTAGCAGGAAGCCAACGCTCAAAGCCAGAAAGCCGAAGTAGATCGTCCGGATGAAAGTGGTCAGTGTGTACTGGTCCCCATAGGCCGGAAGCGTCACCAGTGCAACGACGACGGCGACCGCCCCTATCAGTTTGGCCCCTCGGAGGGTGTCACGTTGGACCACGCTTCGCGTCACACTCGCCTCCCAAAAAGACCTTCGGGACGAACGGCAAGCACGATGGCCATGGGCACGAACACCAGGAACATCGACATCTGGGGAGCGTAGGCCAGACTGAAGGACAGGATCTGGCCGAGAATCAGCGAACTCACGACGGCGCCCATCAGGCTGCCCAAGCCGCCGACGATCACGACCACCAGCGAATACGTGAGGATCGTCGTGTCTTCCCCGGGGCTTAGCTGAAGGTAGGTGCCGCCGAGGACGCCGGCGACGCCGCCCAGGAACGCCGAAAGCATGAACATGAGCGAATAAACAGTGTCGATGCGCACGCCAAGTGCGCTGACGATTTCGCGATCGTCCACGCTCGCCCGCACCGCGATGCCAAAGCGGGTACGATAGAGAATGAGCCACAGCAGAAGCGCGATCAGCACACTGATGGCCATCAGGACGTAGCGGAAACCCGGATAGGTGATCCCGAAAATGGTGACGGGCATGCTGATGGCCGCGGGGGAGCGGATCGAGAGTGAATGACCGCCCCAGATGGCCAACGCGACGTCCGCGATGATCATGGAAAGGGCAATCGTGAGAAGCGTCTGCGAGAGATCGCCGCCCTCCCGGACGCGCGCCAGCATGCCGCGCTCAAGCAGGAGCCCAAGTAGCGCGATGGAAAGCCCGGCCGCCACCACGGCCACCGTCCAGCTGCCCGTGAGTCTGAAGGTAGCGAGGCCCAGGTAACCGCCCAGCAGATAGAATGCGCCGTGGCTCATATTGACGATACGCATGAGTCCGAAGGCCAGGGTAAGCCCGCTGCCAAGAACGAAGAAAATCGCTCCCTGGGTGAGTCCATTAAGCACCAGGATCACATAGCGCGTATCCATGGATTCGCCTTCGTGGCCGGTACTGGCACACTGTGCTTACGTTTCAGTGACGTAATCTGTAGTGAGTCCGGAAAATTGTTTTTATAGACCTTGAGGTTCCGGTTCTCGCATTTCCCTGTGTCTAATTTCTTGGAATACTGTAGGGCCGCTTGACAGTCCCGCCAAGACCAAGAAAAATCGAAACTGGGTAAAATTGGGTAATTGGGATGGGCATTTTGCAGATTCCTACTGCCTGGAATCGGATCGAGGTTGGGACCGGGCGGTTCACGCCGGGAGTGTATCGGACCGGCGACGTCGTCCTGCCGGCCATCCGCCATGCCCCCGGCCTGTCCCTCGAACTATCCGGCCTGATGCCCAACCGCGACCACAACGGCGACCTTTTGCAGGCGGTCGAACGTATGCCCCATTGCCCATCAGGCGAATGCCCTGTAATCGGCATTCTCGCCGCCGACCCGTTCCTGCGCATCGACCAGTTGGCCGACAGGCTAGCGGAAAAGGGCTATCGGAACCTCGCCAATCTGCCCAGCGTGACCCAGTACGGCGGCGCCTTCAGGACGATCCTCAACGACCTCGACGTCGGGCCGGCGCGCGAGATCAAGGTGCTTGGGGAGTTCGCCCGCCTCGGCTTCGCCGTCTCCGTCGCCGTCGCCCACATCGACGACGTCTCGGTAGCGTTCGCACTCGCCCCGGCCTGCCTTTTCGTCGTTCCAAGCTTCGACCTGTGGCGCGACCGCACCCTCGATCCCGACGGCCTTCTCGCCCTGTGCGACCAAGTGGCCGGGCGTCGCCGACAGGCGTCGCCAGCAACCCCGATCGTCCTTTTCGCCGGCCGCATGGCGATTTCCCCCACCCAGGCGCGCGACGCCGGGGCCGACGGTATCCTCTTCGACTGACGCGGCCCTGGCGCGAGTCAGGGCTGCCCGGTCAGGCGGTAGCACCGGATCTTGTTGTAGAGGGTTTTCCGCGAGATCCCCAGGAAAGCGGCTGTACGGCCGCGGTGGAAGCCGTGGCGCCACAGGGCGTCAAGCACGATGTCGCGCTCCGAGGCGACCCGCCGGCGACCCCTTTCGCCTTCCCCGGACAACAGGCGCCGCACCGCCTCCTCGTCGATGCGCCCCCCGGCATGATGGGACACCAGTCTGGCGGCGAACGCCCGCAATTCGGGCAGGTTGCCCGGCCAGTCGTGGCGGCGCAGGCGGCGCATGGCAGACGGAGATAGCGCCGGCCGCTGCGCCGGCTCACCGTCAGTCAGGCGGAAGATGGCGCCGTCGAGCAGTTCCTCGATATCCTCGGACCGGTCCCTGAGCGATGGCAGGTGAATCTCGTGGCCCGCTACCTGTTGCGCCAAGCCCAGGTCGATACGCCCTTCGGCAATCAGCGCCTCGAGCGGCGCGTCGGCGATGAACAGCAGGCGCTTACCCCATTGCAGCGAACGCCTCCCGCCGATCGGCGTGAAGCGGCCGCGCTCCATATAGACGGCGATGCGCGCCTGCATCTTGAGCGGAATGCGCTCGATGCCGCGCACGGCGATCGAGGCGATATCGTCGCGCGCAGCCAGGCCGGTCAGCGAGCCACCGCTCTGCACCGCGCCGCGCCCGAACAGGGAAATCATCACCTGCTGGCCAGGTGTCTCGCCGGCATCGATCACGGCCAGCGTCTTGGGGTCGCCCCCCGACAGGGTATGCAGGGCCTCGACGGTGGTCTGGCGACCGGTTCCGCGCGCTCCTGAGACCAGCATCGACTCGTTGGAGCCGCTGAAATGGCGGATCGTTTCATAGACCCGGATCATCGCCTCCGAGGTACCGGCCAAGCCGATCCGATGGCCGAAGGCAATGAGGTCGCTCTCCTCGTGGCTGAGCACACGGGCCAGAACCGCCGCCGACTTGAAGCGCAGCGTCTGGCCGGCGACGGACTCGGCCAGCGGCAGGCGGTCGATGGTCGAGCCGCCGACATAGCCGTGAATGCGCGCCACCCGGCAGATAGTCGCCAGGTGGTCAGGGTCTTCGATGGGGCCGCCCTCGAGAACGAAGAATGCCTCCGGGTTCTCCCGGGTGACAATCCGGGACATTTCCCGAGAATGAGCCGCCGCCTCTTCGACGCTGATCTCGCTGGCCAGCCCCTTGGCTCCCCCGGCATTCCAACCGAAATTGAAACAGATGATGTCGACCCCCAAGGCGGCGGCGGCACGTGCCTGCTCGCCGGTCCGCACGTGGGCCAGGGTGCTGAGGCCGCGGGCATGGACGGCGGCGAAAAGGGCCAGCTCCTTGGAAAAGCCGATCCCGGCGGCATCGAGAGCAGCCCGTACCGGCGCCGGATAATGGGCAACGGTCGGGAAATTGACGACGCCGGCGAACCCCAGTTCGGCAATCTGATCGGCCAACTCATCGACCGAAAGGCCCGGGTCCATGGTTGAGGCCCCGAAATAGACCGGCACAGAGCACTGACTCAGCAGTTCCGCCGGGGCGAACGACTTGACGAACTGGTTGGAATCGCGGATCGGCAGCATGCAGGCCACCGACGCCGCCCCCATGATGCGGAAGCGCCCGGCGTTGAGGGCCAGCACGAAGTCGGCGCCGCCCTGCTCTGCCGCCTGTCCGAAGATCCCGGCGCCGATCGCCGCGCCGACCAAGAACTCGCCGCGATCCCGCGCTTCGCCGAAGTGCTTACGGATCCTCAGTCGTGGCGTATCGGTTGCGGATCCCATTTACGGGTGCTTTCTCGGCACAGCCGAAGAACGGCGGTGAAACGACCGGATGCCGGGGGCCCGTCCCGCCCAGGTCGGCAGGCTGGGGCTTTCGTCACGAGCCGCTGGCGACAACGGGGCCACTTTAGGAGAATGATCGCCCCACGCCAATAGACGGACGCGTTCAAAGGCGCGTTTCCCGCCCGGTACGCCCCACGGCATCGTCCGTTCCCGGCGAGGAAACGGAAATTTTCGCCGCGGCCTGCCGCGAGGTTGCGGGCTCTTTTTGCGGTTGCTGTCCGGTCCGGCGCTATCAGCCTTCCGGAACGGCGAGGTCGAGCAGCGGCGCGTACTGCTGGGCGCCGAAGATATCGGGGTCGCCGACACTGCCGCTCGGCCGCAGGCGGTAGATCGAGAACTTGATGGCGAAGCCCGGGTCGAACTCGACGAAGTCGGAGATGCGCTCGGCCGGGATGCGGTAGAGCGCGGCGACGGTCTGGCGGGTCAGCGCGCCGCTGCGGCACACCCGATCATAGGTTTCCCGCTCGCGGAAGATGACGTCGAAGGTGATCTTGTCGACCCCGGCGTTCTTGGAGCGGATGGTCTTGGCCAGCTCGGAAAGCTTCTGGGTAGCCATTTCGGCAGTCTCCTTCGGGCAGTCAGGCGCCGATGTCGGCGGTGTGGATGGGGAACAGGCTGAGCGGGTCGTCCACCGGCATGACGTGGTTGAAGGTCCATTCATAGGCCGGGCTTGCCGGCAGCACCTCGTCCAGCTCGAAGGCCACCGAGCCGGCGGTCCCCTTGACGTCGGGCAGGCGGGCGTAAAACATCTGCCGGGTACCGGTCATGGTCACCTCTTCCGCCATCTCGCGAGTCGGCGCCACGCCCTGCACCACCACGCACAGCTCGTGCGCCGGGCGGTCGCGCAGCGGCTCCATGTCGCCCATGATGCCGTTGCGGCCGTAGACGTTGTAGTGCAGCTCCCAGCCGGCCGGGCCGAAGCGGTCGATCACCGCCTGGCGGGCCCAGGCCATCACCTCGTCGACGTGGGCGATGGTGTAGGGATCGCGGATGCCGGCGATGCCGACGAAGCGCTCTCCGATCTTGCCCGATCCCTCCAGCTTGACCTTCACCCGTTCAGCCGGCACGAACTTGAAGCCGGTGATGCGGGTGGTCTTGGCGTCGACCTGCCTGTAGTCGCATTCGCGCATGTCCAGCATGCCGCCGGCCACGAACTCGTAGTAAGGGTTGGCACGTTCGTACATGGCGTGGCCGGCTACCGAGGCCGGGGTGCAACGCTGCGCCGGGTGCATGGCGCTGACCAGCACGTCGTTTTGCCGCGTGATCTCGCCCAGCACGGTTTCCTTGCCGCCGTAAGGCTCGGCGCAGAAGGACGCGCACTCCAGCACCTTGCCGAGATAGTAGGCCTGGTCCTCGGTGAAGCCGTGATGGATGGCCGGTGCCGCGAACACCGCGCAGTCCGAGCTGCGCCCGCCGATGATGACGTCGCAGCCGCGCTTGAGAAGCTCGACGTAGGGATGCACGCCGGCCATGGCGACGATATTCTGGGTGGCGGCCACCACTTCCTCGGTCATGGCGCCGCGGCCATCCAGCCCCTCGATGATCTCGCCGGCCCGCATGCAACCCAGCACCTGTTCCTTGGTGACGTTGGAATAGAACCAGCCGAGGCGGAACTTACCCAGCTTGTGGCGCTCGGCCAACGCCTTGACGATGTCGACGTACATGTCGACGCGGCTGTTGGTGCCGGTGTCGCCGGCCGAGCCGATGATCATGGGCACGCCGATTTCGCGCGAGGCCAGCAGCATCTCCTTGAGATCCTGCTCCTGCCACTGGCGTGGGCTGGTGCTGGTGTCCGATCCCAGCGGCCCTGGGCCGACGTCGTCGCTACCGGAATCGGCGGCGATGTAGTCGGGCTTGGCGGCGACGCCGAGACGGAAGCTTTCCACTTTCAACGGGGCGAAACCAAGATGCCCGTTCGGGCAGATGATCTTGAGCGATTGCATGGGGTTCTCTCCGGCCTTTTCGCCGATCCCACATGGGCGGCGGTTATCGGCCTTCCCATTGCACAGCCCGTGCAGCCTTGGCGGTTGAAACCCTTGCGTGCCGGCAGGCTGGGTTCGGGATGCAATCGGCGTCGATATCTCCAAGCGCCAGGTGGTCCGCCTGCTGAGCGCGGGGCACGACGGCTTCCTCGATGAAGACCGGTCCGTGCTTGGGGCCGGCCTGGCAACGGCGGCGTGGATCACGGTGGACGACACCGGCGCCCGGCACAAGGACCGCAACGCGACCTGCACCTGCATTGGCAACGATCGTTCGCGACCACCTTCTCCAAGAGCCGGTTCAACTTCCTGAGCCTGCTCTCGGCCGGCGAGGAGATGTACGTGGTCAACACGGCGGCCCTGGCCTACATGCGCGCCCGCCAGCTTCCAGGACCACTGCTCGCCCGGCTCGCCGGCTACGGGAAGCGGCACTTCGAGGACGGGCAAGCGTGGGCACGCCACCTGGACGACCTCGCGATCACCGCGCGGGCGGCCCATCCCTAACCCATTGGGCTAGCGGCTTTATTTTGGTTGATGGGACTCGCAACCGACTGTCCCGAAGTTTTGGTTGCGCGCCAGAAAGCCTCGATTTCCGTCAAGTTCAAAGAGCGTAAGGTTTAGAACCGAGCCGTCACTTGCGTCACTCTGACGATGTTGTAGAGACACGCTGACGGCAGCATCCCAACTCAAAGCCGACATAATCCGCACACGCGGCGATTATCAGTTCCTGACCCGCGCGCGACCCTGGCTATGTCTAAGCCGGATGACAGCTTTAACGCCCTCCACAGTCAGTCCGGCTTCAGACGATTCGATAGCCCTGTCCGATCCCGGTCACACCGCAATGCAAGTCATGGCCGGAAGCGCACGATGCCAAGGATATGGCCAGCCTTCCCCAATTGTTAACTTTTAACTGTTGACGGCACCAGGGGGATTCCTATACTGACGTTCGGGTCATGCCCATGTTCGTCAATCGTCGGAAAGCCGGCTTCTCTCCATGATTGTCCCGCCGATCGTCCACCAGAATCTCAGCGACAAAATTTACGATCTCCTCAAGGAGATGATCGTCCGCTGGGAATTCCGCCCCGGCCAACGGCTGATCGACAGCGAACTGGCGCAACAGTATGGCGTCAGCCGCAGCCTGATCCGCAACGCCATGACCCTTCTCGCCAACGAAGGCCTGATCGAGGTGTCGCGGCGCCGATTCTACGTCGCTCGCTTCTCGCAGAAAGACATCCGCGACATTCTGCGGCTGCGTCATCTCCTGGAAATGCACGCACTGCCAGCCGCCATCGCCCATACCACCGACGACGAACTGGCCGCCATGGAAGCGAAGATGACTGAGGCCGAGCGGCTGTTCGAGGCGGGCGATCTCGAACCGTTCTACACGATCGACGTTGAGACCCATTCTATGATCATCGACAAGGGCGACAATGACTACATCAAGAAGGTGTACTCGAACCTATTGACTCTGTTGCGGATGGTCATCCGCTCGGACTTCGACAAGCGGCGCAAAATCTCGGAGTCCTTTCGCGAGCACAAGGCCTTTCTCGAAGCTTGGAAACGCGGCGATGTCGCAGCCACCGCCGCCGCGCTCGACCGCCACCTCGACATGGCCGAGGAGCGCGTCATGGAAAATTTCGCCATGATCCTTGGCGATTCCCTGGGAAGCGAAGATCCCGACGCTTCCGCCTCTTCCCCGTCACGTACCTGATGTAAGGAAATCCAAACGATGAAGGCGCTTGTCCTGACCAGCCCCGGGGCCTTCGAGGTCCAGGAAGTTGCCGTTCCCAAGCCGGGTCCGCATGAGGTTCTTTGCAGGATCCGTGGCGTCGCCATCTGCGGCAGCGATCCCGAGATTATCCGCGGCGGCTTGGCCGGCATCTGGCCGCCGTTCTACCCGTTCATTCCAGGGCACGAGTGGTCGGGCGAAGTCGTCGAAGTTGGCGACGGCGTCCTTGGCTACAAGCCCGGCGATCGGGTGGCGGGAGAGGCGCACAAGGGCTGCGGTTATTGCCGCAACTGCCTGCAGGGCCGCTATAACCTGTGCGAGAATTACGGCACCGCGGCGACCGGGCATCGTCATTACGGCTTCATCTCGCAGGGCGCCTATGCCCAGTACAACGTCTATTCGATCCGCGCCATCAACCACATGCCGGCGTCGGTTTCGTTCCGCGAGGGCGCCCTGGTCGATACCGCCGGCGTCACCCTGCACGGCATGGAACTGACCGGCATTACCCCCGGCGGCACGGTGGTGGTCATCGGGCCCGGGCCGATTGGCTTGATCGCCGTGCGCTTCGCCAAGGCACTGGGCGCGGCGCGGGTCATCGTCGTCGGGCGCGGCGCCCGGCTTGACGCGGCGGCGGCGAAGGGTGCCGACGCGGTGGTCAATTTCGAGAAGGTCGAGCCGGTTCAGGCGGTGCGCGATCTGACCGGCGGGCTTGGCGTCGACGAGGTCTTCGAGTGTTCCGGCGCGCCCGGCACCTTCGCCCAGGCGGTTCGCATGGTGCGCAAGGGCGGCAAGGTCTCGTTGCTTGGCGTGCCACCGGACACTGTCAGAGAGGAACTGCCCTTCAAGTACATCGTCCACAACGAGATCGCCATCTTCGGCTCGCGAGCCAACCCCAACGTCTCGCGCAAGATCATCGAGATGATGGGCGCCGGGCTGATCAAGGTGAAGGACCTGATCACCCACACCTTCCCGCTGGAGGAATTCGCCACCGCGTTGGACACCTTCGTCGGGCGCAAGGATGGGGTGATCAAGGTGGTGATCGAACCCAACGGGCCCGAGGCGTGAACCACGCGTCCGCGCCGGGCGGCCCGACAGAACGGGCCGCCCGGCGGGAACTGACGGCATTGAACCGGAATCCACCGCAAGGGTTCGAACAAAACGGCCCAGCGGCGGATTTCGCCGGAACGGGGGAGCGCCTCGATGGCCTCGGGAATCGGCATTCTTGATCGGGTCGAGCGGGTACTGAAGATTTTCCGCGCAGCGGCAGTCGTGGTTTCGGCGGCAGCCCTGTTCGGGCTTGTCCTGATGATCACCGCAGACACTTTTTTCCGTTATGTCCTGCTGAAGCCGTTCCCCGCTACCGTCGAAATCAGCCAACTGGTGGAACCCTATGTGATCTTCCTGCCGATGGCCTTCGCGCTGGCCAGCGGAAGCCACGTCCGGGTAACCATGTTCACCAGCCGGCTGGGGCCGCGGATGGGCGTCATTTCGGACGGCCTAGCCTATGCCATCGGTTTCGCCTTCTTCGTCACCATGACGTACATCAGCTGGATGAGTTTCTGGTCTTCCTTCGCCATCAACGAGACCGTTCTTGCGGCCATCAAGCTTTACTGGTGGTCGGGCAGGTTCGGCATGCCGGTAGGGATGGCCTTGATCTCGATCGAATGCGCCTACCAGTTCGTTCGCACCCTCCGCGGGGCGAACGGAGCGGCCCGGAGGGCCTGAGCCTTGGACCCCCTTATGATTGCCTTGATTGGCATAATCGTCCTTTTCGTCTTGCTCGCCCTTGGCGTCCACATCGGCATTGCGCTTGGGGCGATCGGTTTCGCCGGCACCTGGGCCATCGTCGGGCTGGAGCCGGCGTTATGGGGTTCGGTCAACGTCTTCTACGACAAGGTTGCGTCTTTTGCCTTGCTGACGGTTCCGATGTTCATCCTGATGGGCTACATGGCCTCGGCCGGCGACCTTTCGGGCAACATCTTTACCTCGTTGAACAAATGGGTCGGCGGCGTGCGGGGCGGCATGGGGATTGCCACCGTCTTCAGTTGCACCCTTTTCGGGACGATTTGCGGCACATCGCTGGTGACGTCGTCGGTGTTCTCGGTCATCGCGGCGCCGGAAATGCGCCGCCACGGGATGGACAAGCGCCTCTCGTACGGCATTTGTGCGTCTTCCGGCCTGATCGGCATGTTGATCCCGCCCAGTATCCTGATGGTCGTCTACGGCGTCATTTCGGGTGACTCGGTCGGCAAGCTGCTCATCGCGGGGATTTCGCCGGGCCTTCTTTTGGCCGTGATCTACTCGGCCGCAATCATCATCCTGCTGCGGACCAAGCCGGGACTGATGACCTCCGACAGCGGGGGCACGGCAACCTGGCGCGACCGCTTCGCCAGCCTGAGGGGGCTGTGGCCGGTCATGATCGTCGCCACGGTGATTTTCGGCGGTCTCTTCGGCGGTGTATTCACGCCCACCGAGGCGGCCGCCGTTGCCACCTTCACGGTGTTCCTGATCATCGGCGCGACCCAACCCAGGGAATGGGCCGCGGTGGTGTGGCCGGCGTTCGTGGATACGGCGAAGGTTTCGGCGATGATCTTTCTGATCTTCGGCGGCGCCGCAATCTTTACCCAGTTCCTGGTCCTTTCGGGCGTCGCCACCAAAGTGGCCTCCATCATCATCGGCATGGACCTTTCGATCTACGGCTTCCTGGTCGCCATTTCCCTGCTGTATCTCGTCCTCGGCTGTCTGCTCGATTCGATTTCCATGCTTTCGATCACCCTGCCCATCCTGCTGCCGGTGGTCAGGACGATGGGGATCGATCCCATCTGGTATGCGGTGATCGTCATCATGGCCATCGAGATCGGCATGATCACCCCGCCGGTCGGCCTGTGCGTCTATGGGGCCAAGGCTGTGGCGGAACCCGACGTGACCCTGGAGGACATCTTCGCCGGCAGCTTCCCGTTCTTTCTGGCGTCGCTCGCCGTTTTGATTCTTCTCATCTTCTTTCCGACGTTGAGCACCGTTCTGCCGGCGTTAATGAATTGACCTCAATTGCAGCGAGGAATTGATATGGCCAGCAAGTATCTTTTTCATCCCGGCGAAGGGCGCGACGAGCCGATCAAGGATTTGGAGGGCGCGTCCCGGCTGATCCTCATCGACGGCCAGGAAGTCGCGGCCGAAGACGTGACGTTCGGCTTCAGCCGGTTCGCTCCGCATACGTCGATCCACAAGAAGCACACCCATCCCGAGGCCGAGGAGATCATGTACATCCTCAAGGGCCGCGGAATTTCGGGGGTCAGCGGCGAGGAATTCGAAGTGAACGCCGGCGACACCCTGTGGATTCCGCGCGGCGAGGTTCACTGGTTCTACAACCCGTTCGACGACGCCTGCGAATTCGTCTTCATTTATACGCGGCCCTCGTTGGCCAGCGCGGGCTACCAGTTGGCGGGGGGCTGATACCCCATCCACCGATCATGACGCATCGGGTCCTCCTTCGAGACGGGCCTCTCACGGGGTGAGGCGAAAGCGAGTCGAAGGACGGCCCTCCTCGGGACGAGGTCGTCTATTGAAATAAAATAACAACCTCATCCCGACCCGCCGGTATGGCCGGCGGATCGAAGGATGGGCCATGGGTGATCGCCTGCAAGACTCGGTATGAGACGGGCGGCGGCACGGGCACCGCCATCCCAGCGGGGCTCGGCCGGACCGGGGTCGCGCCGCAATGCAGACGAAAAAAAGCGGGCCGCAAGGGCCCGCTTCTTTCGACTCCACCAATCGCTATTTCTTCACCGCCCACTGGCGCGGCCACTTGTAGCCGTTCTGAGCCGCGATTTCCTGGAAACGGGCCATCATCTCCCAACCGGGAAGGCCCTTGGCCGCCATCTCCGCCGCCCACTCGGCCGGAATGTCCTCGACCTTGGCCGCCCACTGCGTCCGTTCCTCCTCCGACAGTTTGGTGAAGGTGACGCCCTGCTTCGTCCACGCGTCGGTGATTTGCTGCTTCGCCTTTGGCGCCAACTCGTCGGTCATGGCGACTTCGGCCTCGCGCCCGGTGTCCAGCAGGATCTTCTGGATGTCGGCCGGCAGCGATTTGAACTTCTTCAGGTTCATCATCAGATCCCACGGATTGCCAACCATGGCGTTGACCTCGACCAAGTTCTTGGCGAGTTCCTGCACCTTGAAGGCGTTCATGTGGGTAATCGGGTGGAAGTCCATATCCGTGACGCCAGATTGCAGAAGGGTGTAACGTTCGTGCATCGGCGCGACGACGGGAACCAGCCCGACCACCTTCGCCCAGCGGCCGAAATACCGGCCGATCAGGCCGATCTTCTTGCCCTGGACCTGGTCGAGTGACTGAAACGGCGTCTTGCTGGCGATCTGATACGGCATGGTGACGAAGTTGGCGAGGAGGATGCCGTTCTGGGCCTCCACCTCCTGCATCAGCGCCGGGAATTCGTCATGCATCTGGCGGACGGCGCGGCCGACCATCTTCATGTCCGTCGGACCGAAGGGAATCGCGTAAAGGAACGGACCCAACGGGGTCTTGCCCGGCGTGTAGATCCGGCACCCCATGATCACGTCGACCATGCCCTTCTGAAGGATTTCGATATGGGCTGGGCCGGAGGCCAGGGAGGCGCCCCAGAACGTCTCGAAGGTGACGGCCCCCTTGGTCCGCTCGGTGACCTTATCCATCCACCACTTGACACCGTCGCTGTCGAGAGACTGGCCCGGAGGCGGAGAAACCGACGAGAATCGAAGAACGATTTTGTCCGAGGCTTCCGCCAACGGCGCGGCCATTACGGCGACGACGCCGCATGCCGCCAGCAACAGATGTGACATTTTCATTGGGCAACCTCCCGACAAAGAACCCGGAGAACTGGCTTTATGGCGTTTGCGACACCGGGCCCAACCGCACAAAGTTAACAGTTACTTTTTAACTGTTGACGGTCAATTTTGTCAAGGTTTCCTTTGGCTTGCCCCCGCAATCGCGACCCGTTCGGTCAGCAGAACTTGACGCAAACCGGCGTCGGCACCGGCTTCGCCGGCCCGGTGGAGCTGAGCGTTCCGTCGTCGGGATCGATGCGGAAGCTGACGATCGTATCGCTATCCTGATTGGCCGCCAGCAGGAAGCGGCCGGTCGGATCGATGCCGAAACTGCGCGGGGTTTTCCCCTGGGTGGGTTCGTGGCCGACATGGATCAACGCCCCGCTGCGCAGATTGACCCGATAGATTGCGATGCTGTCGTGGCCCCGGTTCGAGGCATAGACGAAACGTCCCGACGGCGCGACCTGGATGTCGGCGCAGGTGCTTTTGCCGTCGAAAGCCTCGGGAAGCGTGGGGACGGTCTGCAGATGGGCAAAGGCCCCGCTATCGGCGTCGTATGTCAGGACAGCAATCGTCGAATCCAGCTCGTTGACCAGATAGGCGAACCGGCCGGCGGGATGGAAGGCCACGTGGCGCGGACCGGCGCCCGGCTTCATCTTGATCCACGGAATCCCGTTCGCTTCCAGCATGCCGCGCATGGGATCGAAACGGTAAACCATCAGCCGGTCGAGCCCGAGGTCGGGCACGAAGGCGAAGCGGTTTACCGCGTCAAGAGTGACCGAATGGGCATGCGGCCCCTTCTGGCGGGCCGGATCGATGCCCGATCCCTGATGCTGGATGAAGTCCGACGCCTCGTCCAGGCTGCCGTCATCGCGGATCGGCAGGACGCAGACGCTCCCGCTCATGAAGTTGGCGACGAAGATGTGCTTGCACGCGTTATCCACCAGGACATGGCAGGGATCGGTGCCATGGGTCAGCCGCTTGTTGAGGAAGCGGAGCGTCGCCGATTGGGTATCGACGGCGAACGCGCTGACGGTACCCGTCGGCTTGCCGTCATAGGTTTTCAGTTCGTTGACGGCATAGAGAAAACGCCGGGAGGAATCGAACGCCAGATAGGACGGATTGGTGACGCCGGTGGTCAAACCGACCTGTTCCAGGGCGCCGGAGGCGGGATCGAGCCGGTAGACATAGATCCCCTTCCCCTTGCCCTGAAGGATTTCGCCGGTGCCGAAAAGGATCGGGTCGGTATAGGTTCCAACAAAGACCAGCACGTCGTTCTCCCCGTCGCGGCGATCCGCCGCCTTAGTCCCGCGTCAGCCAAATGCGGCCCACCAAGTCGCCCGATTCAAGGCGGGCGGCGGCCGCTTGGATGTCGTTCAAGGCATAGGACGCGCCCAGGACCGGCGTCAACTGCCCGGCCCGCACCAGGCGGACCACGTCGATCAAATCCTGCTTGGTGCTGCCGCGGCAACCGATGATCTGCAGCTCGGTCTTGAACAGCGGGATGGACGGAACCTCGAACGTCTCGTCGATATAGGCGATGACCAGAAGCTTGCCACCGGGCCGGAGCATCGACAGGCCCTGAAGAATGCTGGCCCGGGTGCCGATGTTGTCGGCCACCACGTCCACCCCCTCGCCGTCGGTGAACCGCTCGACCGCGTCCTTCAGGGATTCGGTCGCCGTGTTGACGCCGATGGCGCCGTAGCGTTCAGCCAGTTCCAGGCGCTGCGGCTGGCGGCTGGTCGCCAGGGCCTCGGCGCCGGCGCTTTTGACAATCTGCACCCCGTGGATGCCGAGACCACCGACGCCCAGGATGAGGACGCGCTGCCCGATACCGACGCCGCCCTGATGTATCAGGCTGTGGTACATGCAGGCCACCGCGTCCGGCAGGATGGCCGCCGCCTCGTAGGAGATCCCGGCCGGCACCGCCACCAGGTTCGCCGCCGGTACCGCCACGTAGTCGGCGTGTCCGCCGTCGCGCTCGAAGCCGATGCGCTTCATGGCCCGGCACAGTTGCGTGTCGCCGGCCAGGCAGTGCCGGCAGCATCCGCAGGTGACGTCGATAGCGGCCGTCACCCGGTCGCCCGTCCGCCACTGGGTGACACCGCTGCCCAGTTCGATCACGTCACCAGCCAGTTCGTGGCCGACGATGCGCGGCAGATCGCCGAGCGGCTGGCGACCGGACAGCAGATGCAGGTCGGTGCTGCAAAGGCCGCTCGCCCGCACCCGCACCAGCACTTCGCCGGGGCCGGGCCGCGGAATGGGCCTGCTCGTGGCGGCCAGTGATCCGCCGTAGCTGGCGATGACTACGGCCAGCATGGTATCGGGCATGGGACGTCTACTCCTTGAGGCCGGTGGCGGCGATGCCCTGGATGAAGGCGCGCTGCAGGAAGAAGAATAGAAGGATCATCGGCAGCGTGCCCAGCACCGCAATGGCCATCAGCTGATCCCAAGACGTGCCATAGCTGCTCATGAAGAGCGAGATGCCCAAAGGCAGCGTGCGCAGCGAATCCTTGGTGATGATGATCAGCGGCCAGATGTACATGTCCCAGGCCTCGCGGAAGGTGAAGACCGCGAGCGCGACCAAGGCCGGCTTGCACAGCGGCAGCACGATCATCCAGAAGATGCGAAGCTCGGAGGCGCCGTCTATGCGGGCCGAATCGATCAGGTCTTTGGGGATGCTCAGCATATACTGGCGCATCAGGAAGACGCCGAAGCCGTCCACCAGGAAGGGCACGATCAGGCCCTGGTAGGTGTTCGCCCAATCCAGCTGCTTGATGATCAGGAAGAGAGGAACCATGGTCACTTCGAGCGGCAGCATCATGGTGCTGAGGATCAGGACAAACATGAGGCCCCGGCCCCGGTAGTGAAACTTCGTCAGGCTGTAACCGGCAAGCGAGCACAGCAACAGGTTGCCCAACGTGATGGCGATAGCAACCACGCCGCTGTTGAAGAAATAGCGCGTGAAGTCCTGAGCCTGCCAAGCAATGACGTAGGACATCCAGTTGACGGGATCGGGGATCCACTGGATCGGCAGGCTGAACATGTTCTCCATCGTTCGCAGCGACGACGAGAACATCCAGTAGAAGGGTAGCAGGGTGATGCACGCTACCGCGAACAGCACGCAAAAGACGACGATGGTCCCGCGGCGCAGCAGCAACCGGGCGATCAGCCCTTTGGCCGGCGTCTTGGGACCCGTGGGCCGCGCCACAACCAGTTCGGCATTGCCCGTCATCGCAACTCCTCTCCTCGCGTGAACATGCGGACCTGGACGAACGAAAACAGCATGACGGCGACGAACAGGAAGACGCTCATCGCGGCCGCCCGCCCCATGTCGAAGAACTCGAACGCCGTCTGGTAGATGAACAGCGGAAGTACCCGGGTGGCATCCGCCGGCCCTCCGTTGGTCATGATCAGCGGCACAGCAAACACCTTCATCGCCACGATCACATTCATCACGACGACCAGGAGCGTGGTGGGCTTCAGCAGGGGCAGGGTGATGTGCCAGAAGCTGGCCCAGCCGCCGGCGCCGTCGATCTTGGCGGCGTCGTAGTAATCAGCGGGGATCGCCTGCAGTCCGGCCAGGAAGATCACCATGTAGTACGGCGTAGCTCGCCAGATGCCGATGAGGATCACCGCCCACAGCGCCGACGCGCTGCTGCGCAGCCAGGCGATGGGATCGATGCCGAACCAGCCGAGGATCGTGTTGATGACGCCGTCCTGCTGGTACATGAAGGTCCAGACCACCGCCATAACGACCGCCGGCATGACGACCGGCATGAAGATGGCGGAGCGGAGAAAATTCTTGATCCACAGACTGCGGTTGAACAGCACCGCGAGGCCGAGCGACAGCGGCAGCACCGGGATGACACTGAACACCACGTAGGCGATGGATACCCGCGCCGACTTCAGGAACAGCGGGTCGCCCATGAGGTCCACGAAATTGGCAAGGCCGATGAATTTCGGGGGATGGACGAGATCGTACTGGGTGAGGCTGAAGTAGAACGCCTCGAGCATCGGCAGGAAGCGGAAGATGGCCAGGATCGCCAGGGTCGGCAGAATGATCGCGTAGGCGAACAGGGCCTGCTTCGACGCCAGCCCCAGCCGCATACGCCGCTTGACCGTCCTGTGCTCTGCGTAAGCGGTTGAAGACATCGGATCCTCCTAGGCGTCGGGGACGTGCGGGGTTCGAATGTTAGAGTAGAAACGCAGGCCCGATGATCTGGACCTGCGTCTCCCGGCATCGGTTTCTTACTTCTTGAGAACCTTGTCCACCTCGGCTTGCGCCTGATCGAGCGACGCCTTTGGATCGGCGCCGTCATAGATCGTTCGCTCGATGGCACGGCCGACCGCCTGGCCGATTTCGCTCGAGAACTCGGACCGCAGATACCAGCTCGCCGTCGCGACGTCCTTCATGTGAACGTCGAAGAACGGGAAGCTCTTGGCAACCGCAGTCTCGCTTACGCCCTTCACCGGCTGCACAAACGCGGCCTTGGCCAGCCACTCCGACGGCTTGTCGAGCATGAACTTGATGAAGTCCCAGGCGACGACCTTCTCGGCCTCCGGCTTGGCCTTGTTCACGCCCCACGCCCAGCCATAAACGATGGTGTGCGGCTTCTTGGGATCGACCTGCGGCCAAGACGCGACCGTGAAGTCGTCCTTGACCGCCGAGGCGCGAATCTGCGCGGTCGCCCACGGCCCGGTCGTCCACATCGCGGTCAGCCCGTCGATGAAGTCCTGGTTCGGGTTGGAGGACGTGTTCTTGGTGGTCTTGGGATCGCCGGCCACCTTGGTGACGTCGCGCCAAAGGGTCAGGGCCTTCACGGCCTCGGCGCTGTTGACGTAGGCTGTCTTGCCGTCATCGCTAAGAAGCTTGCCGCCGAACTGCTCGACCAGCGGCTGGAACATCTGCATTTCCCAGCGCGGGCTGTGGTACGGGTAGTCGAAGGCCTTCTGGACGGTGCGGTTTCCCTGGACCTTCTTCAGCTTCGCTCCCAGGGCCTTCATGTCGTCCCACGTCTTGGGGGCGTCCTTGACGGGATCCAGCCCGGCGGCCGCGAAGGCCTTGTTGTTGATGAACAGGCTCATCGAGTTGCCCTGATAGGGCAACGCGTAGACCTTGCCGCCGAAGGTGCCGGCGGCAAGACCACCCGGCGTATAGCGGGTGAGGAACTCGTCGTAACTCTTGGCCCCGAACACGCCGAGGTTCAGGGGCTCGAGCACGCCCTTGTTGTAATAGAGCTCGTAGAAAGAGGCGTCCGCGTCCACGATGTGCGGACCGGTGCCGGTGGCCAGGCCGACGGCAACCTTCTGGGCGATGTCGCCTGAGGACGTGACGACAGGATTCACCGTCACGTTGGGCCGGACCGTCTTGTAGGCGGCGATCAATTCCTTCACGTAGGCCGTGAACGGGCCATACTCATGCCACCAGATCTCGATGGTGACGTTTTCCTTCGGGAAGCCCGCGGGGATATCGGCGGCAAAGCCCGACCCCCCGGCAATCAGCGAAAGCGTCGCGGCCGTCGCCGCCAGAGATAGCGTGCGCCCTAATTTCGATTTTTTCATTTTTCCGTCTCCTCTCCTGTGGATGGTGCCTCGTGAGGGATCACGTCCAACCCGGACAAGAAATCATGTCAGTTGCCGATCCCGTTCGTCAGAACCTTGCCGTTCGCCGCGTCGAACAGGTGCACGCCCGCGACTTTCGGCTGCAAGAAGATCGTCTCTCCCGGCCTGACCGATAGCCGCTCGCCAAACACCGCGCAGATCTGGGTCCCGCAGAACTCGCAAAACACGTGCGTATCGGCGCCCGTCGGTTCGATCACCTGGATCTTGGCCGGCACGCCGCCGCCAGTGGCGCCGAGTTCGAGATGCTCGGGCCGGAAACTGTAGACGACCTCCTGGCCGTCCCGTCCTTGCGGACTGCCCCCGACCGGCAACGCTGTGCCGTCGCCCGCCTCCACCCAATGGGTGTCGTCCCGGGCTCGCAGAACCCCGCGCACGAAATTCATAGAGGGCGATCCAATGAAGCCCGCGACGAACAGGTTTGCGGGGTGGTCGTAAAGGTCCAAGGGGGAGCCAACCTGTTCGATGCGCCCTTCATGGAGAACGACGATCCGGTCGGCCATCGTCATCGCTTCGATCTGATCGTGGGTGACGTAAACCGACGTCGCGTGCAGGCGCTGGTGGAGCGACCTGATCTCGACGCGCATCTGCACCCTGAGCTTGGCATCGAGGTTCGACAGCGGCTCGTCAAACAGGAACACCTGGGGGTTGCGCACGATCGCCCGGCCCATGGCCACGCGCTGGCGCTGACCGCCCGAGAGCTGGCGCGGATAGCGATCGAGAAAGGGCATGAGATTGAGAACTTCCGCCGCGTCCTCCACCTGCCTTGCAATCTGCGGCTTGGGCTCGCGGCGAAGCTTCAGGCTGAAGGCCATGTTTTCGCGCACCGTCATATGCGGGTAGAGCGCGTAGTTCTGGAACACCATGGCGATGTCGCGATTTTTCGGCGGCAGATCGTTCACCACCCTGCCGCCGATGGAAATCTCGCCGCCGGAGACCTCCTCCAGCCCGGCGATCATGCGCAGCAGCGTCGACTTTCCACATCCCGACGGGCCGACCAAGACGAGGAACTCTCCATTGGCGACCTCAAGGTCGACGTCATGGAGGACCTGCGTGGGTCCGAACGCCTTGTTGACCGCACGGATCTCGATTGACGCCATATGGATCGATCCCCCAACCTCTCGCTGCTGCCAGTTTGTCTGGCGTAATTTAACAGTTAATAGTTTACATTTAAAAATTGACGATTAAATTTGTCAAGGTATTCTTGTCGTCGTTCGGTCCACTCAGCGACCAAATCGTTTTCCAAAATGAGTCCGTGTCCATGCGTACCGCCCCCATCCCTCACGTGAAACTGAGCGACAAGACGTACGAGTTGCTTAAGGAGATGATCGTCCGCTGGGAACTCCGGCCCGGCGAGCGGTTGATCGATGCCGAAATCGCCGAGAAGTTCGGGGTAAGCCGGAGCCTCGTGCGCAATGCGCTGGCCTCGCTCGCCAACGACGGACTCGTTCAGGTTTTCCGGCGCGGTTTCTATGTGACGGATTTTAACCAGAAGGACGTCAGCGACCTGCTCGAGTTTCGAAGGCTGCTCGAAACCTCTTCGCTGAAAGCCGCCATCGAGAACACGTCGGACACCGAGATCGCGGACATGGAAGCCAAGCTTGCCGAGGCGCAGGCATTATTGACGGCCGGCGATATTGAGACCTTCTTCGCCTTCGACGTCCAGACCCACCGAATGATCGTCGACAAGGGACAGAACAACTACACCAAGAAGGTCTATGACAACCTCTCGACCATCCTTCGCATGATCATTCGCTCCGACTTTGAAAAGCAGTCGAAAATCTCGGAGGCATTCCAGGAACACAGGGCCATCTTCGAGGCCTGGAAGCAGCGGGACGTCAAAGGCGCCCTGGCTGCGCTCAACCACCATTTGTCCGGGGCCGAGAAGCGGGTGATGGAAAATTTCGTCCAGAGCCTCGGCGCCGTCCCTGCTTCGTCCATTGCACGGCCGGGGTCCCGTGGGGAGCCGAAGCCGGCACCCGAACTCCGCCTTTTCGGCACATTCGCATCAAGGGAGAACTGACGATGATGGCGCGCATCCTCGCGAACCTTTCCGCTTCGGCCGGGGCGGTGCTGTGATGCCGTCGGCCCCCGGAATAGCCATCATTGGATCCGGCTTGATGGGCCCCGGCATCGCAGCGTCGGCCGCGCTGGCGGGCCATGACGTGGTGCTGGCCGACTGCGATCCGGCAAGGGCGGCGGGCGGCGTCGACCTGGCGGCGGCCCACATCCGTCAGCTCGTCGACGGCGGCCTGGTGGCCGCGGAGGACGGCAGATGGGCGCGGGCAAGGATCCGCAGCGAGACCACCATCAAGCAGGCCCTTGCCGGCGCCTTTTGGGTCATCGAGGCCATCACCGAGAACCTTGCCGTGAAGCAGGCCCTGTTTCGCACCCTTGAAGAGAACACGGGCCGCGACGTCATTCTGACCAGTAACACCTCGGGTTTGAGAATCTCCGACATCGTCCGCGACGTTAAATGGCGGGATCGCACCGCCACCACCCATTTCTGGTTCCCCAGCCATTTAGTGCCGCTGGTCGAGATCGTGATGGGCGAAGGCACGGACGAGGCCGTGGCTGTACGGTTGCGCGAAATCCTGCAGGGCTGGGGCAAGGCACCCGTCATCGTGCGCAAGGACCTTCCCGGACAGCTTGCAAACCGGGTCCTCCAGGCGGTCATCCGCGAGGCCACGGCCATCGTCGAATCCGGTCTGGCCAGCGCCGAGGACGTGGATACCGCCATCAAGATGGGAATGGGCCTGCGATTCCCGGCCTGGGGGCCGCTCGAACACGTCGACACCGTCGGCCTGGAGCTGTGCGTCTCGGTCCAGAATAACGTGCTGCCGGGTCTCTGCAACGAGCCCCGGGCGGTGCCGCTGTTCGACCGCCTGATCGCCGAAGGGAACACCGGAGCGAAAGCCGGCAAGGGCTTCCACGACTGGAGCGCCCGCAGCCACGCCGACCTGGTTGCCCAGCGCGACCGTTTCCTGATGCAGGCATTGCACTTCCTCGGGCGCGGGCATCCGGCGGCGGTGGGAAGCGACGACGGGTGCCGCGGCGCGCCGGTCCCATGCAAAAGCACTTCAAACTGAATGAGCCAATTTTCAACGATCCTGGAGGCGTGAAGGCAATGCCCTTTCATCAATGGCTGGAACTGGTCAAGGACGTCGAGCCGGGCAAGACGTTGCCGGCGGGCATGAGCCGCCGGGCCATCATTCTCGGCGAGACGATGCTGGCGCTGCACGAAGCCTTCCCCGATCTCAAGTGCAAACCCCATGTCCACGCCAGCTCGCAGATCACTTACATGCTCAAGGGCAAGCTGCGCATGGTCATCGGCGGCGAGGAGAGGGTCCTGCTGCCCGGCGATTTCGCCTACGTGCCGTCCCATGTCGAACACAGCATCGAGTCCCTCGACGAGTACGTCCTGGCCTTGGATGTGTTCCAGCCCTATCGCCCAGACATCGCCGAACGGTTGCGCGAACTTCACGCGCTGACCGGCCCTGGAGAGGCGTGAACAGGCTGCCCGGCGGACTCGCCGCTTCGATGGCCGGTTGAGGCCTTCAGCCCGACGGCTTCTCGGCCCAGGTTTCCAGGATCGACGTGTCGATCACCGCGATCTGCGCGCGTTCCATGCGGATGGCGCCGTCGGCTTCAAGGGTGTTGAGGGCGGCGGTATCGCCTGAACCTGATCGACGGGGCGAGGGCCGAGCGGGTCCATGTCCGCAATAGCCGCAGTTCGATCTGCATGTTCGGGCGGACAGCGATGAAGCCGTTCGCGAGTGGGTGTTCCTCGGCTGATACCGCCGGGAACTGCGCAGCCATGCCGCACCGCTTATCGAAAAATGGGCCGCAATCCTGGATATGCCGGCCCCCGCCTGGGCATCAAGCGGATGAAAACAAAGTGGGGCACCTGCAATATCGAGGCGCGGCGAATCTGGCTCAACCTGAAGCTCATCAAGAAGCCGCCCCAATGCCTCGAATACATCGTCGTGCATGAGCTCGTTCATTTCTTTGAACGCAACCATACCGACCGTTTCGTCGCTTTGATGGACAAACTGCTGCCGCATTGGCGGTTGGTGAGGGACGAACTGAACGCCGAACCGCTTTCCCACGAAACCTGGGATGAGTGAAGCTGCCAGCATCAGGGGCAATTGTTCCCTTCCCTCCTGATTTTTTCGCAACTGCGCGGAACAAAAAGTGGGCCGTCACCGGACGCACACTCTCCGCCCTCCTGCTTCCGCCCTGCTTCCACGGCGTTTCTTGCTTCCGGATTCCGGACATAGAAAACCCCGCAACCTATTGAGGTTAATGGGTTGATTTTGTTGCGGGGACTCGCAACCGACCGTCCAGAAATTTTGGTTACGCGCCAGAAAGACCCGATTTCCGCCAAGTTCAAAGAGCGTAAGGTTTAGAACCGAGCAGTCGCCGCAGCCTCAAAAGCTGCTGCGTTTTTGTCGTTGCCTCGGAAACGGGTGGAAGCGGGACGAAAAACCACATCGTTGATTCGTTGGGCAATCCGGCATCGGAAAGCGGCACCAAAAAAAACGCTAGACCGCCGCCGCCCACTCTATGCTAAAACGGCTGTATGAAAACAAACGTTTGTTTTTCTTGATGAGAAATTGAACTTCGGCGGTTGACCGTCGTTCGGGAGCCGCTGGGACCGGCGGGTCAAGTCGGGCACTAGGTGATGGGAGCGACGACGGGGGCAAGGCCAAAGGGAGCAGGCGGGGGAAATGGCACATACGTTGATGGACGCGCTGGTGATCGTTTTCAGCATCGGCGGCCTTTCGTGCATTGTCATCGGTGTCCTGGTCGGCATCTTCGTCGGTGCGATGCCGGGCCTCGGCCCGTCGATCGGCATCGCGCTGCTCATCCCCTTCACCTACGGCCTGTCGACCAGCTACAGCCTGCTGCTGCTCGTTTCGCTCTATATGGCGGCCGAATACGGTGGGTCCATCAGCGCCATTCTGATCGCGACGCCGGGAACGTCGGCCGCCGCCGCCACGATGCTTGACGGCTATCCCTTGCGGCAGAAGGGATTCCCCGGGTTGGCGCTCGGCATTTCACTGAGTGCCTCGTCGGTGGGTGGCCTGATCGGTACGCTGGCGCTGATCCTGTTCGCCCAGCCGCTGGCCGAGGTGGCCCTGCGCTTCGGTCCGCCCGCCTATTTCGCCATCGGCCTGTTCGGTCTGACGACGGTCGCCTCGCTGTCGGCCGAATCGCCGATTAAGGGTTTGCTGGTAGCCTGTTTCGGGCTGACCATCGCGACCATCGGTATCGATCCCATTTCCGGAGCGCCGCGCTTCGCCTTCGGGCAGATGGAACTTTTCGAGGGGGTTCCCTTTCTGACCGCGCTGATCGGCCTGTTCGCCCTGTCCGAAGCCTTTGGTATGGCCGAGCGCAAGATCACCAAACGCAAGGTTGACGAACGGGTGGGGCACATCTTCCTGTCGCTCAGGCAATGGCGCGACCTGCTGCCGACCATGATGAGCGGCTCGATCATCGGCACCATCCTGGGGATTGTCCCCGGTGTCGGCGGCAACATCGCCTGCTGGCTCGCCTACGATCGGGCCAGGAAGCGCTCCAAGCATCCGGAAAGCTTCGGTACGGGCGAACCCAAGGGCATCGCCGCGCCGGAGGCCGCCAACAATGCCACCGTGGGGGGTGCGATGATCCCGCTTTTGTCCCTGGGAGTGCCTGGCTCGCCGACCACGGCCGTTCTCATGGGCGCCCTCATTCTGCACGGTGTGCGGCCGGGACCCCAGCTGTTTACCGAGGCGCCGGACATGATCTACGCGCTGTTCATCGGCTTGGCGGTCTGCGTCGCCGTGATGTTCCTCATCGGCTCGTATACGCTGTCCTGGTGGGCCCGCCTGATGTCGGTTTCCGACTCGGTTCTGGTCGTCGTCATTTTCGTGCTGTCCGCCGTCGGCGCCTTCAGCCTGCGCAGCCTGATGTTCGACGTCTATGTCACGGTGGGCTTTGGCATGCTGGGCTACATCCTCAAAAAATTCAGGTTCCCGATGCCGCCCATCGTGCTTGCGATGGTGCTGGGCTACCTGGTCGAATCCAATTTCCGCACCGCGCTTCTCATGTCCCAGGGAAGCTACGCGATCTTTTTTGAGGATTGGCTTTGCCTGCTGTTCATCGCCCTCAGCGTTGGCACCTTCGTCTGGCCGCTGCTCAAACAACGCGTCGCTCGCGTTCTCGGTTTCAACACCACCAAATAGTGCTTCGCAACAGAGGAGGTCGACATGACATTTGGAAAAGCCGGGGGATGGGTTTCGGGGCTTCTTGCCTCGGTCAGCTTGGTTCTTGCCGTCGCTACGCCCGAGGCCAGGGCCGCCTTCCCGGAAAAGACCATTAACGTCGCCGTCTGGAGCGGCGCCGGCGGCGCGCTCGACATATACGGCCGCAAGCTTGCCGAGATGCTCACCAAGGAGATGGGCTGGACGACCAAGGTCGAGAACCGCCCCGGCGGCAGCGGTTCGGTCGGCATGTCCTACATGATGACCCAGCCGGCCGACGGGCATACCTGGCTGATCTTCACGGCGACGCTGAGCACCGGCATCGTCCGCGAACTGATTCCGTTCAAGACCTCCGACATCCGCTTCGTGCGCGCGATGACTGCGGAACCGACGTCGCTGGCCGTTCGCAAGGACAGCCCGCTCAAGTCCACTGCCGACTTCGTCAACTACATGAAGGCTCACCCCAAGGGGCTGAAGACCGGCGGCCATTCCTCGGGCGGCTTCCACCAGTACATGCTGTTCCAGCTGATGGAGAAGGGCGGTTTCGAAGCCGGATGGGTGCCGCACGATTCGTCGGCCAAAATTCCGCTCAACATCATGGGCGGGCATATCGACGCCTCCATGATGACGCCGTCGTCCGGCCTGTCGCAGGTACAGTCGGGGGATATCCGGCTGCTCGGCGTCAGCCTGCCCGAGCGCTCCAAGTTCCTGCCCGACGTGCCCACCTTCAAGGAACAGGGCTTCGATCTGGTCGACATGATCTGGCGTGGCGTGGCGCTGAAGGCGGGAACGCCCGAGCCGATCGTGGCGGAAATCCAGAAGGCGCTCGACAAGGTCGAGGCCAGTGCCGAATGGCAGGCCTACATGAAGCATGAGTTCCAGGAAAACCCCGGTTACCGCGACGACGCCTTCCGCCAAAAGGTGGAAAAGGAGATCGTCGAGCAGCGCGCGTACCTTGAAAAGGCAGGTTTCCTCAAGAAGTAGGAACACGTGCAGGGCCCCGGGGGACCCGAGATCCCCCGGGGCGCCCAACGACCAGGACGATCGAGCGGACGGCCGATCGCGCAAAAGGTGAGCAGATGAGAAAGGGTTCCATCGTCATTGCCTTGATCTTCATGGCGCTCGGCATCGCCTTCGTCCATCAGGCGCAGTTGCTGCCAGAAAGTCCGACTGCCGATGACGTCGGGCCCGGCGAGTTGCCGACCTGGCTGGGCGTGGCCGGGGTCCTGCTGTCGATAGTTCTGGTGGTGTCGCAATGGCGGATGCGGGAGGCGGCCGACGAGGTCATCTCGTTCACTCGCCAAGGCGCCGGCTTCCTTTTGTTGGCTCTTGCTTTCCTGGTGGCGATCCCGTTCATCGGCTTCGTTGCCGCCGCCGCCGTCTTCTCGGCGGTCGGCGTCTACGTCCTGGAGACGTCGCGCAAGGTGGTCTTGCCGGTTGCCGTCGGCGGCGGCGTTGCCGCCTTCCTCTATCTGGTTTTTCAACGCCTCCTGGACGTTCCGTTGCCGGGCGGCTTACTGCTGTAAACGGGTGATTTCGGTGTGGGGAAAAGACACATGGGTGCGGTCGTGAAGGACAAGAAGAAAATCGACGGTCGGATCGCTTTCATCGGGTTCGGCGAGGCGGCACAGGCCTTTCTGACTGGCTGGCGCACGGTGGCCGAGGTCGCTGTCGACGCCTACGACATCAAGACCGATCAGACGGAAACCCGGATTGCCAAGCAAGAGGACTACCGGATGCACGGCATCGGGGGCGGGACACGCGCCGTCGAGGTGGTGCAAGGCGCACCCTTCGTCTTCTCCGCGGTCACCGCCGACGCCAGCCTGGATGCCGCCGAAAGCGTGGTGCCGGCCATCGAGGCGGGCGCGCTTTATCTCGACATCAACTCGGTGTCGCCGAATCGCAAGCGCACATCGGCCGACCTGATCGCGGCCACCGGCGCCCTTTACGTCGACGTAGCGGTGATGGCCCCTGTCCATCCCAAACTACACCGTACGCCGCTGCTCATCAGCGGGCCGGGTGCCGAGAAGGCGGCGAGGCTTCTGGATCACCTGGACATGAAATTCGAGCTGATCTCCGAGAAGGTCGGTGACGCCTCGGTGATCAAGATGATCCGCAGCGTCCTGGTCAAGGGCTTCGAAAGCCTGATGGTCGAAAGCGTCATGGCCGCCGTCAAGGCGGGGGTGGACGAACGCATCCTCAATTCGCTGGGCAACGTCTATCCCGGCATGGATATGGCCAAGCATGCTGGCTACATGATGGAGCGCGTCATGGTCCACGGCAGGCGCCGCGCCGCCGAGATGCGCGAGGTCGAAAAGACGCTGCAGGAGTTGGGCATCGACGGCTTCATGGCGGCAGCGACGGCGCGCCGCCAGGACTGGTTCGTCGACCTGGGGGCGGCGGCCGATTTTCCGGGCGGCGTGCCCGAGGACTATCTCGCCCTCGCCCAGGCCGCCCTCCTCCGGTTGGAAGCGCGTAAGCCTTCCTGACCGGCAGGTGACGGGCCCCTTGCCCTCACTCAGTCCGGCTCGAAAGTATCGACGTAGCTGAGGCCGGCTTTCTCGAGCTTGGCCCGCATGTCATAGAGGTCGAGGCCCAGCTTGCCGGCCGCCAGCTGCCGGCGCGTGGCGTCTTCCTTGGCGGTACGCTTGGCCGCGGCTTCGGCCACAGTAGCGGCCCGGGCGCGCGGCACGACCACCACGCCGTCATCGTCGCCGATGACGGCATCGCCGGGATGGATCAGCACCCCAGCGCAGATGATCGGCACGTTGACGGCGCCCAGTGTCGCCTTGACCGTGCCCTGCGCCGATACCGCCCTCGACCACACCGGAAAATCCATCTCGCGCAGCGGTCCGACGTCGCGGCAGCCTGCCTCGATCACGAGGCCGCGGCCGCCATGCGCTCGGACCGAGGTGGCCAGTAGGTCGCCGAACATGCCGTCCGTGTTTTCAGATGACACGCCGACCACCAGAATGTCGCCTTCCTTCATCTGTTCGACGGCGACATGGATCATCCAGTTGTCGCCGGGGTGGGTCCACACCGTGATGGCGGTGCCTGCTGCGCGAGCCCCGGCGTAGATCGGGCGTATGTAGGGTTTCAGGAGCCCGCTGCGCCCCTGCGCCTCGTGGACGGTGGCGACGCCCTGGGCGCCCAGTGCGTCGACCAGTTCTAGGGGGGTGCGCTCGACCTTGGTGACGACGACGTTTTTCATGACAGGTGATCCGTGACGTGGGGGAAGACGCGCTGATAGCCCTCGGCGTACTTGGTGGCTGTGCGGTTGGAATTGCGCTTGGCCTGGACGCCGCGCTGCAGGCCGACCCGGGTGTAGTATTCCCACAGGTGCTCCTGGGCGCCCATCGATTCGAAGGCCTGGCGCTTGATGTCCCAGACCTCGGTGATGTCGAGCAGCACCTGGGGCTTCCAGTTGCACTGCTCCGTCTGGTGCGGCTCGAACAGGAACACCGGCGGCGCCCCGATGATCTTGTCCGCCCCGCGGAAGCCGTGCGCCTGCGCCACGATGCGCGCTTCCTGGGCCAGGTGGGTGGCCAGCGGGTGGTCGAAGTTGTAGGGGTCTTCCAACGAATGGCTAAGGACGAACTCGGGCTGGAGATCCTGGTAGATCCCGGCCAGCAGGGTCAGCAGTTCCGGAGTCGCCCGCAGCGGATAGTCGCCGGCATCCAGGAACATCGTTTCCCCGCCCAGGATCGCCGCCGCCTGCTCGGCCTCGGCGTGGCGGGCCTTCTTCACCGCCTCCATGGTCATGCCGGGCTGCTTCCACAGCTTGGCGGATTCGCCGCGCTCGCCATAGGACAGGCAGACGATCAGCACGCGATATCCGCGCCTGGCGTAAAGCGCGATGGCGCCGCCAGCGCGCCACACGAAGTCCGCCGAGTGGGCGCTTACGACCAGTGCCGTCTTCGCCTTCTGTTCAGCCATGGTGAGTGTCTCTCCTTTGCGTATCAGCGTTCCAGGCGCGGGCCGGCACCAGGATGGCCCCTTCGAACAGCGGCCGGGCCGTGCGCAGCAGGGCGGCCCGCTCCACCTTCGGGGACTCGGCCGTGCCCCCCACATCGAGATCGACCGAGAATTCGCCCGTCGGGTGCTCGACCGAGACGCGCTTGCGCGCGCCGTCCGGCACCTTGGCGACGCGGGCGCCGACCGAACCCGGCAGCACGCAGGCGGTCGCCACCGTCACCGCCCCCAGCACGCCGATGGTCGAATGGCAGACGTGGGGGATGAAGGTGCGGGTGCAGACGGCGCCCCCGGCCCTGGGTGGCGCCACCAGCGACATCTTGGGTACCACCTGGTTGGCGACGTCGCCCAGGTTCATCATCGGCCCGGCCAGAAGGCGGATCGATTCCAGCCTCTTCTTCAGCTCGGCATCGGCGTTCATCTGCTCGCGGGTCTCGTAGGCGGTGCGGCCGAGGGCCGCGGCCTCCAGCACGACGACCGGCATGCCGTTGTCGATCAGCGTCACGTCGATGCCGTCGATGGTGTCGACGAGCCGCCCGGTCGGCAGCAGGGCGCCGCAGGCCGAGCCCTCGGTATCCAGGAAGGCGATGGGAATGCCGGCCGCCTCGCCGGGAACGCCGTCGATGTGGACGTCGCCGTCGTAATCGACCCGGCCGTCCGGGGTGCGGACGGTCGCCGCGGCGATCATCCCGCTATTGACCATGAAGATGCGCACCGTCGTCTCGGAGCCGGTCGCCTTGACCATGCCCTTCTCGATGGCGAACGGGCCGACGCCGGCCAGCATGTTGCCGCAGTTGGGCTTGGTGTCGACCACCGCCTCGTTGACCACCACCTGGCAGAACAGGTAGTCGACGTCGGCCCCCTCGCGCGTCGAGGGGCTGACGATGGCGACCTTGCTGGTCAGCGGATCGGCGCCGCCGACGCCGTCGATCTGGCGGATGTCGGGCGAGCCCATGGCGGCCAGCAGGATCCGGTCGCGCGCCGCAACCTCGTCGGGAAGGTCTTCGGCGCGGAAGTAAAGACCCTTGGAGGTGCCACCGCGCATCATCGTGGCCGGGATGCGGGCCTGCATGCTCATGCCGCGGTCTCCTTGTCCGTCCGCCGTGTGCGGCGGCCAGCTTTGGCCCGCGGGGCGACGGCGGCTGTTGGCGCGTCGATGCCCGGCGCCCTGAACCCTTCGGCAATGAACGGGACGAGGAAACGGGCCATGGTGCGGCTGTCACCCGGGTCACATCGGCCGCGTGACAGGCGCCGGATGCGGTTGGGATCGATCAGCATGTAGTGGAGGATGCCCAGTACGAAGGAAAACCGCCACAGCACCTCCTCGCTGCCGAGAGCCGGTAGCTCCTTGTGGATGGCCTCGACGAAGGTCAGGCTGGTGGTATCGAAGTTGCGGGCGATCAGGTCTTCCAGAAAATCCAGGTTCTCGCCGATCAGCACCGCCCTGAGACGCGTGAAGCGGGCGCCGCCGCCGACGGCGTCGACGCTGACATCGAGGGCAGGTTCCAGGAAGGCCGCGATAATCTGCTCGATCATCGGCGGCCGGCCGTCGCCCGGCGCGCACTCGGCCAGCCGCTGCAGGCGCGCGTTGTTCAGCGGCGTGCAGTAGCGCTCGTAGATGGCGTAAAGCAACTGGTCCTTGGAGCCGAAGTAGTAGCGAACGCTGGCCAGATTGGCTTCAGCCGCCGCGGTGAGTTCGCGCAGCGACACGTTTTTGTAGCCGCGGCTGGCGAACAGGTCCTCGGCCACGTCCAGGATCCGACTGCGGGTTCGCGATTCAGGGGGCATGCGAGTTCCCATGACTGGATGTAATTCAAACGTTTGTATTAATTGGCTGGGTCCTCGTCAAGGACAATGGAGAGAGGTGGCTTGCCGGCGAGACGCGCGCGGGTTGATATTTCCGTCCCTCCCCTTGCTCGCCTTCGAAACGGCTGGTGTGAATTTTCGGCACGATTGTTGAGCCAGCGTCCACACTCCTGACGCCCTGCGATCCCGAGCATCTCCATCGCGGCACCATACGAGCGAAGTCGGTCGGTCACGAGCAATTTCGGCCGGCCATAACGCTTCATCGTGCGCTTCAGTAACTTCAGCGCAGCCCTGCGATCCCTCTGCTTCGTCGCGAAAACCTCGAGCACCTTGCCTTCGTGATCAACGGCCCGCCAGAGGTAACGAGCTTCACCGTTGATCCGAACCAACACTTCGTCCAGGTGCCAGCGCCAGCATGAATAGGAATTGTCGTGGGTTCGCCGCTTCCGGATCTCCGCAGCGAACGCCGGAACAAACCGATTCCACCAGAACCGAACCGTCTCGTGGCAGATATCGATGCCCCGTTCGAATTGCAAATCTTCAACCTGCCTGAGCGACAACGGGTATCGGATGTACATCATCACCGCGAGGCGGATTACCTCGGGCGAGCTGTTGATATCGGAATGGGTTGGGCATTCCCGGAGGCTAAGGGGCCTCTAACGTGGGCTCAAGACAATTTACTCTGACAAGGCCATCGTCGCCGATGTTCGTGCATGTTCGCGAGACGAACGGCAAAATAGATTCGGAATTGTGTTCCGGAATGTGGTACACTGACCATATGGCCTGCCCTGGGACAATTCGCCGATAAATGGGGGGCATAGGGTTCTTGGCTGCTCCGATACCTAACCGTGCCGAGACGGAACGTTTGCCGGGCACTCTGAAGTCATTGCGCAAGATGGTCGCCGTGCTTGAGTGTTTCTCGCCCGCAGAGCGCAGCCTCACTCTGGCCGACATCGCCCGTAACATCGCCCTGCCCAAGAGCACCGTGCACCGCCTGCTGGCATCGCTCCGAGAGGTTGGCTTCGTTGAGCAGGACCGTGACCGCGAGAGCTACCGCCTGGGCCTGCGGCTGTTCCGACTGGGCTCCATCGCGCTCATTAACATGGATCTGCACGGCGAGGCGCGACCCTTCGTCGAGCGGTTGGCCCGTCTCAGTGGCGAGGGCGTTCATCTCTGCGCCTTCGACGGCCAGAAGATGGTGACGATCGATCACCACGAGCCGGATGGCCGCTCGGCCGACTGGGTGACCACCATCACGGGATGCCCGGCCTACTGCACCGGAGTCGGCAAGGCGACCCTGGCTTTCCAGTCGATCGAGACGATCGATTGGGTAATTGCAGCCGGACTGCAACGCTTCACCCGCAACACGATAACCGACGGCGTTGCGCTCGGCGCCGACCTAGCCGAGGTCAAGGCCCGCGGCTACGCCGTCGACAACGCCGAGCATCAGATCGGCGTACGTTGCATCGCCGCCCCGATCCGCAACGGGGTCGGCGAAGTGTTCGCGGCGATCAGCGTGTCCGGCCCGGCCGAGCGCATCACAGCCGACCGTATCGAGACGCTGGCCGAACTGGTGATCGACGCAGCCAGCCAGATCAGCCAGCGCCTCGGCGCCCAGATTTTGACACCTGCAATGGAGGTTCAAGCGTGACTCCCCAGCTTTCCGGAATCATTCCACCGATGACAACCCCGTTTACGGCCGACGGCGAACTCGACCTGAAATCCGTGAAGGCGCAGATGGACTGGTGTATCGCCCAGGGCGTCCACGGGGTCGCCGCCGGCGGCAGCACCGGCGAGGGCCACACGCTCGACGTCGACGAATACCGCGCCCTGATGGCGGCGACGGTCGAGGCGGCGGATGGCCGCATCCCGGTCATCGCCGGAATCATCGTCGACAGCACCCGCGACGCCATCCGCCGGGGCAAGGCCGTCCGCGATCTGGGCGTGGCCGCCCTCCAGGTGACGCCGGTGCACTACCTCTTCCGGCCGGACGACGCCGCCATGCAAGAGCATTTCCGGGCGATGGCGGAGGAAACCGGCGTGCCGATCATGATCTACAATGTCGTGCCGTGGTCGTACCTTTCGCCGCAGCTGCTGTGCAAGATCATGCGCGAGGTGCCGGGAGTCGTCGGCGTCAAGCAGAGCGCCGGGGACCTCAAGCTGCTCGCCGACCTGTTGATCATGGCCGCGCCGGACGACCTGATTTTCACCGCCGTCGACGCCCTGCTGTATCCGTCCTATGCGCTCGGCGCGCACGGCTCGATCGCCGCGACCCTGGCGGCGGTGCCTGCCGCCTGCGTCGAGGAGTGGGATGCCGTGAAAGCCGGCGATCACAAGCGCGCCCTCGCGATCCATGAGCGCCTGCTCAGGCTGTGGAATGTCATCGCCACCGACAACCTTCCCGCCTGCGTGAAATACTGCCAGACGGTTCAGGGGTGCCCCGCCGGCTATCCGCGGGCGCCGATGCCGGAGTCGTCTGCGGCAAAGAAGCGCGAGATCATCGATGCTCTCGCCGGACTGGGCGTGACAACCGAGGCGGCGGGCTGAGCGCGCCGTCCCATAACGACAAAGATAGAAACTGCTGCGCCAAACATCAGGAGAGGAGTTGGAGAGACATGACGAAATCCCGTACTGCACGCACAATGGCCGCGGTCTTGTTGGCCGTCGGCGCGGCGCTCGGCACGACCTCCGCCCTAGCGGCGTGGCCGGAGCGACCGGTCACCCTGATCGTGCCGTGGAGTGCCGGCGGCGGCACCGACGCCACCGGGCGCATCGTCGCCAAGCTGCTGGAGGACCAGATCGGCCAGCCGGTCAACGTGGTCAACCGGACCGGCGGCGGCGGCGTCGTCGGCCACACGGCCATCGCCCAGGCCAAGCCCGACGGTTATACGCTGGGCGTCATCACCACCGAGCTCAGCATGTTCCACTGGATCGGCACCTCGCCGCTTGCCTACGGCGACTATACCCTGATCGGTCTCTACAACCTCGACCCCGAGGCGGTCCATGTTCGCAAGGACTCGGACTGGAAGTCGCTCGAGGATTTGGTCGCGGCGGTAAGGGCCGATCCCGGCAAGCACAAGGCGTCCGGCGCCAATCAGGGCGGCGCCGCCCATCTCAGCCTGGCCGGCATGATGAACGCACTGGGTCTCAAAAATGCGGCGCCGTGGGTGCCGACCGAAGGAGCCGCGCCGTCGATGCAGCTCCTCGTTTCTGACGCCATCGACATCGTGTGCACGACCATGCCCGAGGCGCAATCGATGAAGGACGCCGGCGAGGTGACGACGCTGGCCGTCATGGCCGACGAACGCAGCGCGGCGTTCCCCGACGTGCCCACCGTCAAGGAGGCCATCGGCATCGACTGGACGGTCGGCGCGTGGCGTGGCATCGGGGCGCCCAAGGGCCTGCCGCAGGAGGTCGTGGACGTCGTCGTCCCGGCCCTGGAGAAGGTCGTTGCCAGCGCCGAGTTCAAGGACTTCATGAAAAAGCGCAATTTCGGCATGGCCTGGTCCGGTCCCGATAAGTTCCAGCAATTCCTGGCGACCGCTGACAAGAACTTCGGCGACGCCATGAAGGCCGTCGGGCTTGCCAAGTAGCCCGGCACCGGGAACCGTGACGACGTGAGGGAACGGGGCCGATGCGCCTGAATGATACGATACTCGGCGTACTCATTCTCGCGCTCGGCCTCGCCATCGTCGTCGGCGCCCAGTTGTTACCGGCCATGCCCGGGCAGGATGTCGGCCCGGGGTTGTTCCCGACGATGATCGGCGCCGGCTTCATCGCCTGCGGCGCCTTCATGGCGTTTCGGGCGAGGAAGGAATGGCGTACGCTGCCGCTGCGCGGCGTCGCGGATTGGCGCGGCGATCCGCGCAAGATCGTCGCCGTGATCTGGCTGGTCGGCGGGCTGATGGTTTACATCGCCGCCTTCGACTGGATCGGCTTCATCGTGCTGTCGATGATCTACACGGGCGGACTGATGATCATCCTGGGCGTCCGCGCGCTGGCGGCCTTCGGCTGGTCGTTGGGGACGACGTTCTTCGTCTTCGAGCTCTTCACGCGACTGCTCTACGTGCCGCTGCCGGGCGGCATCCTTGGCAACATTGGGTGAAACGGTGGAAAACGTCGTCGCCGGATTCGGCCTGATTCTCGATCCGCAGGTTCTGCTGGTCATTTTCGTCTCGGCGCTGTTCGGGCTGTTCGTCGGCGCCGTACCAGGGCTGACGGCGACGATGGCGACCGCGCTGCTGGTGCCCATCACCTTCTTCATGGATCCGGTGCCGTCGATCTCGGCAATCGTCGCCTGCACCGCCATGGCCATCTGCGCCGGCGACATTCCGGGCGCCCTGCTGCGCATACCCGGAACCCCGGCATCGGCGGCCTACACCGACGAGGCGTATGCGATGACGCGGCGGGGGCAGGCCGAGCAGGCGCTGGGGGCGGGGCTCGTCTGCGCCGCCATCGGCGGCCTGATCGGGGCCCTGGTCCTGGTGGTGGCGGCGCCCTTCCTGGCGCGTATCGCCTTGCGCTTCAGCAGCTTCGAGTACTTCTGGTTGGCGGCTCTCGGATTGACGTCGTCGGCCCTGGTCAGCAGCGACGAGCGAGTTCGCGGCGCCGTCTCGCTGTTGATCGGCCTGTTCATTTCGACCGTCGGCCTCGACGTCACCGGCGGCTTCCCGCGCTTCACGTTCGATGTCGTCGAGTTAACGGGCGGCGTCAGCTTCATCCCGGCGATGATCGGCATGTTCGCACTCTCGGAAATCCTGCGCAATCTGTCGGGCGAGCGGCCGCCAGCCACCCTGCCTGACCACAAAATCGGTAATCCGCTGGCCGGCATCCCCAGGCTGCTTATCCGGCACTACCGGAATGTCCTGCGCGGCAGCACCATCGGCACGATCATCGGCGCCCTGCCCGGCGCCGGCGGCGACATGGCGGCATGGGTCGCCTATGCCACCGCCAAGCGGTTTTCCAAGACCCCCGAGAAGTTCGGGACCGGCCACGTGGAGGGCATCATCGAGGCGGGCTCGGCCAACAACAGCGGCCTGAGCAGCGCCTGGGTTCCCGCCCTGGTCTTCGGCATTCCCGGCGACGCGGTGACGGCGATCGCCATCGGCGTGCTCTACATGAAGGGCATGAACCCCGGCCCCACGGTCTTCTTGCAGCGGCCGGACATGCTCTATGCCGTCTTCATATGCTTCTTCTTGGCCAACCTGCTTATCATCCCCTTCGGCTATGTCGCCATCAAGCTGGCGCGCCGCATCCTCGGCGTGCCGCGCAACATCCTGATGCCGGTGATCCTGCTGTTCTGCGTCGTCGGCTCGTTCGCCATCAACAACACGGTGTTCGGCATCGGCGTCATGCTGCTGCTGGGCCTCGTCGCCTACGTCATGGAATGCAACCGCCTGCCCATCGCGCCGGTCATCCTCGGCATCGTCATGGGGCGGCTGCTGGAAAGCAGCTTCATGACCTCGATGATTATCGCTGACGGCAACCTGCTCGGCTTCTTCGAGCGGCCGATCGCGGCGGGGCTCGGCGCCTTCGCCATCCTCATCTGGACCAGCCCGCTGTGGATGCGGCTGGTCCGCCGCAACAAGACTTCCTAGAGCAATTTCCGGTCGGTTGGAATCGAGAGGGATTCCCAAAGGGGTCGAAATCTGATTCAAGATAGGGGCTGGTGAGGGAGGCCAGCCCGCATGCCCGAACCTCTTTCCAAAGATCTTCGTAAGCGGTTGGTTTCGGC
>JACZKS010000131.1 GCA_014859895.1 Rhodospirillales bacterium
CCGCCGTCCTGGCCGCCGAGGAAGCCGCCGCCGAGCCGACGCGACCCCTGCCCGCCCCGGCGCCCGCGCCGTCCCGTCCGTCCGGCGGGATTACAACGGACAGCCTGGGATCGCGGGCGTTCTGCGACGAATTCGGCGTGCGCCATCCCTGCGTGTGCGGCGCCATGTATCAGGGCATCGCTTCGGTGGAGCTGGTGGCGCGCGCGGCCAAGGCCGGCATCCTGGCGTTTTACGGCGCCGGCGGCCTGCCCATGCCCGAGGTGGCGGCGGCCATTGCCGCCATCCGCGCCCAGGTCCCCGAGGGGGCGCCGTTTGGGGTGAACTTCCTCGCCCGCGTCAACCGCCCCCATCTGGAAGACGAGTTGACCGATCTGCTGCTGGCCCAGGGCGTGCGCACCGTCGAAGCCTCGGCCTTCATGGAGGTGACTTCCGCCCTGGTGCGCTATCGCGCCAAGGGGCTGGAGGCGACGGCGGGCAACCGCATCGCCGCCGGCAACCGCATCATTGCCAAGGTGTCCAGGCCCGAAGTCGCCGCCCAGTTCCTGGCCGCCGCGCCCGAGCGGATCGTCGCCAAGCTGGTCGAAAGCGGCGCCCTTTCCGCCGACGAGGCCGAGTTGCTGCGTCATGTGCCGATGGCCGACGCCATCTGCGTCGAATCCGATTCCGGCGGCCATACCGACCAGGGCCGGCCGTTCACCTTGATTCCCGCCATGTTGCGGCTGCGCGACGCGGCGGCCGAGAGCTTTCCGCGCTTTGGCCGCATCCACGTCGGCGCGGGCGGCGGCATCGGCACGCCGGAAGCGGCGGCGGCGGTGTTCGTGCTGGGCGCCGAATTCATCGTCACCGGATCGATCAACCAGTGCACCGTCGAGGCCGGCACCAGCGATGTCGTCAAGGACATGCTGGAAGCCATGGGGGTGAACGACACCGCCTATGCGCCGTCGGGCGAGATGTTCGAACTCGGCTCGAAGGTGCAGGTGCTGAAGAAGGGCGTCTTCTTCCCGGCGCGGGCGGAAAAGCTGGTCTCCATCTACCGCCAGTTCGATTCATTGGACGCCATCGACGCCTCCACCCGCGGCCAGATCGAGGAGCGCTACCTGCACTGCCGCTGCGAGGAGGCCTTCGCCGACATCCGCGCCACCTATGCGCCGGCCGAGATCGAGCGGGCCGAGCGCATGCCCAAGCACAAGATGGCGCTGGTGTTCAAACGCTACTTCAGGGACAGCAGCCGCTGGGCGCTGGCCGGCGACATCGGGCACAAGGTGGATTTCCAGATCCACTGCGGACCGGCGCTCGGCGCCTTCAACCAATGGGTCGCGGACGACGCCATGGCGTCCTGGCGTCAGCGCCACGCCGATGACATCGCGATCAGGCTGCTGGAGGAAACGTCGACCCTGCTCAACCGCCGCTTCGCCAGCCTGAGCGGCGCCCTCTGATGACCCCATCCGCCGCCCCCATCGCCATCATCGGCATCGGGCTGCGCCTTCCCGGGGCCGACAGCCTGGACGGCTTCTGGGGCCATCTGGCGGCGGCGCGCCCGCTGATTTCCGAGGTTCCGCGCCGGCGCTGGGACAAGCGCCAATGGCAGGGCAATCCGGCCGGCGGCAACAAGACCAACAGCATCTGGGGCGGCTTTATCGAGGATGCCGATTGTTTCGATGCCGCCTTCTTCGCCATCTCGCCGCGCGAGGCGGCGTGGATGGACCCGCAGCAGCGCTTCGCGCTCGAGATGGCTTGGCATGCCATCGAGGATGCCGGCTATCGCGCCGCCGCCCTGGCCGGCAGCCGCACCGGCGTGTTCATGGGGGTCTGCCACTGGGATTACGCCGAACTGCTGGAAAAGCACCTGACCCAGCTCGACGCCTACGCTCCCACCGGCATCGCCTTTTCCATCATCGCCAACCGGGTGTCGCATTTCTTCGATTTCCGCGGCCCCAGCGTCACCAACGACACCGCCTGCGCCGCGTCGCTGACCTCGGTCAACGATGCCGTCCGGACGCTGCAAAACGGCGAATGCGATCTCGCCCTGGCCGGCGGCGTCAACCTGATCTGGTCGCCCAACCATTTCGTCGCCTTCGCCAAGGCCGGCATGCTGTCTCGGGACGGCCGCGCCAAGGTTTTCGACGCCGCCGCCGACGGCTATGTGCGCGGCGAAGGCGGGGCGATGCTGCTGTTGAAACGGCTCGATGAGGCCCTGGCCGACGGCGATCCCATCCATGCGGTGATCCGTGGCGTCGGCGTCAATCACGGCGGGCGCACCAATTCGCTGACCGTGACCAATCCGCAGGCCCAGGCGGCGCTGATCGCCGAGGTGCACAAGGCGGCCGGCATCGCCCCCGACAGCGTCTCCTATATCGAGGCCCACGGCACCGGCACGCCCTTGGGCGATCCCATCGAGATCGCCGGGCTGAAGCAGGCGTTCGCCGACCTGCACGCCTGGGCCGGCACCGCGCCCAAGCCCCAATCCTGCGGCATCGGGTCGGTGAAAACCAATATCGGCCACCTGGAAGGCGCCGCCGGGGTGGCCGGCATGGTCAAGGTGCTGGCCGCCCTGCGCCATCAGGTGCTGCCGGCCAATGTGGCGTTCGAGCGCCTGAACAGCCTGATCGAGCTGACCGGCAGCCCGTTCCGCATCCAGGCCGAAAGCACGCCCTGGCCCCGCGATGCCGCCGCTCCCCGCCGGGCCGCCGTCAGTTCCTTCGGCTTCGGCGGCTCCAATGCCCACGTCGTGATGGAAGACGCCCCCGTCCCGCCCATCGCCGAGGCCGGCGCCGCCGGGCCGCACGTGGTGCCGTTGGCGGCCAAGGACGACGAGCGGCTGGCCGTCTATGCCGCCGACGTGCTGGCTTTCGCGCAAAACCATGCCGCCGACACGGCGCTGGCCGACCTCGCCCATACCCTGCAAAGCGGCCGCGAGGCCATGCCCGCCCGGCTGGCCGTGGTGGCGGGAGGCTGGGACGAACTGGCCGCCGCGCTCACCGCCGCCGTTGCCGGCCATGACCACCCTGCCCTGGTCCGGCCGCAGACCGTGCCGCCGAAGCCCACCGGCCCGAGGGCGGTCGCCGCCGCCTGGGTCGCGGGCGGCGATGGGTCCTGGGACGAGCTGTGGCACGACGGGCCGAAGCCGCGCCGCATCCATGCGCCGCTCTATCCCTTCGACCGGCGGCGCCACTGGATGGACGAATCCTTCGGCGCCAAGGACGACGGCGGGGTGCCGCATCCTCTGCTGCACCGCAACCTCTCGGACTTTGCCGGCATCCATTACCAGACCCGCCTGAAGGGGCCGGAATTCTTCTGGGCCGACCATCATGTGGGGGGAGTCCAGGTGCTGCCCGGCATGGTCTATCTGGAGATGGCGCGCGCCGCCGCCGAGCGCGCGCTTGACCCCTCGCCCACGGCCCTGACCTTCGAGAACGTGGTGTGGGCCAGGCCGGTGCAGGCCGGAGACGGCCCGGTCACCGTGGACCTGCGGCTGTCCCGCCTTGGCGATGACGGCGATGCCGTCGCCTTTGCCATCCAGGAAGCGGGCGGCGGCGCCGTCGCCAACTGCCAGGGCGTGTTGCGGCCCGCCGCGTCGATGGCTGCCGCGCGCGTCGATCTTGCCGCCTTGCGCGCCGCCCTGCCGCGCCGGCTGGAGCCGGAGGAATGCTACGCCCGCCTGCGCGCCAGCGGCGTCGTGCACGGCCCCGCCTTTCGGGCGCTGACCCAGGTTTACGTCGGCGAAGGCGAGGTTCTTGCCCAGATCAAGCTGGGCCGGCGCCTGCATCCCACCCTGGCGACCATGCCGGCCCATCCGGTGATGCTGGACGCCGCCATCCAGGCCTGGGTCGGGCTGGAAGGCGTGGCGATGGCCGGGGCGGCGGTGCCGTTCGCCTGCCGGCGCATCGAGATGCTGGGGCCGTGCGAGGCCTCCATGTGGGCCCGTGTCCGCGCCGCCCATGAGCCGGCCACCGACGGGCTGCGCCGGTTGGACATCGAGCTGCTGGACAAGGATGGCGGCCTGCGTGTGGCGTTCCATGACCTGTCGCTCAGGGTGATGGCATCGGCATCGGCCACCGCCACCCCGCCCCACCCGGATGTGGAAGCCGTCGAGGCCCCGTTCCTCGCCGTCGGCCGCTGGCAGCCCGCGCCGCTGACCCGCCGGCGCGGCGAACCCATGCAGAGCGTCCTCGTCCTGGCCGGGCTGGATGCCGATCCGGCCATTGAGGCGCTGCGCCTGCCGCCGCCCGACGCCCATGACATCCCCGCCACCGTGGCGGCGTGGTTCACCGCGCTGCATGGCCGCATCGCCGACATCCTGCGGAGCAAACCCCGCCGGCGCCAACAGATCCTGGTGCTGGCCCCCGTCGGGCTGCCGCCGTTCCTCACCCAGCCGCTGGCGGCGCTGCTGAAGACCGCCGCGATCGAGCAGCCCAGGCTGGACGGCGTCCTCGTCCGCGTCGCCGGGCCGCTGTCGCCCGAACGGCTGGCCGGAATCGTCGAGGGTGAACGCCATCGCGCCGACGCCTGGCCCGAGCTGCGCTATGACGAGGGCGGCCAGCGCCTGGCCTGGATGCCCGAGACGGCGGACCTGCCCGAGGCGGCGCCAGCCCTCGACCCGGAAGGCGTCTATTGGATCACCGGCGGCTTCGGCGGGCTGGGGCGGATCTTCGCCCGCTGGCTGATCGGCAGCGGCGCCCGCCATGTGGTTTTGAGCGGCCGCCGGGAAATCAGTGCCGACGATCCGCGCCTGGAGGCTTTGCGGTCCGGCGGCGCCGATGTGCGCCATGTCGCCTGCGACGTCGCCGACCGGGCGGCGGTGCAGCGGATCGTTCGGACCCTCGGGCCGCTCAAGGGCATCATCCACGCCGCCGGCCTGCTCGACGACGGCTTCATCCTGGCCCGCGACGGCGCCACCGAGGCGGCGGTGCTGGCGCCCAAGGTGGCCGGAACCGTGAATCTCGACGAGGCGACGCGCGGGACGGCGCTCGATTTCCTTATCCTGTGCTCGTCGGTGGCGGCCGTCTTCGGCAATGCCGGGCAGGCGGGCTATGGCGCGGCCAACGCCTTCATGGACGGCTTCGCCGATTGGCGGACGGCGATGGCGGCCAAGGGCGAGCGACAGGGCGTGACCCTCGCCATCGCCTGGCCGCTGTGGGCGGAAGGCGGCATGGGCGTCGACGATGCCACGCGGACCGCCCTGCTTCGGCGGTTTGGCACCGTTCCGATGCCCACCGCGACCGGGCTGGCCGCGCTTGATCGCGTCCTGGCCGCCGGCGGCCCGCCCCGGATCACCGTGCTGCATGGCGAGGTGGAGCGGCTGCGCCGCACCCTGGACGATTTCGGCCACGCCGCCGATGACGGCGTCGAGACGGCCGACATGGCCCCGGATGCCACGCTGGCCGTTCGCGCCCAGTCCTTCGTGCGGGCCATCCTGGCCGACGTGCTGCGCCTGGAGCCGGAACAGATCCGCGTCAACCGCAAGCTGGAGGAATACGGCCTCGATTCCATCGCCATCGTCGAGGCCACCAACCGGCTGGAAGAGGCGCTGGGTCCGCTGTCCAAGACGCTCTTCTTCGAATACGTGGACCTGGCCGGGATCGCCGCCCATCTGGCCCAGGACCACGGCCCGGCCCTGGCCAA
>JACZKS010000132.1 GCA_014859895.1 Rhodospirillales bacterium
GTCCTGCGCGACCCCGGCGGCCGACGCGGTCCAGCGCACGACCCGATCGCGCTCCACACGGTAGAGGCAGTGGACGGCGTCCCGGGCGGCCAGGTCGGCGCAGGCCTGCCGGCCGAGCCTGCGGGCCGCCGTGACCAGGTCCGGCACCGCCGGGTCGGCCGGCAGGGGCCAGCGGGGGAAGAATGACGACCGCCACAGCAGCTCCAGGCCGTAGCCCACTTCCGGGTCGGTCCCCAACAACTCGTGGGCGGCCGCGCGCAGGTGGGTGTTGCGGGCCAGGTCCAGGTAGGCCTCCGGTCCCGCCTCCCGGGCGTGGAGGTGCCGCAGCAGGCGGTTCCAGCCGCTGCCCAGCACGGCGACGGCCGAGTCGGGCGACGCGTCGGCCAGTGCCCGGGCGCGCAGGGCGTCCCGCTGGAAGGCCAGGTTGGCCAGCAGCATGGGGCTGGCGCCCACGGCCCGGGCCGCGAAGGTGTCCAGGTGGGCTGCTGCGGCGTCCGGTTGTCCGCGCTGCAGTTCCAGCCAGGCCCGCCACAGGGGCAGCCGCAGCCTCAGGGGACCGTCCGCCCCGGTACCGGTGGCGGCCTCCACCGTCGCCATGGCGTCGGCGGCCAGGTCGGCCCGGCCGTTCTCCATCATCGCCGTGAACCACTGCTGGCCCAGATACTCCGCCTCGGCGAAGGGCAGGTGGACGGCGGCGCGGAAGGTTCGGCCGAAGGCCGCATGGGCCTCGTCCGCGCGGCCGCGGGCCGCCAGGCTGAGGGCGGCCAGCGTGGCGTGCCGCACCCGCGAGCCCCGGTTCGGGGCCAGGGTGCCGCGGATCCCGACGGTGGCGTCGTCCATCTGCCCGGCCCGCACCAGCAGCTGGTCCACCTGGTTCCAGCACTCCAGCAACGCATACAGGCGCAGCAGCATGTCCACCGTGGGCAACGCCCGGTCCGGGTCGCCCAGATCGCGGCACACGTCGATGCCCAGGGCGAACAGGGTCCGCGCCGTGCCGTAGCGGCCGAGGTTGAAGGCGTCGTAGGCCTGCAGGCTGATCAGGAAGGTGGAGGTGCCGGCCAGGCGCGCGCCGCGCGCCTGCTCCACCAGCTGCGCCAGGGTATCCCGCTCCGCCGCCGTCCAGCCCCGGGGCATGCCGGCCATCATCAGCTGGCCCCAGGCCCGGCTCTGTTCCGGCAGGAAACCGTGCTGCCGGGCCAGGGCCAGGCTGCTGCGGTTCAGGCGCTGGCGGAGGGCGGCGTCGCCGCTGCGGTGGGCCAGCAGGGCCAGGTCGTACCAGCCCTCGGCCGCGGCGCGGGCGAAGCCGGCGGCCAGCAGGCCCGACTGCAGCTCCTCCAGGCGCGCGGATTTCCGCTCCAACGCGAGGGTGGTGTCCTCGAACACCGATTGCATCGCGTCGTAACGGGCCACCAGGGCCGCGGCGCTGTCGGCCGGCAGCGCGGCCAGCAGGGAGCTTTCGGCACCGTAGGCCGCAAGGCCGCACCCCGCGGCCAGGGCCCCATCCACCGCGGCCAGGGCGGCGGCGAGCTCCGCGCGCTGCGGGCTGCTCCGGTCCCCCGGGGCGTGCAGGGCCGCCAGCAGGGCCGTGTGCAGGTCGATCAGGCGGTCGGCGTTCGCGGCCGCGGCCCAGTCGGCGAATCCGCGGCTGTCGGGCCTGGCCAGCAACGCGGCGGCGTGGGGATCGATCCCCGGCAGCAGCTCGTGCAGGTCGCCGCCGTCCCGCCCGCGGGCGGCGAGGGCGGCGAGGCCGCAGGCGACCGCCAACGACGCGGCGATCACCAATGACGACTTGCCAGGCTGGCGCCGGACCATTACAAACCTCAGGATGCGCGAGTCGTTGCGTCGTGCATGACGGTGCCGAGCGGACACGGATCCGGAAGGAACGGGCATGGGCGACGACCCACGCTACCAGCAAGACCGGGAACTCGCCGCTCGCATCCTGGCCGGTTCGGTGCCCGACTGGCACGCGTTCGTGGACCGGTACTCCCCGCTGATCCTCTCCGTCCTTAGACGTTACGTGCACGATGGCGACGAGGTCAAGAACGTGTGGGCGGACGTGCTCGACCGCCTCTACCACGGGCAGCTGGCCCAGTACGCGGGGCGCTCCCTGCTGGGCACCTGGCTGGTGTTCGTGGCCCGCAGCGCGGCCATCGACCACCTGCGCAGGCGGCGCGGGCGCACGCGGCGGCCGGACGGCTGGGAAACGCTGACCGAGCGCAAGCAGTTCGTCTACCGGGAGCTGTTCGTGTCCCACCGCTCCCTCGACGAGGTGCGGCACCGCCTGGCCGCCCGCGGCGAGCTGGGCGAGGGCGAGAGCCTGGCCGAGCTCGTGGCCGGCCTGGAGGAGCGCCTGGGCGACCGCACCCTGCGCAGCATCGCCTGGGACGCCCACGCCGCCAGCGTCGGCGCCGTCTCGGGCAGGCTGCTGGAGTACCTGGAGCACGCGGCGGTGGAGGCGGCCGAGCGGGGCGAGGAACTGAGCCCGGAGCGGCAGCTGCACCACACCCGCGCGCGGCGGACCCTCGACCGGGTCCGCGAGCTGATGCAGTCCCTGCCGGAAGACGAGCGGCGGGCCCTGGAACTGCGTTTTCAGGAGGGCTGGACCGCCGAGCGCATCGGGCAGGAGCTGGGCCTGGGCCGGCGGCGGGAGGTCTACACGCTGCTGGACCGGGCCGTGCGCAACCTGCGCAAGCTGATGGGGCTGAATGTCCTGCTGCTCGGCTGGATCGTCCTGGACTTTTTTCGGTAATCCGCGGTTGCGGTTCGTCCAATGATCCCCGGTGACGCGGGACGAAGGAACGGATCGACCCTGCGGCTGGATTCACCCGGAGACTCGGGAGCGAGGCATGAACCCCACGGACCGGCACATCGACTGGAACGACCTGGCGGCCCTGGCCGAGGACGGCCACCGCGACGGCGACACGGCAGTCCTGGCCCACTTGGCCGCGTGCGGCCCCTGCCTGGCGGCCTACGCCGAGGCGGTGCGCAGCCGGGACGCGCAGCTGGCGGG
>JACZKS010000011.1 GCA_014859895.1 Rhodospirillales bacterium
CGGGGGGGCAGCGGGTACCGCCGTGGCCGGCGGCTGAGCCTGGGCCTGGGTGGCCGGCAAGGGCGGCAACGCGGCGGGTGCGCCGGCGGTGGAAGGCGTGGGCGCTGATGATTCGCTTCCCAGAACATTGGTTGGCGCGCCCTGGCGGGTGACATCCTGGGCGTAACGCCGACGTTCGCTATCGGATACCAGCCCCTGGGCGATCCTGTTGCGTTCCTCGGCGCTGCTCACTTCGGGCTTGGCCGGCACCGTCGCCAGATTGGGAAATGGTTGGTCGGCACCGGGCACCGCCTTGTCATTCCCCTTTGCCGGCTCATTGGCATCCTCGTCGCCGCTGAAATAGTCGACGGTATTGGTGTACCATTTGACCGGATTGGCCGCGTCCGGCACGCTGGAGCATCCGCTCAGGACAACCCCGAGGGCGATCGCCCCGGCGACCGGCCAAAAACTGCCGCTGCGCCGTGTATCGCGCCGCTCGATATCCTCGATTCTCATGGTTGCCGGAGCCTCCTTCGCGCCAAGCAGCATCCCCGAACCCTGCACCGCAATCAAAGCACGCTGCCTCAACTTTATTAATAGATTGCAAACGTGGGCTTTGTTTATCCCGAAGCAGCTGCGAGCCGGCCAAAACCGGCAACTTCGGAGTTCGTACGCCCCGCGTTCGTTCCCTCGTGCGCGGATCATAGCGGAATGACCCCTCGGCAATCAACCGAACGCGAGCACCGGCCAGGAATTTCAGGCGTCCCGCCTCGGCGCCCCCTCCATCGCCAGCCAGTAGCGCAGCACGGCGCTGATCGCGTGCGGCTGCTCCAGCGGCGACAGATGCCCGCAATCCTCGACGGCAACCAGGGCGGCATTGGGAAGGGCGGCCGCCATGTCGATGTGGATGGCGAGCGGCGTCAGCCCGTCCTGACGCCCGCACAGCACCAGCGTCGGACAGTGGATCAGCCCGAGGTCGTGGCGGCTGTCGGGACGGTTCATGATCGCGGTCTGCTGGCGGATGAAAGCGTCGCGCCCGACGCGGCCGGCCATCTCCATGACGGCGCGGGTCAGCACCGCGTCGCGGATGCGATCGGGATGGATGAGCAACGGCAGCAGCCGTTGGGTAACGCCCTTGAAATCGCCGGTGCGGGCGAGATCGATGAGGCTTCTCCGGCGCGCCGTCTGTTCCGCGGAATCCGGCAGTGGCGAGGTGTCGAGCAAGGCAAGCCGAAGGACCCGGTCGGGCGCCTGGCGCATAATCTCAAGCGCCAGGTATCCCCCCATCGACAGGCCGGCCAGGGCGAAGGTTTCCGGCGCCCCGGCCAGAACGCGCCGGGCCATCGGCCCCAGCTGGTCGTCCTGCGTCAGGTCGCTGACCTTGATTTCGGCGATGTCGGACAGCGTCTCCGTCTGATGGCGCCAGAGCGCCCCATCGGTCAGCAGCCCCGGCAATAGGATCAACGGCGTTTTCTGGGTCATGGTGTCCCCTGGTCCCGGTCGGCTCCGCCGCCGACGGGTGTCCGCCGGACGGCATCACGCGGACGCGCAGGGTACCCAAAGATGCGTCAAAGGCAAAGGATTCCGGCGACGGTGATTGACTTGACGCCGGAACCGCCTAATATCGCCGCACTTTCAATGGTTGACATAGGAACGGTGGTAGGTTCCGGAAGTCCGGACCGACCCGTGCTACATGACATTTGCTGAACTCGGACTGAGCGAAGACGTTTTGCGTGCCGTTGCCGACGCAGGGTACGTGGAACCTACACCCATTCAACAGCAGGCGATTCCGGTCGTGCTGATGGGCCGGGATGTCTTGGGCTGCGCCCAGACCGGCACCGGTAAGACGGCGGGATTCACCCTGCCGATGATCGAAATCCTGGCTGCGGGCCGCGCCAAGGCGCGCATGCCCCGCTCGCTGATCCTTGAACCCACGCGGGAACTCGCCGCCCAGGTCGCCGAGGCCTTCGAGGTCTACGGCAAGTATCACAAGCTCAATAAGGCGCTGCTGATCGGCGGCGAGTCGATGGGCGACCAGACCCGTGTGCTGGATCGCGGCGTCGACGTGCTGATCGCCACGCCAGGCCGCCTGCTCGACATGTTCGAACGCGGGCGACTCTTGCTAAACGACGTCAAGATCCTGGTGATCGACGAAGCCGACCGGATGCTCGACATGGGTTTCATACCGGACGTGGAAAAGATCGTGTCTTTAGTGTCGAAGATGCGCCAGACCCTGTTCTTCTCGGCGACCATGCCGCCGGAGATTCGGCGTCTTGCCGATGCCTTCCTCAGCAATCCCAAGACGATCACGGTTTCCCCGCCATCGACACCGGCCGCCACCGTCACCCAAGGCCTGTGCATGGTCAGCGCGCCGCACGGCGCCAAACCGGGCAGCGGCGCCAAGGACAAGCGGGCCGCCCTGCGCCGCCTCATCGAGAGCGAAGAGGTGCGCAGCGCCTTGGTCTTCTGCAACCGCAAGCGCGAAGTCAGCGTGGTGTGGCGCTCGCTCGTCCGCCACGGCTATTCGGCGGGCCAACTGCACGGCGACATGGCGCAAGCGTCCCGCACTGAAACACTCGCCGCCTTCAAGCGCGGCGAGATCCGGCTGCTCGTCTGCAGCGACGTCGCGGCCCGTGGCCTCGATGTCCAGGACATGAGCCACGTCTTCAATTTCGACGTTCCAACTCACGCCGAGGACTACATCCACCGGATCGGCCGAACCGGCCGGGCCGGTCGCGAGGGCAAAGCTTTCACGATCGCCCTTCCCGAGGAGCGCAAGTACCTAGCCGCCATCACCCGGATGCTCGGCCGCGAGATCCCGCACATCGACCTGACGACGACGGCGAACGCTTCGACGCCCGCCGAGGTCCAGGCGACGGAAGCGCCGATAGACACGTCGACCGAACCCGCGGCAGAGCCGAGAGGCCGCCGTCGCCGGCACCGGTCGGACGAGCATCGCGCCACCCGCCAGCCGGACCTCCAACCCGAGGGTCAGCCCGAGGCCGAAACGGCCCCCGCCGAGCCCGCGCCGCCGCGGACCCGCACCGAGGTCCGCGCCGAGCCTCGCAAGCAGCCGGCGCGCAGTGGACGGAGGTCGGACGCCGACTCTCGCGACGATGACCGGCCGGTGCGCGGCCTCGGCGATCACGTACCGGCCTTCCTGCTGCGCGCGGTCACGCCCCCGCCACTTCGCCCCGAGGACGATGTCGAGGACGTTGATGACGTCGAGGACGTTGATGACGCCGGCGCGGAAATCGAGAACGTCGAGGATCTGAAGGCCGAGAGCGAAATGCCGGCGGACGCCCCCGCAAAGCCACGAGCCCGCAGCCGGACGGCGGCGGCAAAACCCCGAACCCGGACTAGGCGCCCCGCCAAGGCGCCAGCGAAGAAAGGCGAAGCCAAGGAGAGCTGACCCATGCAGACTCTCTTCATCCAGGTGAAGTGCGAGCTGGGACGATCCTACGAAGTGGCGGCCGCGGCGGCGGAAACCGTCGACGAAGTTTCCGAGGTGCACTCGACGTCCGGCCACTATGACCTGATGCTAACCTGCTACCTTGAGGACGGCATCGACATCGGCCACTTCGTCAATCAGAAGATCCACGCGCTGCCGGGCATCAAGGACACCTACACCATCATCGGCCTCAAGGCCTTCAGCTGACGGAGAAAGGGCGGCCTCCCATACGGGACGCCGCCCTCGAAACTTCGCCCGGCCAGCCCCCAGGGGCCGCCTTCCCTATTCCGTCATGAAGACCGTCGGGGCCGAATCCGAGATGGTCAGCGTTACGAACGGCTCGCTCTTGGCACCCGACATGCCCGGGCTGCCTTCCGGCATGCCGGGTAGCGCGATGCCCCTGAACTTTGGCCTTTCCGCCAGCAGCTTGCGGATCGCCGCCAACGTCACGTGACCTTCCAGCACGTAACCCTCGAGCGTGGCCGTGTGGCACGAACGCAAATCGTCGTCGATGCGCAGGAAGTCCTTGATCGGCTCGACGTCGTCCATTTCCTGGACCTTCACCGAAAAGCCGTTATCCCGCATGTAATCGACCCATCCGCCGCAACAGCCGCAGGATGCCGCCTTGTAGACGGTGATCTGGCCGGAATCCGCCCACGCCGCGGGCGCCGCAAGAATGGCGCCGATGACCCAGGCGGCGAAGATGGCAACGCGACGTCTCTTCAATGGTGGCACCTCCTAGATGTAGTGGGCCTGAAGCGGCGGGAAGCCGTTGAAGCAGATCGAGGCATATGTCGTCGTATAGGCGCCCGCGCCGCCGATCTGGATCTTGTCGCCGACCTTGAGGTCCAGCGGCAGCGAATACCCGGCGTTCTCGTACAGGATGTCGGCGCCGTCGCAGGTCGGACCCGCAATCACCACCGGGCCGCTGGCGGCCCCGTTGTAATGGGTGGCCAGCGGATACTGGATGGCCTCGTCCATGGTTTCAGCAAGGCCGCCGAACTTGCCGACGTCGAGGTACACCCAGCGCACGCCGTTGTCGTAGTTCTTGGTCGAGATCAGCACCACCTCGGTCTGGATGATGCCGGCGTCGGCGGTGATGATGCGGCCGGGCTCGATGAACATGCGCGGCAACGTATCGCCGAACTCGCGCCGCATCGCCTCCATGATGGCGGCCGCAACCTCTTCGATTTCGGGAACCTCTTTGCGATAGCGCACCGGAAAGCCGCCGCCGAGGTTCAGCATCTTAAGCTCGAGCCCCTGATCGGCCAGGGAGTGGAAGACCTGAGCCGCCCGCTTGATGGCGTGGCCCCACTGCCGGGGATTGGTCTGTTGCGATCCGACGTGGAACGACAGGCCCTGGGCGTCGAGCCCGAGATCGCGGGCCATGAGCAGCAAGTTGTGGGCCATGTCCAGCTCGCAGCCGAACTTGCGCGACAGTGGCCAATCGGCCCCTTCGCAGGTGGTGATGATGCGGCAGTAGACGCCTGCACCCGGGGCCGAACGGGCCAGCTTCTCGACCTCGGCCTCGCTGTCGAAGGCGAACAGGCGCACGCCGTGCGCGTGGGCGGCGGCGATGTCGCCTTCCTTCTTGATGGTGTTGCCGTAGACGATGCGGTCGGGCGTGACGCCGAGGGCCAGCAAATCCTCGATCTCGTAAATGCTGGCGGCGTCGAAATGCGAGCCGCCGGCATTGAGGATCTCCAGCACCGGCCGGGCCGGGTTGGCCTTGACGGCATAAGAGATAACAACGCCGGGCAGACTATCTTGAAGTCGTCGGTACCGTGCGGTCACGACGTCCAGGTCGATCACCAGGCAGGGCGTCGACGGACGGTTTTCATTCAGGAAATGGGCGATCTTCAGGGTCATGTGCAAAATCCCCCCTTATTCAGGGCAAAGCCGGGTTTTTTTATGAAGGCAACAAGGCGGATAGCGGTCGGGGACCGCATATCCGCGGCTCGGCGTAAGTTTACGCCGAGCGCGTACTAGACCGGGGGTTCTTGCGGCCGATCAAGCGCACATAGGACGGGCGGTGTTCATCGAAATCATGCATGACTGTGAACATCTGTCCCCACCGTTCGCTTTCCTTGGGGCCGACCGTTCGCCGGGTCGGTCTGAAAGTTCGCCCTTATATGGCCAACCAGGGTCGGGATGAAAGCGAAATTTCACCCCGCCCGTCGATCAGATCAGCCCGCCCAGCGGCGAGGACGGATCGGCGTAAAGTTTCTTCGCCATGCGGCCCGCCAGATAGGCCAACCGCCCCGCCTCGACCGCCGCCCTCATGGCGCGCGCCATCAGAATCGGATCCTTGGCCGCGGCGATGGCGGTGTTCATCAGCACGCCGTCACAGCCCAGTTCCATGGCGATCGCCGCATCCGACGCGGTGCCGACTCCGGCATCGACCAGCACCGGCACCCTCGCCTGCTCCTTGATCAGGCGAATGTTGACCGGGCTCTGAATCCCCAGACCGGAACCGATGGGCGCGGCCAGCGGCATGATGGCGGCGCAGCCGATCTCCTCCAGCCGCTTGGCCATGATCGGGTCATCGCTGCAATAAACCATCACCTGGAAGCCTTCACTGATCAGGACTTCCGCCGCCGACAGGGTCTCAATCATGTTCGGATAGAGGGTCTTCTGGTCGCCCAGGACTTCCAGTTTAACCAAGTCCCAGCCGCCGGCTTCGCGGGCCAGCCGCAAAGTACGAAGGGCGTCCTCGGCGGTAAAGCAGCCGGCCGTGTTGGGAAGGTAGGTGTATTTCTTGGGGTCGACGTAGTCGACGAGCATCGGTTGGCTGGGATCGGTGATGTTGACCCGGCGCACCGCCACGGTGACGATCTCGGCGCCCGACGCCTCGATGGCGCGGGCCGTCTGTTCCAGATCCTTGTACTTGCCGGTGCCGACCAGCAGGCGCGAATGGAAGGACCGCCCGGCCACCGTCAGCAGATCGGCATCTGCGGCCGGCGACGGGGCGCCGCCACCGATGAAGTGCACGATCTCGAAGCGGTCGCTATCCTCGACCGGAACGGCGCCGTACTGCGATTTTGGCACTAGCTCAAGGTTACGCTCGACGGCGACCTTGCGGGAATCGAGGCCCATTTCGCCAAGCATCTGCTCGACGGTCAGCGGCCAATCGAACCGACGTTCCTCGCCATTGATGGTCACGCGCATGGGAATTTTCCATCCATCTTCTTGTGGGGGCGGAGTGTAAGTATGGTTGCCTGTGCGAGCCGGATCAACCGGCCGGGGACAAGGAAACAGACTGTTACGCCGATGCGGCGCGCGTGTTATAAGTCGGGACCCAGCCGCGATCAATGCGTTGATTTCGAAAAAGGTGATCCGAAGTCTTGCCTTCGACGCCCGGAAACCCGAGTATCCCGCCCCATGAAAGCCATCGGCCCGCGACGGTGGTTTTTCCATCGCTGTCCGGTTTCGAACGCGGGTATCGCAGTAGGCCCGAGCGCCTGAACGCCTGAGAGAGGATCTATGCCGAGGGAAGGAAGCAAACCGCAGATCGACTCCGCGCTTGTGCATCAGCTGGCCCAGCTGCTTGAGGAGACGGGACTGACGGAGATCGAATACGGGACCCAGGAATGGCACCTCAGGGTTGCCAAGGGTGGCCTTGCCCCGGCCACCTTCGCCGCCATCGCGGGCCCGTCGGCGCCTGCCCCGGCTATCGCACCGGTCGAAAACGACCCCGCCAAGCATCCCGGCGCCGTCCTCTCGCCCATGGTCGGCGTCGCCTATATCCGCCCAGAGCCGGATGCGGTGCCGTTTATCCAGGTCGGCGACGAGGTTCGCGTCGGCCAGACGCTGGTGCTGATCGAGGCCATGAAGGTATTCAACCCCATCAAGTGCGCGCGGGCCGGCAAGGTGACGCGCATTCTCGTCGCCAACGGCGCCCCCGTGGAGTATGGCGAACCCCTTCTGATCGTCGAGTAACGGCGCATGTTCGAAAAAATCCTCATCGCCAATCGCGGGGAGATCGCACTGCGCATTCATCGTGCCTGCCGCGAGATGGGCATCCGCACGGTGGCCATCCATTCGACGGCGGACGCCGATGCCATGCACGTGCGCCTGGCCGACGAGGCCATCTGCATCGGTCCGCCTTCGCCGGCCAAAAGCTACCTCAATGCGCACGCCATTCTGTCGGCGGCGACCATCAGCAACGCCGAGGCCATCCATCCCGGCTATGGATTCCTGTCGGAAAATGCCGACTTCGCCCAGATGGTCGAGGAGCACGGCTTCGTCTTCATCGGCCCGTCGCCCGACCACATCCGGCTGATGGGCGACAAGATCGTCGCCCGCACGACCGCCAAGGAAGCCGGCCTGCCGGTCGTTCCAGGGTCGCCGGGCGCCGTCGAATCGCTGGCCGAGGCCGGCACCATCGCCGCCGACATCGGTTATCCGGTGCTAATCAAGGCTTCGGCCGGCGGCGGCGGGCGCGGCATGCGCGTCGCCGATACCGCCGCCGATCTGCAATCCGCCTTCGAGCAGGCCCGCAAGGAGGCCGAGAATTCCTTCGGCAATCCCGAGGTCTACATCGAGAAGTATCTGCGCACTCCGCGCCATATCGAGGTGCAGATCCTGGCCGACGCCCACGGCAACGTGGTCCATCTGGGCGAGCGCGACTGCTCGTTGCAGCGCCGCCACCAGAAATTCCTGGAAGAGGCCCCCTCGCCCGCCCTTAACGAGGCGGAGCGGACCAAAATCGGCCGTATCGCTGCCGACGCCGCCCGCAAGATCGGCTACCGCAACCTGGGCACGATGGAGTTTCTCTACGAGAACGGCGAGTTCTATTTCATCGAGATGAATACCCGCCTGCAGGTGGAGCATCCGGTGACCGAGATGATCTCCGGCCTCGACTTGGTGCGCGAGATGATCCGGGTTGCCGCCGGCGCGCCCCTCGGTTTCGCCCAGGAGGACATCCGCTTCTCCGGGCATGCCATCGAATGCCGCATCAACGCCGAGAACCCGGTGACATTCATGCCCTGTCCGGGCCGGGTCGGCGACTACCACGCGCCCGGAGGCCTTGGCGTACGAGTCGATTCGGCGCTCTACGCCGGCTACACGGTGCCCCCCTACTACGACAGCATGATCGCCAAGCTGATCGTCTATGGGACGAACCGCAACGAGTGCCTGATGCGGTTGCGGCGCGCCCTGGAGGAGTTCGTCATCGACGGCCTGGAAACGACCATCCCCCTTCATCAGCGCCTAGTCACCGAACCCGACTTCATCAACGGCGAGTACGACAACCGTTGGCTCGAGCGGTTCGTCGGAGGTCAATGAGCGGGTCCGACGACAGCGATCTCGAACTGACTCCCGAGCTTTTGCTGCGCGCCTATGCGGTGGGCGTCTTTCCGATGGCGGAAAGCCGCCGGGCGCACAGCGTCTTCTGGGTCGAGCCGCGGTTGCGCGGCCTGCTGCCGATCGATAACTTCCACGTGCCGCACCGCCTGCGCAAGACCGTTCGGCGCGGCATCTTCACGGTGCGCTGCGACACCGCCTTCGAGTCGGTCATGCGGGCCTGCGCCGAACCCCGGCCCGGCCACCCCGAAACCTGGATCAACGAGCCGATCATCGAGGCTTATACCGCCCTGCACCGGCGGGGCTTCGCCCATTCCGTCGAATGCTGGCAGGGAGAACAGCTCGCCGGCGGCCTGTACGGAGTGGCCCTGGGCGGCGCCTTTTTCGGGGAGAGCATGTTCTCGCGGGTCCGCGATGCCAGCAAGGTCGCGCTCGTCCACCTGGTGGCGCGCTTGCGGCGGGGCGGATACGTGCTGCTCGACGTGCAGTTCGTGACCGAACACCTGGCCCGCTTCGGCGTCGAAGAAATCCCGGCGCGTACGTACCGCCGCAAGCTGGAGGCCGCGCTGGCCACCGAAGCCTACTTCTATGGCGACTTGTCGGAAGGCGAATCCGGTTCGGCGGTTGAGGCGGTCCTGCGGCAGTCGAGCACCCAGACGTCATAGACCGGATGTTCCATAGCGGAAAGCGCCGGACTGGAGGCGAACATCCAGCCTCGGTAAATGCTGACCGCCGGCTCGCCCGGACGAACTTCCCAGATGTCGAGAAAGGAGGCGCTCTCCGGCGGTTCCTCCGGCGGCCGCTTCTCGCAGGTGCGGGCGATGATCTCGAGCGTCCCGAAGCGCACCAGTTCGCCGACTGGCGCCTCGAGCGTGGTGACCCGCGCCGTCACCTTGTCCAGCCCCTGGAGGACCGCCACCTCGTACGCCTCAGCCCTGGCACCTGCCGGCAGCGTCAGGCCCGCCATCAGAAGTCCCGCCACGACTGCGCGTTTGACCATGCCTTGCCGAATCCCCGTTTCTCAGCTGGCGCCGGTATTAGCACCGGCACCCTGTCGCCGACAACCACCCCCGTTAGCTACGGGCGGATTGCGGCAAATCGAAGACGGACGTAGTCGGCCCGCCAGACGCCGTCCGCGCCGCGCAGTTTGGGCGCCAGGTCGCCCACCACCTCGGCGACCAGCCCCGGACGCTCGGTTTCGGCGACCCGGGCTAAGAATGGCCCGCCGAAGGTCGCCAGCCATCCCTCGATGGCGGTCGGCAACGGGGTCGGTCGCTCGAACAATTCCGCCCGCTCGACCATGAATCCGGTCCGCCGCAGGAGATCGGAGAAGTCCTCGGCGTCCGGGAAGTACCAGGGAAAACTCTGGCGGCCGTCCACCCCGCGCCGCGCCAATGCGGCCAGCAGCGATTCGGTGATCAGCCTGACATTGCCCTTGCCACCGAACTCTCCGACAAAGCGGCCGCCCGACTTCAGCGTCCGGAAGATGTTGGCCATGACGCGGGCCGGATCGGCCATCCAGTGAAGGGCGGCATTGCTGAAGACGGCATCGAACTCTTGTTCGAAGGCCATGCCGTGGGCATCCAGCAGGCGGGCGTCGAGGCCGCGGTCCCGGGCAGCCTCCACCAGTTCGGGGCTGGCGTCGATACCGACGACATGGGCGCCGGCTGCGGCCAGCTTGGCGGTCAGGACGCCGTCGCCGCATCCGACATCAAGGATGTGCTCGCCCCGCCGCGGCGCCAGCAGGGCGACGACCGGCCCTCCCAACGCCGCCACGAACCCGGCGTTGCGCGCGTAACCGTCAGGCGTCCAGGATTGGCCGGGGACGACGGAACGCCGGGTCATCTACTTCCTGGTTTCGCCACCGGTTGCCAGGAAGATGATCTCACCCACTTGATCCTCCAGCGATCGGTAGTCCTTCGTCTTGGCGATGGTGCCGCCATCGGCGATGCGCTCGGCCGCCTGGCCGGGCTCCAGGCGCACGTACTTGCCGCCAAGCAGCCCGTCACTGTCGATGCTGGCCTGGGTATCGGCCGGCAGTTTGACGTCGGGAACCATGGCCAGCGTCACCACCGCATCGAAGGTGGCGGGATCGAGGCGGGCATCCAGCACGGTGCCCACCTTGATGCCGCTGATGCGCACGTCGCTGCCGCGCGTCAAGCCGCCGATCCTCAGGAAATTGGCCTTCACCTCGTAGCCCCTGGCCGTTTCGATCTGAGCCAAGTCGTAGGCGAAAAACACGAACAGGCCGGCCACCAGCAGCACGACGGCGCCCATCACGGTTTCGATCAGGTTTCTACCCATGGGTTGGCCCTTCCCTTCCAGGCGAACGCGCTGTCACGGCGCCGCCTTGTCTTTCGTTTCCGCCGACAGCCGCGCCCGGCCCTGGGCGATGATCAGGTCCAAAAGGTCACCGACCAGGAGCGCGTCCTGGGTGAACTGGATGGAATCGCCGTCCTTGAACGGCTCCGGGTCGCCGCCTGGTTCGAGTTCGAGGTACTTTGTACCGAACAAGCCGTCGGTATGGATGGCGATCGAGGTATCGGCCGGCAGGGCCACGTCGGTGTCCACGTGCAGGATGGCGACGGCCCGGAAGTGCCGATCCAGATTCAGCGACTTGACGGTGCCAACCTGCACGCCGCCCAGCCGAACCGGGCTGCCCATCACCAGGCCGTCGATGCGATTAAAGGTGGCCGTCAAGTCATAGCCGGTCTCGGTGGCGCGTTCCGCCATGTCACGGGCAGCGAAGGAAAACATGACGATCGCCGCGAAAGCGGCGAAGACGACGCCGCCCACCACCACTTCCTTGACCGATTGCCTCATTGTCCGCGCGCCGGTTCATCCGCCAGGTCGCCATCCGGCGACCATGCCTCGTAATCACCGGTCGCCGGCGCATGGTGACCCGCCGCCAGTTCATGGCCGCTGGGCCGATACGCCCGTTCGGTGCCGGTGAGGTTGGGTTGGTGTTCCTTCTGCCACGGCCGCGCCACGGCCGCCTTTTCGGTCAACGGCTCGGCAACGGTGTGATGCAGCCAAGCGTGCCATTCCGAGGGCACCTTCGAGGCCTCGTCCCCGCCCTTGTAGATCACCCAGCGGCGTTCGCGACCATACCGGCGGCCGCGCTTGGCCTGGTAATAGCGATTGCCGAATTCGTCGGTCCCGACCAGCCGGCTGCCAAACAAGGTCGAGAAAATCGTTCCCATCGTAATCAAGGGCAGTATCCGCTCTCGGTCTGATTTGAACGTCGCCCCCGCCATCGGCGACGAGCAACCGGCCGCCCGGCCGGCGCGGCCAATATGGCACTTGGGATGCCCGCAGTCCAGCCCGCGCGGCCGGCCCGGCCGGCGGCGGCGGGGTTCTCGGAATGGCCAAGTAACACCGCCTTGCCGATTCTCCGGCAAGCCCGCCAAATCCCGCGGGCAACTGCCCTTCGGCGGCGCCCATATCCAAAAACGCATACCATATCCAGCCCTTTTTCTCCATTTCAGGCACGAAATGTAGTTGCGATGAGAACCGCTCTCGTCTACATTTTGTTCTGCGTCACCGCCGACCCCACCATTTGTTGTGGTTAACACGACGGGGGGCTAGGTGGCTGCCGCTCCGGTGGAGGGTCCGGAGCCTACATAACGCACAATTTGACGGCCATGCGCGCAGTAGGGGGAGTTATGCGAGTCACGCGGTTCTTTACCAGGGCAGAAAAGTCACCGTACGAAGCCATCGAGTTCCGAACCACGTCGAGCGAGATTCGCAATCCCGACGGATCGGTCGTATTCCGTCTTGACGCCATGGAGGTGCCGGCCGACTGGTCGCAGGTGGCGTGCGACGTCCTGGCCCAGAAGTATTTCCGCAAGGCCGGCGTGCCCGCCAGGCTGAAGCGCGTCGAGGAAAACAGCATGCCGTCGTGGCTGTGGCGGGCTGTACCCGACGAGGACGCGCTGGACGCCCTACCCGCGGACAAGCGCTTTGGCAGCGAAACCAAGGCCACGCAGGTGTTCGACCGCATGGCCGGGGCGTGGACGTACTGGGGCTGGAAGGGCGGCTATTTCGATTCCGAGGCCGACGCGAAGGCCTATTACGACGAGATGCGCTACATGCTGTGCGCCCAGTTGGGCGCCCCCAATTCGCCGCAGTGGTTCAACACCGGCCTGCATTGGGCCTATGGGATCGACGGCCCGGCCCAAGGCCATCACTACGTCGATTTCCGCACCGGCAAGCTGGTGCGCTCGGAATCGGCCTATGAGCATCCGCAGCCGCACGCCTGCTTCATCCAGAGCATCAACGACGACTTGGTCAACGAGGGCGGCATCATGGACCTGTGGGTGCGCGAGGCGCGCCTCTTCAAGTACGGGTCCGGTACCGGCACCAACTTCTCGCGCCTGCGCGGCGAGAACGAGGCGTTGTCCGGCGGCGGCAAGTCCTCGGGCCTGATGAGCTTCCTCAAGATCGGCGACCGTGCCGCCGGCGCCATCAAGTCGGGCGGCACCACCCGGCGGGCCGCCAAAATGGTGGTGGTCGACATCGACCATCCCGACGTCGAGAATTTCATCAACTGGAAGGCCTACGAAGAGCAGAAGGTGGCCGCCCTGGTTACCGGCTCCAGGCTGGCCAACAAGCACCTCAAGCTGGTGATGTCGGCCTGCGCCGGCACCGGCGAGGACCGCTTCGATCCCAAGAAGAACCCCGAGCTCAAACAGGCCGTCCGCGAAGCCAGGCGCGCCATGGTCCCCGACAACTATGTCCAGCGGGTCATCCAGTACGCGCGCCAGGGTTTCGATGAAATCGACTTCCCGGTGTTCACCACGGATTGGGATTCGGATTCCTACCTGACGGTCTCGGGCCAGAACTCCAACAACAGTATCCGTGTCACCAACGACTTCCTGGAGAAGGTTCAGAACGACGGCGAATGGGACTTGAAGCGGCGCATCGACGGCGGCGTTTCCAAGCGGCTCAAGGCCCGCGAGTTGTGGGAAAAAATCGGCTACGCGGCCTGGGCCTGCGCCGATCCAGGCATGCAGTACGACACCACCATCAACGACTGGCACACCTGCCCGAACTCCGGACGCATCAACGCCTCCAATCCGTGCTCGGAGTACATGTTCCTCGACGACACGGCGTGCAACCTGGCCTCGCTCAACCTGATGCCGTTCGGCCGCGACGATGGGACGTTCGACGTTCCCGCTTTCGAGCATGCCGTCCGCCTGTGGACGATTACGCTGGAAATCTCGGTGCTGATGGCGCAGTTCCCGGCCGCCCGCATTGCCGAGCTGTCCTACGAGTTCCGCACCCTTGGGCTCGGCTTCGCCAATATCGGTGGCTATCTGATGGCCAACGGCATCCCTTACGATTCGACCGAGGGACGCGCCATCTGCGCCGCCATTTCGGCCGTGATGACTGGCATCGCCTATGCCACCTCGGCCGAGATGGCGGAGGAGTTGGGCACCTTCCCGGGATACGAGATGAACCGCGGGCCCATGCTGCGCGTCATCGCCAACCACCGGCGGGCCGCGCACGGCGCCAAGGACGGCTACGACGCGCTATCGATTCCCCCGGTTCCGCTGGAAGCCGCAACCTGCCCCGATACCGCCCTTGCGGTCGCCGCGGCGCAGGCCTGGGACAAGGCGCTGGACGCCGGCACCCAGCACGGCTTCCGCAACGCCCAGGTCACGGTGATCGCGCCGACCGGCACCATCGGCCTGGTCATGGATTGCGACACCACCGGCATCGAACCCGACTTCGCCCTCGTCAAGTTCAAGAAGCTGGCCGGCGGCGGCTATTTCAAGATCATCAACCGCATGGTTCCCCAGGCCCTGACCCGCATGGGCTATGCCGAGAGCGACGTCGACACCATCATCCGCTACGCGGTCGGCCACGCCACCCTGGAGGGCGCCCCCGGCGTCAACCACGAGACGCTAAGGGCCAAGGGCTTCACCGACGGCGCCATCGAGGCCATCGAGAAGGCCGTCGCCGAAGCCTTCGACATCAAGTTCGTCTTCAACAAATGGACCCTGGGCGAGGCGTTCTGTACCGAGGCCCTGGGCATTCCGGCGGACGACCTCAACGACGTGACATTCGACCTTTTGACGGCACTCGGCTTTTCGAAAGCCGACATCGCCGCGGCCAACAACTATGCCTGCGGCGCCATGACGCTCGAAGGCGCGCCCGGAATCAAGGAAGAGCACCTGCCGGTGTTCGATTGCGCCAACCCGTGCGGGCGCACCGGCAAGCGGTTCCTGTCGGTGGAAAGCCACATCCGCATGATGGCGGCCTGCCAGCCGTTCATCTCGGGGGCCATTTCCAAGACCATCAACATGTCGAACGCCGCCACCATCGAGGACTGCAAGAATGCTTACATGCTGTCCTGGACGCTGGGGCTCAAGGCCAACGCGCTCTATCGCGACGGCTCCAAGCTGTCGCAGCCGCTGCAGTCGGCCCTTCTCGATGACGACGACTTCGAGGATACGGTCGAGGCAGTGGTCGAGCAGGCCAACCCGGCGCGCGCCGAGATTATCGCCGAGCGCATCGTCGAGCGCATCGTCGAGCGCGAGCGGGCCTCGCGCCGGCGCCTTCCCGACCGCCGCAAGGGTTACACCCAAAAGGCGGTGGTCGGCGGCCACAAGGTCTACCTTCGGACCGGCGAATACGAGGAAGGCAAGGTCGGCGAGATCTTCATCGACATGCACAAGGAAGGCGCCGCCTTCCGCAGCCTGATGAACAACTTCGCCATCGCCATCTCGATCGCGCTGCAGTACGGCGTGCCGCTGGAGGAGTTTGTCGAGGCCTTCACCTTCACCCGCTTCGACCCCTCGGGCATCGTCGAGGGCAACGACACCATCAAGATGGCGACCTCGATCCTCGACTACCTGTTCCGCGAGTTGGCCGTCTCCTACCTTGGCCGGCACGACCTGGCCCACGTCGAGCCCCACGACCTGACGCCCGACACCGTCGGTCGCGGCAACCGGGAAGGCAACCTCCCCGAGGTCACTTCCGCCGAGGCACTGGAGGTGGTCGGCCGGTTCGCCAGCCAGGGCTTCGTGCGGCGCAACCTGCTGGTGCTGCGCGGCAATCGCCGCAAGGCCGGCGAGGCCGACCATGCCCAGGCGATGACCGGTATCGGCACCATCGCCGCGGTGGCCGGCGGCAACGGCGGTGCGACGTACGTCGAGAGCGGATATACCGAAGTCACGCAGGCGGGCGGCCATCGCGTCGAGAAGATGCGTAGCGCCAAGATGCAGGGCTACGAAGGCGATCCCTGCGAGGAATGCGGCAACTTCACCATGGTCAGGAACGGCACCTGCCTCAAGTGCATGACGTGCGGTTCTACCTCGGGGTGCAGCTGATACGACGGGAAGTCAAGGGGGCAGCTGGGGGGCCTTGGGCCCCCCTTTTTTTGCCTACGCCGGCAGCCTGACCACAGCCTCGAAGCCGCCCTGCCGGCCGCCGGCGGGAGAAAGCAGTAGCAGCTCGCCCCCGGCGCCGGTGGCGATGGCTTCCGCGATCGCCAGGCCAAGGCCCGCCCCTTTTGCCCGAGTGGCGCCGCGTGCGAAGCGCTCTTTCAGCCGAGCCAAAGCATCGGGAGGAACGACGGGACCGTCATTGGTCACGCGGATCACATTGTCATCCATAACGGAAACGTCGATGGGCCGGCCGGGCTCGCCGTGCTTGAGGGCATTCTCGATAAGGTTGCGCATGAGGACGCCGAAAGCATCCGGGTCCATGGGCGACATCAGGCTGGCGCCTTCCGGCAGGAGCAATCGAAGCCGCTCCGAAGGCTCCTCCTTGCGGCGGAACTCGTCAAGGACGTGGACAAGGACGCCAGCCAAGTCCTGCGGCCGTTCCGACAGCAGCGCGCTACCCTCGGCCTTGGCCAGTTGCATCAGTTTTTCCGACAGGCGGGCCAGGTCGTGCAGCAAGCCTTCGATGCGATGGGCCCGGTCCCGCACAGGCCCTTCCGGCGCCTCGGCAATCAGCCGTTGCGTCTGGGCCAGCGTGGCGGCGATCGGGGTCCTGAGCTCGTGGGCGCTGTTGGCGGTGAAGCTGCGTTCCGTTTCCAGGGTCCGACGCACCCGCTCCATCAGCCGGTTCACAGCATCGGTGATGGGGCCGATCTCGGTGGGAAGCGCGCGGGCGGCCAGCGGCGACAGGTCGGCGCCGCCGCGCGCTTCGATTTCCTCTTTCAGGCCGATAACCGGGCGCATGCTGCGGCGCACGAAAACCCACACGCCGAGCAGGCTGACCGGCACCAGGAAGAACAACGGCAGGAACAGCGCCGCCGACGCTTCGAGCGCGGCCGAGCGCCGGTGGGCAAGTGGCTCCGCCACCTGGATGAAGATGGTGCCGCTGATCGCCGCCTCGCCGTAAATGCGATGAGTGGCGGTCTGGCGGAAGCCGCGCGAGGGCTCCGCAGGAAACTTCTCGGGGTCGGCGTCGTGGGAGCGCAGGAGGACCCGACCGGACTTGTCGCGAACCAGATAGGTCAGGAATTCTTCGTGCTTTCCCAAGGCCGTCACAGCCTGCGCCGTGCTGCCGTCCCGTTCGATGATGCCGATGACCGCCAGCGGCAGAAGCCTCTGCGCGGTTTCCTGCAACGCGCTGTCGAACGCTTCATCGAGTTCATGGCGTACCACGATGCCCGCCCCAAGCGTCGCGGCCAGCCACATCAGGGTGACCCCGGCCGCGAGGCCGACGCCCAACCGTCTCTGCAGACTGAACCCGCCGTTCATGGCCGGCCCAAGCGGTAGCCCATGCCGCGCACCGTCTCGATGACCTTTCGGTCCAGCTTCTTGCGCAGGCGGCTGACATGAACCTCGATGGTGTTGCTTTCGATTTCGGCGCCGAAATCGTACAGGCGCTCCTCGAGCTGCCGTTTGGAGAGGATGGCACCCGGCCGCTGGATCAGGGCTTCGAAAATCGCCCACTCTTTTGCCGTCAGGTCGACGGGCCGACCAGCCCGATGGACGGCACGCGAGGCGAGATCGATGTCCAGGTCGCCCCGCGTCACCAGTGGGTTGGGGTTGCCGCTGTAGCGCCTGGCGACGGCGGCGATGCGGGCGGACAGTTCGGAAAGATCGAAGGGCTTCACCAGGTAGTCGTCGGCCCCAGCGTTGAGCCCGGCGATGCGATCGGTAATCTGGTCGCGGGCGGTCAGGATGATGACCGGCGTGGCATCTCCCGCGGCGCGCTGGCGGCGCAGGAAATCGACGCCTCGCCCGTCGGGAAGCATGAGGTCGAGCAGGACCAGATCGTAGGGCACGACCCGAACGCTATCCGCGCCATCGGCGATGCAGGTCACCCGATCAACGGCGTGACCATCCGCCACGACCTGCTCGGCGACTGCGCGTCCCAGCGCTTCGTCGTCTTCGATCAAGAGAATGCGCATGACATGCCCGAGTTGGTTTCCAAACGCCGTTGTGACCGGCGGACCTGACGCCAGCCTGAAGCCCGAAGTCCCGCCGCTTAAGATTCACGTCAGGCGAAATCTTTAATCTTCGCTCCATCGCAATCAACCGAATGGAGTTACCGCAATGACCCGCACCCTCATCGCCACCGCCCTCGCTTTCGCAACCCTGGGGAGCGGCGCGGCCGTCGCAGCCGATCGCTGCACCGTCCCGATGGCGGAATGGCAGCCCCGCGAGGCCCTTCAGAAGAAGCTTCAAACCGCCGGCTGGAAAGTCAACAGGATCAAGACTGACGACGGCTGCTACGAGACCTACGCCATCGACGACAAGGGACGTCGCGTCGAAGCCTACTTCGACCCGAAGACATTCGAAATGGTAAAGATGAAGGTCGAGGGTTGATCCGATGGAACAGACGGTAAAGGTCTGGGACCCGGTCATCCGTCTGTTCCACTGGAGTCTGGCCGTCAGCTTCGCGGTGGCGTGGCTGACGGCCGACGAGTGGGACAACCTTCACGAATGGGCCGGCTACGCCGTCGCCGCCCTGATTGGCTTTCGTCTGGTGTGGGGCCTTATCGGCCCGCGCTACGCCCGGTTTTCCCAGTTCGTCCGTTCGCCGGGAGACGTCGCGGCCTACGTCGGAGCCACGCTCAAGGGGAAGGAGCCCCGCTATCTCGGCCACAATCCGGCCGGAAGCCTGATGATCCTCGGGCTGATTCTCGCCATCGCCGGCACCGCAGCCACCGGCTGGATGTCGACGCTCGACGCCTTCTGGGGCGCCGAGTGGGTGGAAGAGACGCACGAAGCACTGGCCAACCTGATGCTGTTCATGGTCGTCGCCCACGTGGCCGGCGTCATCTTCGCCAGCATGCGCCACAAGGAGAACCTGGTGCGGTCCATGATCAGCGGCCACAAGCGGGCGCCGGAATCCACTGACGTCGCCTGACAGCGTACCGCCGAGCCTAGCCACCGGACCGAAGCAGGAAGCGGCGGCCGAGCGGCTGGGCCGGCCGCGCGTTGTTGGGAAACAGCGCCGCGAAGGTGGCGATCTGTTCGGCGGACGCGGGGATCGGCGTCTGGAACACCGCCCACTGCACGATTTCGGTACAGGGCGGCGTCGTCAGCGACCCGGCATAGCGCCACAGTTTGCCGCCGGGCACCAGCGCCGACGGATCGACCATGCCGGGGCCCGTCACCTCGGGACCGGCGGCCCGCGGCATCGCCGCCCATACCGCCGCCAGCGAAGGATTGGCCGCTCCCGCCTCGATCAGCACACCCAGCACGGCGATCTCGCCATCGGCGGCGCGGTGCACCAAGTGTGCCTCCATGGCGAAGGTCCGCCCAGCCACCAGATGTTCGCTCGGGTGGTGGAAGTGGAACTGCGCCAGGTCGTAGTCCTTGGCACCGACCGTCGTATGGCCGCCGCCGGCACAATTCACCTGAATGGTGTGGCCGTTGTGGGCGACGCGTAGCGGCACCGGCTTGAGGTGCGGCACGATCGTCGCGGTATCGGCGGCAACGGCGCCGTCGAGGTCGATCGGCGACTGTTCGCGGCCGGCCCCGCACGCCGCATAGGCGGGATCGAGCCTGCCCCAGCGCTCGGGTCCTTGCGCCCCGGCGTAGCCCCAATAGCTGCCTTCCGCCGCGAGGACGCGGCCGGCGGCCAGGCAGATTGGGCAGGCCAGGGCGCCGAGCACGAGGTGCCGACGGGTCATGGTCGCAATCACCGGTCTTCTCCTTGACTGCCTTTCCACCGAAATGCGAGAAAAACTCTGCCCGCGCCCATACATCTAGCGGAACGGACCTTGTTGTCACCCATTATTTTGTATATACTACTACTAAATGTGGCATCGGCCCATAAATCATCACACATGGTAGGTTTTAGCGCGTTCCATAACCGGCGATCCTCCCTGGGAACTGCGGGGCGAGTCCTGGAGTTTAGCTCCGGGGCCGCCCATCTTTTCCGGGATGGACCCAAGGCAAAGGTCATCTGATGGCGGCGGAATGGCGACACGTTACCGGTCATTTTCACGCCTTCATCGGCAATCTTCAGCCGACGCCGCTTGAGCGCCGCCGGGCCCACGCCGCGGCGACCGAGGTCGCCGATTGCCTGCGCCGCCAGTTCGCCCCGCCCCGGCCGCCCCGCGGA
>JACZKS010000133.1 GCA_014859895.1 Rhodospirillales bacterium
GCTCAAGTGTTCGACCCACGAGTACGTCGTCGAATCCATGCCCTTCGCCTTCACCATCCTCGCCGTCGTCACCATCCTCGTCTTCATCCCTGACGTCGTCCTCTTCCTCCCCAATATGCTGATGTAGGAAAGGAGAAAAGGATGGCGAGGGCATCATTCGCGGGGGACGCCATGACCGCAGAGGCATTGTCGGCCAAGATCGATCGGCGTCTGCCGACGACGCCGCAGGTGTTCGACGTGCTGCGCCAGGCCATCGTCAGCCTGAAAATCGGCATCGGCCAGCCTTTGTCCGAGAACGAGGTGGCGGTCCAACTGGGGGTCAGCCGCACTCCGGTGCGCGAGGCCTTCATCAAGCTGGCGGGAACCGGACTGATCGAGGTGCTGCCGCAACGCGGCACCTTCGTCGTCAAGATCTCGCCACGCGCCGTGCGCGACGCGCAGTTCGTGCGCGAAGCCCTGGAGGTGGCGGTGGTTCGCCAGGCCTGCCTGAAGCCGGTGCCCGACCTGGCGCGGCAGCTGCAGGAGTTGATCGCGCTGCAGAAAAGCGCAGCCGAGGACGAAGACTTCGACCGCTTCCTGATTCACGACGAGGCCTTTCACAAGACCATGGCCATTGCCGTCGGCCGCGAACGGGCCTGGCGGGTGATCGAGAGTGAAAAAGGGCAGATGGACCGGGTGCGCTACCTGAGCCTACCGAAGGCCTCGCCGCTGTTTCACCTGATCGGCCAGCACGAGGCCATCGCCACCGCCATCGAGCGGGAGGACCTGCCGGCGGCGGAGGCGGCGCTGCGCACGCACCTTTCGGAAATCTTAGGCGTCCTGGAGCGGTTCCAGCGGGAAATGTCGCACCTCTTCGCCGACGACTGAGCGTTTGTATTCGAGCCTGACAGAAGGAAAAGCGATGGACGAACTGCGAATCGTCGACATCCGGCCGACCACCGTGACGGTGCCGCTGAAGGCAGCGCTGCGCCATTCCAATGGTTGCCACTGGGGGCGGTTCGTGCGCACCGTCGTCGAAGTCGAAACCGACCAGGGCCTGATCGGCCTGGGCGAGATGGGCGGCGGTGGCGAAAGCGCCGAGGCGATGTTCCGCGGCCTGTTGCCATACCTTAAGGGGCATAACCCGTTCGACCTGGAGGCGTTGCGCTGGAAGATCGCCAATCCGACGGCCAGCCTCTACAACAATCGTACCCAGCTGCTGGCGGCCCTCGAATTCGCCTGCCTCGACATCGTCGGCAAGGCGCTGGGGGTGCCCGTCTACAACCTGCTGGGCGGCAAGTTGCGCGACGAGGTCGAGTTCGCCAGCTACCTGTTCTTCACCTATCCGGTAGCAGGGCGCGCGCCTGTCGATGTGCGCAGTCCAGAGCAGCTGGTCGAATACGCCCGCGCGCTCAAGAAGGCTTGCGGCTTCACCAGCCACAAGCTGAAGGGCGGCGTCTTCACCCCCGACCACGAGCTCGATTGCTATGGCGCGCTGGCCGAGGCGTTCCCCGAAGACAAGGTGCGGTTCGATCCCAACGCCGCTTTCTCGGTCGAAGAGGCGATCCGCTTCGGCCACGCCATCGAGGGGCTCAACAACGACTATTTCGAGGACCCCACCTGGGGCCTCAACGGCATGCGCCGCGTGCGCGAGGCGGTGAACATCCCCACCGCCACCAATACCGTGGTGGTCAACTTCGAGCAGTTGTCGGCCAACGTGCTCGACCCGGCCATCGATGTCATCCTGCTCGATACCACCTTCTGGGGCGGCATCCGGCCGTGCGTCAAGGCGGCGGGAGTCTGCGAAACCTTCCAGCAAGGCATCGCCGTGCATTCCTCGGGCGAGCTTGGCATCCAGCTCGCCACCATGCTGCACCTGGGCGCGGTGCTGCCCAACCTGACGTTTGCGGCCGACGCGCACTACCACCATCTGGCCGACGACATCATCGTCGGCGGCCCGATGCCCTATAAGGGAGGCAAAGTGCGCGTTCCCACCGGCCCCGGCCTTGGCGTCGAGCTGGATCGCGACAAGTTGGCCACCTATGCCGAGCTCTATCGTGAAATGGGCGGTTATCCCTATGACCGCGATCCGGTGCGCCCCGACTGGTACGCCATGACGCCCAACGCGGACTGGGCCGATCCGAAGACCGAATACACCCTCGATCTCGGCGGGCGGTAGCCGCCGGACCGACCCGTCAGTCGGCGACAGGATCGTCCGGACGTTTGGCCATCAGCACGCCGCCGACATGAGCGGCGGTGGCGCCCAGTGTGCCGATCAGTACCGCGAACACCATCGGCCCTGCGCTGTCGGTCATCAGGCTGCCGACGATGTATGAGGCGGTGGCGCCCGTTGCCATCTGCAGGAAGCCGGTCAAACCGGCGGCGGCGCCGGCGAGGCGCGGTTCGACACTGACGGCACCGGCGAAACCGGTCGGCAGACAGAACCCGTGGCCGAAGGCAATTACCGTCATCGGCCCAAAATAGGTCCACATCGAGTTCAGACCGGCCAGGTGGAGTGCGGCGCCGGCGACGCCCCCGGCCACAGTAATCAGCACGCCCAGCGTGATCATTCGATCGATGCCGAGGCGGGGTGAGAGCCGGGCCGCCGCGAAGTTGGCGATGATATATGCCCCGGCGATCGGAATGAAAAACAGCCCGTAATCGCTGGGCTGCCGGTCCAACAGGCGCACGGTAACGTAAGGCGCCCCGCCCAGGAAGGCCAGGAAGGTAAGCGCGGTGCAGGCGATCTGGAGGCTGTAGCCGCAGAAGGCACGCTGGCGCAGCAGCCGGCCGAAATCGGGAAGGATGGTGTGAAAACCACCGCCCTCGGCCGGCTGGGGCAGGGTTTCGGGAAGCCACCGAAAGGTGGCCGCCGTCAGCAGGACGCCGACCCCGAACACGAAGGCGAAGGACGAGCGCCAGCCGAACCAGACGTCGAGGAAGCCGCCAATGGTCGGGGCCAGCATGGGGGCCACCATCATGGCCATGGTGACGTAGGCTAGGATGCTGGCGGTGCGGTCGCGGTCGAAACGGTCGCGCACGATGGCGCGTCCGACCACCATGCCGACGCAGCCGCCGACCGCCTGGACCAAGCGTCCGGCGATCAGCCAGCCAATGGTCGGAGCCACCAAGCACGCCACCGAGCCCACCAGATGCAGGGCGAGGCCGCCCAGCATGACCGGCCGTCGACCGAAGCGGTCCGACAGCGGTCCGTGCACCAGCTGTGCACCGGCCAGCCCGACCAGGTAGAGCGTCAGGACCAGTTGCACGGTGCCGTAGTCGGTGTCGAAGGCCGTCAGCAGACCCGGCATCGAGGGGATGAAGATATTGAGCGACAGCGGCCCCAGCGCCGTGGCCGCGATGAGGACGGCCAGCAGCGAGGCGGTGCCGCCGCGGGGCATCTCCGGCATGATTTATCGGGCCGCGGGCGCCGGGGGCTGACCCGGAGGAATCGGCGTGCCCCGCAGGCTCGGATGGCAGCGGGCGTATTGGAACGGATAGGGCGCCTCGGCCCCCAGTTCGGCGGCGGCCTGCCAGGTCCAATGCGGGTTGAACAGCATGCTGCGGGCCAGGGCGACAAGGTCGGCCTGGCCGGTCCTGACGATGGTCTCCGCCTGATGGGGGGAAACGATCTGCCCGACCGCGACGACGGCCATCGAGGTGGTCGCCTTGACCCGTCCGGCCAACGGGATCTGATAGCCAGGGCCGGCCGGGATTGCCGCGTCGGGCGTGTTGCCGCCGCTCGACACGTGGAAGAAGTCGCAGCCCCGTTCTTCCAGGGCCATGGCCAGGGCGATGGTGTCCTCGATGGTCCAGCCTCCGTCCACCCAGTCAGTACCGGACACCCGAATGCCGAGAGGCTTATCCGCGGGCCAGACGGCGCGCACGGCGTCGAATACCTCGAGCGGGAAACGCATGCGGTTCTCGAGCGAGCCGCCATAGGCATCGGTTCGCCGGTTGCTCAGCGGCGACAGGAACTGATGTAGCAGGTAACCATGGGCGGCGTGGATCTCGATGACGTCGAAGCCGATTCGCTGGGCGCGCACCGTGGCCGCGGCGAAATCGTCCCGCACCCGCTTCAGGCCCGCCGCGTCCAGCGACTGGGGCACTGGCCATGCCGGCGTGAAGGGCAATGCCGACGGCGCCACCGTCGGCCAGGCGCCTTGCGCATCCGCCAGCGGTCCCGGCGGCATGCCGCTGCCGGGCGCGCTGCTGGATCCCTTGCGGCCGGCGTGGGCGAGCTGAATGCCGATGGGGGTGTTCCCCCAACGCTTGCAGAAGGCGACAACCGGGGCCAACGCCGCTTCGGTGGCGTCCGAAAAAAGACCTAGGCAGCGGTCGCTGATGCGCCCTTCGGGGCTGACCGCCGTCGCCTCGGTGACGAACAGGCCGCATCCGGAAACGGCGAACTGGCCCATGTGCATCAAGTGCCAGTCGTTGGCCGTGCCGTCGATGGCGCTGTACTGGCACATGGGGGCGACGACGACCCGGTTCTTCAGCGTCAGGCCGCGCAAGCGAAGGGGTGAAAAGAGGACGCTTTCCATGGAGCTCCTGCCAATAAACGTTGTCGTTGCACTCGTGGCGCCAGATAAGCCTGTCTTGAGGCCGGCGCAAGGATGAGAAGGGGACGGGCACCCTCTGTGCCAGCTGGAAATAGCACGATTTTCCGCGCCTCGCCACCTCGCGGGCGGGGCCAGGCCCTACACGGCGTGGGCGAGACCGATCAGGGCTGGCGTCGGGTGGGTGACGAGGTAAGTGGGGGTCGCCGCCAAATAGTCGGTGAAGCGGCCCATGTCGACGAAGCGGCGCCGGAAGGCGGCGCCGTCGAACGCGGTTCCCAGGTGGCGCACCACGCCGCCGCCGATGAAGATGCCGCCACGCGCGCAAAAGACCAGGGCCATGCTGCCCGCGAATCCGCCCAACATGGCCGAGAACAACCGCAAGGCCTCGCTGCATTGCGGACAATCGCCGCGGCTGCCGCCCTCGGTGACGGCGGCCGGCGTCATCTCCGGATTGGCGGCGACTCCGTTCAATTCGCACAGCGCTTGGTAGAGATTGACCAGCCCCGGTCCCGACAGCACGCGTTCGGCCGAGACATGGCCGAATCGCCGGCGGAGGATGGCCAGGATCGCCGTTTCGTAGTCGTCGCGGACGGCCAGGGGGGCATGGCCTCCCTCCGAGGCTACGGGAGCCCAGCTTGTCCCGTGCGGGCTCAGCGCGCCGACCCCCAGGCCGGTGCCGGGCGCCACCGCCGCCATCGCGGCACCGGGGATCGCCTGCCCGTCGCCGATGGCGGCGCGCTGGGTGTCGTCGAGGTGCGGAAGGGCGAGGGCCAGCGCCACCATGTCGTTGACCACGTTCAGCGCGTCAAGGCCGAGACGGCGGCGGGTTTCCTCGATCGAGAACGACCACGCCGAGTTGGTCAACTCCACCCGGTCTTCGGAAACCGCCGACGCCACGCCCAAGGCGGCGCGCCGGGGCGCGGCCTCCGGGCGCACCTGGGCCAGATAGGCTTCGGCCGCTGCCGCCGGGTCGGCGTAGTCGCGGCAGGGGAGCACGCGGATGTCGCCGACGCCGCCGTCCTCTCCGACCAGGGCGAAACGGGCATTGGTGCCGCCGATGTCGGCGACCATGGCGACCGGCGAGGCGGGCTTGCGCGAGGACGGGCCGGTCATTCGTAGGGAGCTTGGCCGAGGGCTTCGAGAAAGCTCTCGCGCCACCGGGTGAGGGTGTTGACCCTGAGCGTCGCGATCATCGCCTTCCAGCGCTCCTTCCTTTCTTCCAGGGGCATGGTCATGGCCCGGCGAATGGCATCGGCGACACCATCAAAATCGAAGGGATTGACGATCAGCGCCTCGGGCAACTCGCGCGCGGCGCCGGCGAAGCGCGACAGCACCAGCACACCGGGGTCCTCCGGGTCTTGGGCGGCGACGTATTCCTTGGCCACCAGGTTCATGCCGTCGCGCAAGGGCGTGATCAGGCCGACCCGGCTGCCGCGATAGAACTCGACCAGCTGCTCGCGCTTGAAGCTGCGGTTCAGATAGTTGATGGGGACCCAGTCGAAATCGGCGAAACGGCCGTTAAGCTGGCCGATTTCGGCCGCCAAATTGTGCTGAATGTCCATGTACTCGGGCACTTCGGCGCGTGACAGCGGCGCGATCTGCACCAGCGTTACCTTGCCGTGGTAGTCGGGATAGCGTTCCAGGAAACGCTCAAACGCCCGCAGGCGTTCCACCAGCCCCTTGCTGTAGTCCAGGCGGTCGACGCCGATCAGCCAAGTGCGGTCGCTGGGCAGGTTATGCAAAAGGGCGGCCTTTTTCGTCTTGGCCGAACGGGCGCCCAGCTTTTCGAAATCGCCGGTTTCTATGCCGATCGGGAAGATCTCGACCCTGAGCGTGCGGCCAAAGGCGTGAATCAGGTGGTTGCCCATGATGCCGCCGTCGGCTTCGTGCACGATGTAGTCAAGGAAGGCCCGCAAGTCATTTTCGGTATGGAAGCCGACCAGATCGTAGGCACACAGCGCCTGGACGATGGCCCTGTGCGCGGGGAGCGCGGTCAGGATCTCCATGGCCGGGAAGGGGGTGTGCAGGAAAAAGCCCATGGGGCGGTCGATGCCGGCCTGGCGAAGCTCCTGGCCCAAGGGGATCAGGTGGTAGTCGTGCACCCAGATCAGGTCGTCGGGCTGGAGGAGGGGAAGCAGATGGCCGACGAACAGTTTGTTGACCTCGAGATAGCTCGAATAGTTCTGCTTGCTGAAGGCGGTCAGGTCGAGCCGGTAATGGAACAGCGGCCACAGGGCGCGGTTGGCGAAGCCGTTGTAGTATTCGGCGTAGTGCTTCCGGGACAGATCGATGGTGGCGTAGGTGACCTTGTTGTCTTGGCGGATCACCGGTTCGGGGTCGGGACGCGGCGCCACCTTGCCGCTCCAGCCGAACCATACCCCGCCTTTTTCCTGGAGGGCGTCTTGCAGGGCTACGGCCAAGCCGCCGGCTTGAGTCTTTCTGTCGGGGGCCACGCTGACCCGATTCGACACCACGACAAGACGACCCAAAACGCCCCTCCTCTGTTCGCTGTTTGTCCCCTGACAGAACGGCCAAACGGGAACGTGGTTCTGCCGCAACGGCTGCCGGCGCCCATACCCATCCGCCCGCCGACATCGGGATTGTATAGCACCGACACCCCCAACCAAAATCGAGTATATCACGTTCCACCGGAATCGGAAAAACGGCCGCGGCCCTTTCTCGCTGGCGTTGTGACCGCCGAGCGGCCTCCGGGGAACCACAGACGGCCGGTTTGGGGGCGGCGGCATTCTCGGCTACACTCCAGGACGAGCGCCGGGGCCGGCCGTCGTCGCCGGCACTGTCATCTTGGGTTGCGATTTGCGGTGGTGCTTCGCCGCGAGCGGGGGCATAATCCGCGCCCCTTGTCGCCCGGTAGCCCAAGGAGGTACAGGGGTTGCGATGAAAACCTACGAGATCGCCATCTATAATGAGGAGGTTCGCAAGTTGGTCGCCGACGGGCGCCGGCATCGCCATCTTTTCGACGCCTGGGCTGAAACTCACTACATAGAAATCAAGGCGGACTCCCCGCAGGAGGCGCGGGCCAAGGTGGCCAGGCGCTATCCGGCCGAAAACGGCTACGTCATCGAAGAGGTCATTGCCGAGAAATTCGACGATTGAACGCGGACCTGCCGCGGCCGGCGGCGTTCACGAGGCGTTGTCGGGCTCGGGGCTGGACAGCCGCCAGCGGCGAAGCTGGTCGCGACGGCGTTCCGCGAAGCTTTCGGTGCGCTCTTGCGGGGAAGCGAGCAACTCGCGGTTCCGTTCGGCGGCGGCCTGGACCCTGCGCATGAGGGCGATGTGCCGGGTCGGCAGCGCCGCCGCCTGGGCTTCCCGCCAGGCGGCCAGATCCTGGTGCCGGCGGGTGGTGGCATCGATGGTCCGCTCGTCGGCGCGCGCCATGCGCAGCCGGGCGTTAAGCTCGGCGGTGCGGGTCATGTCGATGGAAACCAGGGCGCGGGCCGGCGGCTGGCCGGCTTCGGCTGGTGCCGCCTTGGCCATACGGGAGCGCGTCGCCGGAACCTTGGCGGGCTCCTCGGTGGGGGCGCCGCGGCGCGTCCGGTTCCACAGGTCCACCACCTTCTGCTTGTAGGCGGCGCTCAGATTGGGTGTCGTCGAATGATAGTAGGCGGCAGCCTGGGTCCACGAGCCGGTGGAGGCAAAAAGGGTTTTCAGGTACTCGCCGGCATAGGCAACGTTGGCCGAAGGGTCGAGGGCCTCGGTCAGGTTGGCGAAGGCGCCGCCGTGATAGTAGAGGTTGATCTGCATGCAGCCGACATCGATGTTGGTGATCCCCTCGGCCGTCAGGCGCTTGACCTCGGCCACCGCTTCCGCCTTGGTTGGAAAATAGCGCCCGCGACCCTGGGCCATTACCGTCCATGGCCAGGCAAAACTTGCCCGGCTGTCTTCGTCCCAGCGTCCCGTTTCGGCCAGCGCGATGGCGCCCAGCAGATGTTGGGGGATGCCCATCGCCTGTTCCACGGCCCGCGTCTCGCGAAGACAAATTTCCCGGGTCTTGTCAATGGATTGCGTGGGCGCCGCGACGGCCGCAAGGGGGGGCGCCAGAAGCAGTGCCAGCCATACTATGGCGATGCGCAGAGAGTGTCCGATCAAGTCCATTTCTCCTTTGCCCGCCATCGACGACGCAAGCGGCGTGCCAATCGGAAGCCGGGTGGGAAGGGAGCTTGAAAAGGCCGACTAAAAAATTTGGGTTTTTCTATTGCAACTGAATTGCAGCGTTCCCAGATACGGTGTGCAGCGTGTGGTGGACGGTCATTCGAGCGTTTTTCCACGTGCTGCCTTTCTTGGACGTTTCCTCCCAAAACTCGGGCCGCGGTTCTCCGCGGCCCAAATTTTTTCCAAGCGTCCCGCAGCGGATCAGCGATGGGTGACGGGCGGCGCGCCGTCGCCGGGGCCGAGCGGCCGGCGCATGTAGACCGAATCCACCCAGCGGCCAAACTTGAAGCCGATCGAGACCAGCCGGCCGGCATGCGTGAAGCCCAACTTGGCGTGCAGGCCGATGGAGGCGACGTTGGCCGAATCGCCGATCACGGCGACCATCTGGCGATAGCCCAGGTCACCGCAGTGGACGATGAGATCGGCCAACAGCGCGGTGCCGACGCCGCGCCCAACGGCGGCGGGCCCCACGTAGACCGAATCCTCCAGGCTGTAGCGGTAGGCCACGCGGTCGCGGAAGGGGGAGGCGTAGGCGTAGCCAAGCAAGCCGCCGCCGGCCTCATCGGCCGCCTCGGCCACCAGATAGGGCAGGCCGCGGCCAATCACTTTCTCCCGCCGGGCCGCCATCTCGGCCACGTCGGGCGGGACCTCCTCGAAAGAGGCCAGCCCGGTCAGCACATGATGGGCGTAGATGGTCTGCACGGCGGCCATGTCGGCCTCATGGGCCGGGCGTATGCGAAGCGCCGCCGCGGCGGCACCGGTGGGGGGCAGGGGCTTATCGTCGCGCATGGCGACGTTTTAATCTTCGCGCACGAAACCGGCAAGCGGGGCTTGCCAATCTCCCATGAACCGGTTTAAAACGCGGTTCCACCGACGGCCGGTCGCATCGCCGGCCGACCGGGAAGGGCGCATAGCTCAGCGGGAGAGCACTACGTTGACATCGTAGGGGTCGCTGGTTCAATCCCAGCTGCGCCCACCATCGAAACCCCTAGGGAAACCTGGGGGTTTCGCCGTTTCGGGGTGCAGCTCGAAACGTCCTGAAGCGTCGATCCGTCACGAATCCGTCACACTGACATGAGGATTTGCGATGGCGACTTTACGAAAACGGTGTGGAAGATGGCAGGCGATCATTCGGCGCATGGGCCACCCGCCAATGAGCCGGACATTCGAAAAGAAGGCGGATGCGCGCAATTGGGCCCGGCAGAGGGATCTTGAGTTCGAGAATGGCGACTTACCAAGAGATTACCGACAGTTGGACGAGATGCTCGTCGGTAACTTGCTGATACGGTATCGAGATGAGGTGGTCTCGCGAAAGAAGTGCAAACCGGTTGAGACGCTCGTTGTGAACGCGATGATCCGGCAGCCATTCTCGAAGGTAAGCCTTGCCGCAGTGACGGCGGCGCACTTCGCTGAATATCGTGACAAGCGAAGCCACTCGGTTAGCGGCACGACAATTCGCCGCGAGTTGTCGATTCTACAGCACGCATTCGACATCGCGCGCCGGGAATGGGCGATACCTTTGAGGACGAACCCGCTCAAGGACGTCCGTAAGCCGAGCCCGAACCGTGCGCGAACGAGGCGCCTTCAAAGTGACGAGTTTGATCGACTCATCGGCGCCTGTGCCGAGTGTCGCAACGCACTGATTGAGCCGTTCATTCGGTTTGCTGTCGAGACGGCCATGAGAAGAGGGGAGATCACCCGGCTTCGTTGGGAGGATATCAACCTTGAAAGACGCATTCTCCACATCCCGGAGACAAAGAACGGGGACCCACGAACCATCCCGTTGACGAAGGCTGCTGTCGCGACCCTCAGGAGTCTCCAGACGCGCGAAAACGAGCTTGCCTTCCCAATCAGTGATAACGCCCTCAAGTGCGCGTGGCGGCGCGTTCAGAAGCGCTCCGGCGCAACGGATCTCCACTTTCACGATCTTCGGCACGAAGCCGTCAGCCGGTTCTTTGAAATGGGCCTAAGCGTGCCAGAGGTCGCGTTGATCAGCGGGCATCGCGATTTCCGCATGCTCGCCCGCTACACGCACCTTCGCGCTGAGGACGTCGTGGCAAAGCTTCGGTAGCTGATTGACCGTCGGCGACCGCCGATCCGACGCTAAAGGAGAATGTGGAAAAAAAGTTCGGCGAATTGAATGTCGACGTTCCTATAACGAAGGTGGCCCTCGTCTGCTCGACATTCTGGAGCACCCGGCGGGGCGACCACCTAACAGCGTTTGACAAGGAGACGTCGAGTGAATCCATGCATGCCAATGACTGAGCCTGAACCTATTCGCCGGCTGATCGAGGCTGGCTATAAGGTGTCGTTTCTGCGCCGTGTGCAAAAGCGCTTTGCTGACCGGGCGCTGGTCGAGCCGAGCATCGACCTTTCCAGATTTCGGGTTTCAGTCGGTTTCGACACCATAAAACTGCGTTGCATCTTCCCAGACAGAACACCCCGCCGCCATCTTCAGGTTCGGCTTAAACGAGAGATTGGTGCCATCGACCCATACGTTGACGCTGATCCTCATGCACCGCAGTGTGAGAAAGTGCAGACGTGCATCGTCACGCTGCAACGTCCGACCATTGTCATGCTGCAACAACTCCGGCACATCGTTGTTAGCGAGCCTGAGTTGGTCGAAGTTCATGTCGCCGCCGATTTTCGTCCACGAGGGGACCTTGATCGGACCGAGTGGGTGCGGCAATGCGTGACAATCAGAAACGTTCTTTATCGGCATGCGGTCATCAAGCCGAGCGTCGAAAACTGGACAAATAACCCGCGCTGGGCAAGTGCTCCCGATCGACCGGCGACATGCGCTCGCAGTCGCTTCTCCGTGCACGACGAGAGCCGCGATTTCACGATTGGCCCCCAAGACACTCTCTATCTCGGACATCGTTGTGGTCCGATTGAGGCGCGCATTTACGTCAAGGTGTCTGACCGCATCAGCAGTCCTCACCAAGTGACCCTTCCGACCAAGAAAATCGCTTGCCGATACGAGGTGGTCTTGGGGAGGGTCGCGCTCGATAAGATGGGAATCGTTTCGGTGGGTGATTTACAGAGCTTCCCGTTTCACCTTCTCGGACCGCAATTCAATTTCCGCCTCTTAACGTTACGTAAGGCGTCAGGAAGTGCTCTGAATCAGAAGGTTACGAAGAGGGTGCATGCCGGCCTCGCGGATCGCCTTTTAGTTGGCGGGTTGTCGCTATGCATCGACGACCACCTTCTCAACCAGCACTGGCTGCCGGATCGCACGATCGCCTACCACGTCTTGAACAAGCGGATGAACAGGGCCCTAACTCACCTGACCTTGAGGGTTCGTCGGGGAGAGGGCGCTGCCTCTGTGTGATTTTTCCACTTTTCGGAGGGGCGAGGGTCAGGAATCCCGCCCCTCGTGGGTCATCTCTAATAACTCATAAGTGACTTACTTCTTCCTGATCGTCATGAGACGCTTCCTAGAGTGACAAAGGCGGCTAGAGCCCCTTCAGGCACTCCGATCCAACGATCCTTCTGAAGCTAACTCCCAGGCTTGCCTTCGCTCAGCTGATGTCAATCTCTCCGGCATGTGCGGCCGCTATAGCAATGTGCTTTCCTGGCGCGAGATGCTGACCCTCTATAGGATCACCATCGGCACCCCGATCAACTACCCTCCGCACTAACCTAACTCAAGGTGCCCTCCCAACCGGCGGAATCCCCGGCTCCATCGCTTGCTCCGACCACTCACGACGCTGAGACTGGCTCGGACTAACCACGAAATCCGAAGGGAGCCAAGAGTGAACAAGCGCACATTCACCGCAGTCGCGGGGGTTCTGATCATCGTGGCGACGAGTGCCGTCGCTGAGAAACCGATCATTCGAAATGGGAGCAAGTGGCTGGACGCCAAAGTGGCCGACAACATGTCGATGATGGACTACGCCGAGAAGAACCATGAGCGGCTGCGCAAGGCTGCGAGATCGTGGAACATCGACCCCAACGCGAGTCCCGGCAGGGCGGAGTGGCGATACAACATGCCCGACGGCACGATCGTGTCATGTCTCCGAGGGATGAGCGGATACACGTTCGTGTATGACTGCAGAGAGTATTAAACCGCACATCGGTCGACGTTGAAGCCTATGAGATCGAGGGCCCCGTCGGGGGGCCCTTTTTTTGTGCTGGCTTTCTAGGCGCGTCATCAGCAAACGATCGGGAAAATTGGGCACGAGCTATGGGGCGATTTGGGGCTCACTGGGGAGTCAAGTTCTCGGGCCCCCGTCGCGGGACAGCGTCGGCTTCAGACCCCCCACCTCGGACCACCAGGACGGCCCACAGCGCATAGCCATCTAAAGGTCACACATGGTGATCTGGGAGCGTATCACGAAGCATAGTTAGAAGAGCGGATCATCAAGCTCCTCCTCGGGTTTACGTTTCAAAATGCGCCCGGTGCTTTTTTTCACAATCCGCCTCGAAACCGGGTGAGGGTCAGTCGCGTAGGTGAGGCCAGTTACGTGGTGGATACAAAGCGAAGTTGGATCAATCCGTAACGCTGAAACTCGCCGATCAGGATCCTGACTGGACGGCGACATGATTTCCGTGACGAATAGGATGCCCCGATTTGACGCCGTGTGCCTTCTCCGCGTTCGAGCCGGTCGTTCTTCCCACACAAAGTAGTCGGGTGTTTGGCCGTCTTCGTCGGTCTCATACTCGTGCGCATGAATTTTGGTGCCTTCGGGAATCTCCATCGGCGCGACCCGCGCAGCCTTGTGGAACAAGACCACATTGAGCAACCCATTTCCGTTCTGGGCAGATGGATAGATCATGCCGTCGACAGGAGGATGAGCCTCGTTTGCGAGATAGTCGGCAATGGCTTGCGTAATAAGATAGTCTTGGGGGTCATCGCTCGGCATAACTGGTGCCGTCACGCGAAGGCTCAAGCCCGTGAGGAATTTTGCCAACTCGAGTCTGCGCAGGTAGTCCGGGTCAAAGATGCTGCCTTCGACGTAGATTGAGTGCAGCGCGTCCAAGTCGAGCAAACGAAGGGGGCGGACTACATTAAAGCGAGCGACAGCTACCCGGCTCCCAACTGGCGGACGCACTTCAGCGAGCGCGACGTCGGCATCAAGCGCGCCATAGAAGACCGAAATGCCGCGTGCATTCATGCGACCTGGAGATGCCGCGTTCGATGGGGGGGGACCGACCTCCAGGTCGGGACGCACAAGCGCCTTCTCGATGTTGTCCTGGGGCTGGAAGACGCGAGCGCGGTATATGGACGCCATATCCGTGCCAGGGCCAGCTTCTCGTATCACGCTCCGGCCTTCGTGTGTTTGATGGGCATGCAAGTCCGCAAAAACCGAGGAAAGCACTCCTTGTGCCAATCGGCTGAAAAAGCGCACCTCGGTCTTTAGTTCGCGCTCGAATTCGGTCCATTCAAACCGAAACTCGACGTCACTCGGGTCATTAATTTCGTAATAGCTTTCAGAATCGAACTCACACTCCTCACCCATCTGCGCCGATTCGAAGTCAGCATAACGATCCTCTAGCACCTGCTGGACGTCAGTCGCTGCTTGCTCGTCCACCAGCGCGGCCTCGCCGATCGCGTAGATGACTGGCTCGCCATCACGCTCCCACTCATAGTCCGACTCGCGGTCACTGAGCATCGCATACTGCCATGAGTGCGGTTGGTCGGATGTGCGACGATAGTGGCGCTCGAAAGCAGCTTCGACCTCGTCAGCCAATTCCGCGACTGTAATGGTCTTTCGCCGCTTGCCGCCGCAATACGAGCAAGCCGCCCGAGTCCCGCGACCAACCTGCTCTCGCAAATAGGGCTCGCCCACGCAACGATAACAGATGCGCCTCAAGGCAATATCGTCATCAACGCCAGTCATGACACGACTCTAGCGCGATTGTTTTTCAGGAGAAACGCCTCCTTATTTTAGAGCCTACAACGCGGCGTCACTGGTTGGCAGTTGCAAACTGGCACCCAGGCTTCATTCCTGTCCGCTGTAGGGCGAATAGGAGCTCTGTGGTGAGTCAACCTCTCGGCGCGCAGTCCGACTGCATCGCCTCTGCCCACGCTCACCACGGACGCCCTGAGCGCAACCACATAGCACACCCGAAGCGGGGAAAGCTCGGGCACAGACGACACTCTGCAAACTCGATGAAACCGCCGGCGCAGAATGACGAAGTCCTAGAGCAATTTCCGTTCAGTTGAGGTCATATCCGGCAGCGGCGAAGTAGTTTTCGCACTCGGCCGGGGTGAAGGTGTCGATGCCTCGGCCGATGGCGTCCCATAATTCGTCCTTTGTTCGGGCTGCGGTCTTCTTGAGG
>JACZKS010000012.1 GCA_014859895.1 Rhodospirillales bacterium
CCGAAACCAACCGCTTACGAAGATCTTTGGAAAGAGGTTCGGGCATGCGGGCTGGCCTCCCTCACCAGCCCCTATCTTGAATCAGATTTCGACCCCTTTGGGAATCCCTCTCGATTCCAACCGACCGGAAATTGCTCTAGCTCTCCGCCGCTGCTTGAAGATCGACGAAGACCCGTCGTGCCGCCACACCTTCGAGTTCGGGAGGGCTAAGCACGACCGCTTCTCCGACAACGCCCGGAACAAGATGAAGGCGGCGCTGGACAACGGGATCGACATGAACGGGGTCTGGAAGGAGCACAGGCCCGGCCTTCATAGAAAGCAGGCTCTGCCCGCAGTAGCAGCGGTTGAAACAAAGACGGCCTGACGCGTGCGCCACAGCGCGGCTACAGATCGACGTTGCTCGCCTTGAAGGTCAGGTCTTGTCGATGTGGACGAGGTCCACTCATGGGATCGACCCTATGGCAGAAGGAGGGAAGCAGTGTCCGTTCTCTTGATCGTCATTTTGGTGGCGACCGGCTTGAGCTGCTTCCTTGCGGCCGCCGCTCTTCTCCAACAGCGCGGAATCGCCGGAAGGATCGCCGCCGTCGAGCAGGAGCTGAGGACCCTTCCGCCGACAATCCGCCAGGAGAGCAAGATCGCCCGCGACGAGTTGCGAGATAGCTTCGCTGCTCACCAACAAGCACTCGAGAGTCGGTTCGTTACCTTCGGTCAGGGCCAATCCGACGCGCAGAGAGTATTGGAGGAGCGCCTCGCCGCATTCGGCACCGCGCAAATCGAGCAGCTCTCCGCGATGCGTAAAGAAGCGGTTGAAGGCCGAGCTGCTCAGGAGAAGGCGCTCAAGGAGCGCACGGACGCCTTCGCCGAGACGCAGACGAAGCGCTTGGGTGAAACGAATGCTGCTATGACTGCGCTGGCGGAGCGGCTGGAAAAGGCCCAGCTCGAAGCCCGCAACGTCCAGAAGGAAGTTCTCGACGGGGTCACCGCCCAAATCAAGGCGATGACCGAGTCGAACGAGAAGAAGCAGGACGCGATCCGTGAAACGCTGACGCAAAGCCTCGAGGCCGTGCGCAAGGATAATGAGACCAAGCTCGAGGCCATGCGGGCAACCGTGGAGGAGAAGCTTCAAGGTACGCTGGAACAGCGGCTTGGGGAATCATTCAAGCTGGTGAGCGAACGTCTCGAGCAGGTCCATAAGGGCCTCGGTGAGATGCAGGCGCTTGCGACAGGCGTTGGCGACCTGAGGCGCGTCCTCACTAACGTGAAGTCACGGGGCGGATGGGGAGAGGTGCAACTCGGCATCCTATTGGAAGACATGTTGTTGCCGGATCAGTTTGTCCAAAACGTCCGGATCAAGCCGGACTCCGGTGAAATGGTGGAGTTCGCGGTCAAGCTCCCAGGGAAGGGTGACGGGCCTCCGGTCTTTTTGCCGATCGACGCCAAATTCCCGCAGGAGGGCTACGATCGCCTGCTTGCTGCGCAAGACGCGGGCGGTGCTGAGGAGATCGAAAAGGCCGCTGCCGCCCTGGAGCGGGCGATCCGCGCTGAGGCGAAGAGGATCTGCGAAAAGTACGTATGTCCGCCGCATTCCACAGATTTCGCGATCATGTATCTCCCAACCGAAGGCCTCTTTGCCGAGGTCATCCGGCGCCCGGGGCTCTGCAGTGACATCCAGACTAAACACCGCGTGATGATGACCGGCCCCACTACGCTCGCGGCACTTCTGAGCAGCCTGCAGATGGGATTTCGTACGCTGGCTATCGAGAAGCGGTCCAGCGAAGTTTGGCAGGTCCTGAGCGCTGCAAAGACAGAGTTCAGAAAGTACGGAGAGGTCTGGGACAAGATCGGCCGACAGCTGGATAGTGCGAAGAAGACGGTCGACGAAGCGGGTCGGAGAACGCGTGCAGTTGAGCGGAAGCTCCGGAGTGTAGAGACCTTGGAAGGCACGTCGGTCGAGGAGGTTCTGGGCTTTCCTCCTCCTGGTCAAGAGGACATTGACGACGAGCCCATCGAAGAAGTGGAAGCGGTTTAGCGCCAACCGCCAGAACAAGGAAGGAATGTCCGATTTTCGCTTAAACCCGAATGTACGTGCTTGGTAGTCAACAGCCGGTACAGCGATTCGTCGCAATGTCCGCAGTTGGCGACTCGTACTTTTCAGAACGGCCGAGATGGGCGCAAGATCGCCATTGGGGTCACGAAGGGCCAGGCGTTCGGTGCGCCACCGATTTCAGCTTCGTACGTGAGACCTACCACAGTAAGGCAGGAACTCCGGGGGGGGGGTGGACACGGGTTTTGATTGAAGGGTCCAATAGTTAGAGTCCGTTTGAGAATGTCAGGGATGGGTGATTCTGCGGACGAGCAGATTTCTGCCGAGATTTAGCATCCGCTTCAAAGCACGGCGGCGAAGCTCGTTCGTCAGCGCCGGCCAGTCCCTTGCCACCCCGCGCTTGGCGCCGGTTTCGGCCAAAGCCGATGCCTGGACGTCCTGTCCAATCATGGAGAAATCCCTCCGTGCCAGTCTTCCCGCTTACCCCTGCCTGAGCTTCGCCAGGTCGGCGAACACCGGTTCAAGTCGCCGGTAGAGCTGCTGGTAGACCTGATAGTAGGCTTGATAGGTTCCCACCAGGGTCGGCCCCGGCTCGATGCGATGGGAAATGGCGACCGCCTCGCCGACCGCCGTCGGAAAATCGGCGTAGACGCCGACCCCGACCCCCGCCGCGATGGCGGCGCCTAGGGAACTGGCTTCCAGTTCCTTGACGACGTTGAGCGGCCGCCCCAGTGCGCCGGCGCGAATGCGCAGCCACAGATCGCTGGCTGCCCCGCCCCCGGCGACCCTGATATCGCCGATGTCGACGCCCAGGTGGGCCACGGCGTTCACCGCGTCGGCCAGCGTATAGGCGCAGCCTTCGAACAGGGCGCGGACGATGTGGTGCAGCTGGTGTTCGGCGCTCAACCCGAAAATAACGCCCCGCGCCGCCGGATTCCATCTGGGAACGCGATCTCCTGAAAGCCCGGGAAGGAAGAAGACGCCGTCGGCGCCTGGCTCCGCCTTGGCGGCCAGACGGTCGAGAACGTGGAACAGGGGGTCGGACGAAGAGGCGTTCTCCGGAGACAGGAAGGTCTCGCCAAACCACCGCAAGGCCCCGCCAGTCAAGCCCATCGGACCGCCAATAGCCCATCGATCCGGCACCACGTAAGCGTTGAGCACGGTCCCACGCTGGGAGTCGCGCACCGGCTGATCAAGGCAGGCCAGGAACACATCCGTCGTGCCGATGATGTTGACGGCCATGCCGGGCGCCGCCATGCCCGAACCGAGGGCGCCCAGCGTGCCGTCCGGCCCACCGACAACCACGGGGACACCTTCGGGCAGCCCGGTTTCCGAAGCGACTTCCCGAGTCACGGTTCCGGCCTGCGCCTGCCCCGTCGTCACCGGCGGCAGCAAAGCCTCGGGAATCGCCAGGGCCTCTGTGAGGTCGAGGTTCCATTGATCGCGGTAGACGTCGAACAGTAAGGTATAGGAAGCTGTGGTCCGGTCGGTGAATCGCCCCCCGCACAGCCGCTGGACGATCCAGTCCTTGACGGCATAGACGGTGGCTGCCCGCCGCCAGTGCTCGGGCTCGTGCTTCTTGATCCACAACAGCTTGCAGGCGTTCTGCTCGGGGTCGACGCGCCGGCCGGCGGTCGAGAACAGCGCATCGGCGCCGATGTCCCGAAGAATCACGCCGGCCTCGTCGACGGCCCGGCGGTCCTGCCACAGCAGGGCCGGACGCAGCGGCTCCCCTTTCGCATCGGCGAGCACCAGGCTTAGGGCGCCGGTCACGCCGATACCCGCGACCTGCGCCCCCCCATCCGAAAAAATCTCGCGAAGCGTCGCCACCACCGCGCGCCACAGGGCGCCCAAGTCCTGCTCCGCGCAGCCGCCGGGGGCCAGATTGACGTTGTAGCCCTGGCGGGCCTGGCGCTGGATGCGCCCCTTGGTGTCGAATAGCGTCGTGCGAATGCTTCCCGTACCGGCGTCGATGGCGAGCAAGCCTAGTGTCGGGATTTGGATCACGGCCGTTCCCCCTGTACCTAGCTCAAGATAAACGCCGCCCGGCGCGTGCAATCCGCCGGGACCTTCCCCCGGCGACCGCATGCCCCGTTACGGGACCAAAACCTCGTCCTGCTCCCACGGACCGACCCGGCTTCCCGAATAGGCTGGAGCCGTGGTCGCCCGGACGTGCAGTTCGACCGGAAAGATGACCTCTTTCGGCCGTCCTCTCCGCAGCGCCCCGATTCGTCGCAGCAACTGCGTCGCGGCGGCTCCGCCGATGTCGCGCTTCGGTTGATAGACCGTCGTTAACTGGACCTGCGGCATGCGCGCGATGAATATGTCGTCGTAGCCGATCACCGAGACATCCTCGGGCACGCGGAAGCCGAGCCGCATCGCCGCCTCGATGACGCCCAGCGCCGAAAAGTCGTTGGCGGCGAGGATGGCCGTCGGCCGTGGAACCTGCTCGAGAAGGAACTTCCCCGCCTGCATCCCTCCCTCGATCGTGTAGTCACCCTGGAACACCAGATTGGCCTCGGCTGCCAAACGGGCTTCGGCAATGACCGTCCGGTAGGCGCCGAAACGTTCCTCGACGGACGTGGACGTTGTTGGGCCGCGAATGAACGCAATGCGCCGATGCCCGAGCTCCACCAGATGATTCATCGCCAGACGCATCCCGGCATCGTTGTCGATACCGACGTAGTCCTCCTTGTGGCCGCGCCGTCGTCGATGGATCAAGACGAAGGGGGGGCCGTTGTCCAGTATGGCTTCGATGTCATCACCGTGGGTGTGCTGGGAGATCAGGATCAACCCATCGACCTGCCGATCGATAAGGGCGTGCATGTACTGGATTTGCTTATCCTCGCGCCCCTCCGTACTGCACACGAAGAGAGACCGCCCTTCGCGGAACAGGACGTCGTCGATCCCCCTGACCATCCAGGAAAACACTGGATTGGTGATGTCGGGAACCAGGACCCCGATCGTCGACGAGCGGCTCGTCCGCAGGGCCTGTGCCACGGCCGACGGCCGATAACTCAGCCTGTCCGCCGCCTCCTGGACCTTGCGACGTGTTTCCTTGCGGACATAGGGTTTCCCCGACAGGGCGTTGGAAACCGTGGAAACGGCCAAACTACAGGCTTTTGCCACGTCGCCGATAGTCACGCGGCTGGATGGAACCTTTCGCATCTTATCACTTTCTTCGACAGCGTTTCAGTTTTCGCAAGCCATGTTATGACCTAAACGAGCCAAGAGGAAAATCGTTTTTAAGATCCCACGGTTCCACCCTTTGGAAGACGACCCACCCGAGAAACCCCTCCAACCCGGTCCCCTTGGAAAAACCGTAACCTCCTCCTGTTGATTGTCGGTGTTGACGATCGGTAATCCACGTGGTTAAATATTATAAAACCGTTTTCAGAAAACGATTTTAATATCATCACGCTCTCTCCAGAACCTGTCAAGTTCCACCACGCAAGTACGAGAAGGTCCGATAAGATCGACACGCGTGAACGGGCGGGTACCCCGGTGGGAAACAGCAAGAAGGAACGGTATGCATGACTGTTCGGAAGATGACAGGGGCTCAAGCGTTCGTAGAATGCCTGAAACTGGAGGGCGTCGAGTTCGTATTCGGCGTCCCCGGCGGTCAGACCCTGTCAATCATGGACACCCTTTTCGACACGCCCGCCATTCGTTTCGTCACGGCGCGACATGAAGCTGCGGCGGCCCACATGGCCGACGCCTACGGCCGGGTCAGCGGCAAGCCCGGCATCTGCCTCGCCACCACCGGCCCCGGAGCGACCAACCTGCTGACCGGCATCGGCGGGGCTTTTCGCGACTCCAGCCCGGTGGTCGTCGTGACCTGCAATAACCGCCGGCGTCATATCGGCACCGACGACAACCAGGACGCCGAGCACGTTTCGCTGTTCCGCCAGTTCACCAAGCACAGCCGCTTCGTGCCCGACGCCGAGGCCGTCCCCCACGCGACGAGAGAGGCGTTCCGGGTGGCGCTGACCGGCAACCATGGTCCCGCCCACCTGGACTTCGCCCGTGACGCCATCGAGAACGGCGCGATGGACTTCGACCCGCAGCCGCCGCGCGCCTACCGGCCCATGCGGCCGCCGTGCGCCGACCCGCTGAGCATCGAGGAAGCCGTCGACGCCCTGCTGCGGGCCAAGCGCCCCGCCATCTGGGCCGGCCGGGGCGCTGTGCTAGCCCGGGCGGGGGACGCTATCCTTGACCTCGCCCGCGCGCTCCGGATTCCCGTGGTGACAACGTACAACGGGATCGGATCGGTAGCCGGGAACGATCCCATCGTCTTCGGCCCGCGCAGCCGTAACGGAACCCGCCTGACCAACGCCATCCTGCAAAGTGCCGATTGCGTCGTCGCCATCGGCAACAGCATGAACGCTCCCTCCACCTCGCGGTGGACAATGCAACTTCCGCAGAATCTCATCCACGTCGACGTCGACCCGACCATCATCGGCCGCAACTATCCGGTTTCCGTTGCGGTCGTCGGCGACGCCCGCGACGCGGTGGAGCGCATGACCACCCTGCTGTCCTCGCGAAAGACCGCCGCAACGTCGGCACGCCGCGAGTTCCTGCGGGAAGCCGAGAAATGGCGCGCCGCGTGGCTGGCGGAAATGCATCCCGCGGATCATGCGAAGAACGTCCCCATCAAGCCCCAATGGCTGATGCATGAGGCGGCACGGCTGCTCGACACTCGTACGACGGTCATCGCGGATGCGGGCAATCCCGGCATATGGACCCATCTGCTGCCGACCGCACGGTCCGGCGGCTACCTGAAGCCCGTTGGCTTCGGCAACATGGGCTTCGGTCTTCCGGCCGCCATCGCCACCAAACTGGCGCGGCCGGACGACCGGATAATCGCGTTCATCGGTGACGGTTCCCTCGGCATGAGCCTGGCCGAAATCGAGACCGCCGTCCGTGAGAAAACCCCCGTCGCCATCGTGGTGATGAACGACATGGCCTACGGCAACATCAAGCAGGAGGAACTGCACTATTTCGGGCAGCGCTATATCGGCGTCGACTTCACCGACGTGAACTACGCCGACTTGGCGCGCGTCATGGGAGCGGACGGCGAACGGGTCAGCCGGCCCGAAGACGTCACCTCCGCCCTCGAGCGGGCCCTTTCCGCACCCCTTCCCTACCTGGTGGACGTCTTGATCGACCCGGCCGACAACGTCTGGGACGAACCCATCTGAAACCGACGTTCCGTGCGGCGATCGCTGGCCGGGCTATGAATTCAGGACGTTGAACCGCCTCAGGGCGTCGTCCGTCGGCGTGGTGCCGGCCCCCGGCAACGTCGGCTTGACGAGATGCCCCTCCGAGATGGCGACGGGATCGACGAAACAGTCCCGCATCCACGGGAGGTTTTCGAGCATGGTCACCCCGGCATGGGCGACGGACAGATGGGCGTGCACCTGCATCATGTCGCCGGTATGCGCACACACAGGCAGCCGGTTGGCGTGCGCGAGATCGGCAACCCGCCACCATTCCGTGATACCGGCTAGCCGCACGGCATCAGGCTGGACGAAATGAACGGCGCCGGCGCCAATGAAATCGCGGAAGTGATCCGTCAGGTAGAGTTGTTCGCCCAGGGCGATCGGGATTTGCTGGGCGCGGGCCAGACGGGCGTGCCCCGCCAGGTCGTCAAACCACAGCGGCTCCTCGATCCACGTCACGTCGAGATCGCGGATCCGCTGGCAGAACCTCAGTGCCGTCGGATAGTCCCACCGACCGTTGCCGTCGACCATCAGAAGAACATCGGGGCCGACGGCCTCGCGAACGGCGGCGATCCGTTTGACGTCGTTCAACAGATCCGGACTACCGAACTTGATCTTCACGCCGACGAAGCCGTGTTCGGAAATTCCCGCCAAGGCGTCGTCGACCATCCGCTCGATCGGCCAGTTCAGCCATCCGGCGTCGGTATTGTAGATCGCCACCTGCTTGTCGGCGCCGCCACCGAGCAGCCGCCATAGCGGCAGGCCCGCCGCCTTGGCTTTGATGTCCCACAAGGCGATATCCACCGCGGCCAACGCTAAGTGCATGATGCCGCCCCGACCAACATACTGCAGCGGCGGATGGTGGTAGAGATCTTGCCAGATCTGGCGCGCTTCCGTCGGGTCGCGCCCCATCAGCAGCGGACCATAACACTTCTCGATGGCGCCGACGATCAGCCGATCGCTATCGAGGTGGCCCTGCGTCCCGGTAAATCCATAGCCCTTCACGCCGTCGTCGGTATGCAGGATCACGCCGGGGGCCGAACGGTGAGTCACCGAGAAGGTACTGTCCTTGATGATTCCCCGCGTCACGGGGACGTGCAGAATGAACGTTTCGATCCTGTCGATTTTCATGTCCGTCTTCTTTCTCGGCCCGTTTTCCGCCAGCGGCGCGGCGGGCCGACGCTGATCAGTCCGATTTCGGCCGAGATTCCAAAGCCTTCTCCCGCAGTTCGACGGATACGCCGCGCATAGATTTCGGGTGAATGAAGGCAGCCCACCCGTGCGGGCTCATCCATGCCCGGCGGTCGACCAGACGCACACCGAGGCCATCCAGTCGGTTCAGTTCCCCCTCGATGTCATCCACTTCCAAGCAGATATGAAGGATCCCCTCCCCCCTCTTCTCGATGACCGCATGCAGCGGGCAATCTTCGGCAATCGGCTGGATCAATTCGATGTGATCGGGTCCTGCTGCGAGGAACTGCACGCGGACGCCGCGATCCGGCAGGTCGACGGGCTCCTCCACGACGTCGAAACCTAGGGCCTGGTAACGGCGCCTAGCATCGTCGATGTCCGAGACGACGATCCCGATATGGTCGATCTTTCGCAGAGTCATGGACCTCTCCGTCCTCAGGTCGATCCGCCCTACGCGCGGATCAGCATACGGTGGCAATCGATTTTCTCGCGGATGAGACGCAGATCCTCCGGGTCGGGATCCGGCGTCGTCCCAACCTCGGCCGGGATGATCGGCGTGAACGCCATCAAATCGCAGATCTCCTCGGGTGTGACGCCGGGATGCAGACTGCGCAGACGCATCCTGCCGCTGCCCTCGTCAAAGTCGAAAACCGCCTTGTCGGTCACGACCGCCCATGGTCCTGGCCCCGGCAGCCCCCAGTCCCGCCGCGACCTCGTGCCACCGCCATGGCCGACGCTGGTGATGAAGTCGACCTTTTCCACGAATGTCCGGCGGTTGAGGTCGCAGACGATGATGGGGCGCCGTACGAAGGCCAAGTGCTCGGGCTGGGCCAGGCAGCCGACCAGTCGAACTCTTGGCGATTTCGGGTCGCCGATCAACGTGATGTTCAAGTTGCCGAACTGGTCTACCTGGGCAGCCGACTCGAAGGACACGTCGAAATCGCCGCGCATCAGCATGTCCAGCTTTTGGCCGGTGTCGGAAAGGGCTGCCGCCGCCGGCCACCGCGTATAGGTGTCCTGCAAGGGGCTTTCGGGGATATCGTCCAGATCCGGGCTGAGCAGGTTGCCCCAGTAAATGGTGAAGTCGGGCGCGTGCCGCATCTGGGCAAGACGCGCCGCGACAATGGGGATGCCGACGGCGAGCGTGAATGCGCGGCCGGCCGTCCCGATACCAACAAATCCCAACTCGCCATCATAGAGCATACGCGAAATGGTCGACGCCATGAGCTCGTTCAGGGTGCAAGTCACCGCCCCGCCGTTCATCACACCACCTCCCCGACACAGAGTTTCTCAAGCCGCTTGAGGCCGCCGACGCATTCGAGGTATGCCTCGTGGGAGGCCGGTTCCCGCACGTAGCGGTCCAGGTAGGTATCGAACGCCTGCTCGTCCCGCGCCGCTTCCAGGTACATCTCCAGGTGTTCCACGTCCTCGTCGTAGAACCCGTCGCACGCGCAGGGATGGGCGCCATAGGGAGCTTCGACGATGGCATCCACCCAGACGTGCGGTATCAGGGTCAGTGTCGGGTTGGCGCGGATCTGCTCGTGGGGAACGATCCGTTCCACCGAGGCGATGACCTTGCGGCCCGCCTTGGCCATCAACTGGTCGATGTCGTCGCTGTCACGCACCACCGGGATCTGGATGTTGCCGTACTTATCGCCGACGTAGCCGTGCATGATGGTGAAGTCGGCCCGTGCCGCCGGCAGGGCGTGGTAGGTCTCTCCAGTGAAGGGGCAAACGATCTCGCGCACCTGATCCGGGTTGAGCCGCGCCATGTCGGTGCCGAGCGTCGTCTTGAGGGGATGGAAGCTCAGCCCGGCGCCGGCTGCCCGCAGGCGCACGACCATTCCGGATTCCGGGAAGTCGCGGACATCGATGCGGCCCTGCTCGGCGGCGCGACGGAAATTCGGCGCCATGCCCAGGCCGAAGAAGCCGAAATAAATGCCTTCCACCCTCTTGAGTGCGCCGGCCGCCGCCAACATGTCGACCGGCGTGCTGGAAGCGAACGTGTACAAAGTCAGATCGCCGATCCCCTGGCGGATGATCTCGCGGATGAACGCGTTCGGCTGACGGCGCAACAGGTTTCCGCCCATTGCGATCGTGCTTCCCGAGGGAATGCGGCGCACCGCATCGGCCAGGGATGTCAATTTTTCCTTCATGGCTATAGCGTTTCCTTCTCGTCAAGATGGGCAAGCGCTGCCGGTAAGCATGAGTGTGCTGTCCCGCCCCCTCCAGGCCTCCTTGGTTCTACCGTTTGCATCCCCATGGCCATCGCGCCCATGTCATCCCCCGAACAACAATCGCGGCAGGAAAAGAACGGTCTCGGGGACGAGGGCCGACAAGACACAGACAAAAAGCAGAGCGCCGACAAACGGCCACAGGACCCTGAACGATTCGGAAAGGCGGATGCCGGCGATGCCGCAGTTCAAGATGAGGAGAACCCCCACCGGCGGCGTGACGGCGCCGATCAGGGTGGTCATCACGATGACGACGCCGAAATGGATCGGGTCGAAGCCGAGCTGGATGCCAAGGGCGGCGAGAGACGCCCCGAACATGATGATGATGGGCGTGACGTCGATGAAGAACCCGAGAAAGAACAGGAAGCCCATGACGATGAACAATTGGACCATCCGGTCGGCGCCCAGGGCCCCGAGCAGATGCAGCATCTCAGTCTGGAAATAGGCGCGGGTCAGGATGTTGGCGAAGATGGCCGACACGCCAAGGATAAGCATGACAACCGTCGTCGTTACCGCGGCATCGACAAACGCGTCCTCGATCAGACTCCAGGTCAGCGACCGATAGACGACTCCCCCGATGAGAAACACACTGGCCGCCGCCACGACGCCAGCCTCGGTGGGCGTGAAGACTCCGCCGACAATGCCGCCGATGATGATCACGGGGATCATCAGCGCCAGGCCGGAATGGCGAAACGCTTCCCAAAATTCCTGCAGATAAGTCTTGCCTTTGTTTTCGGTGGTAAAATGATAGCCGCGACGAACGGCGATAATGTGGGCGACCATCATCAGGGCAAGGCCGACCAGGATGCCCGGAATGGCGCCGCCCAGGAAGAGTCGACCGATCGACTGCTGCGCCTGAAATCCGTAGATGATCATCACGATGCTGGGGGGAATGAGGGCGCCGATCGTCGACGACGTGGCGGTCACAGCGACGCTGTAGTCCTTATGGAAACCCACCTTCGTCATTCCCGGGATGAGAATCGAACCCATGGCCGAACTGTCGGCGACGACTGATCCCGAAATGCCGCCGAATATCATGCTGGCGACGATATTGACGTGGGCAAGCCCGGCACGGATGCGATGGCCGACCACGGCGTTGGCCAGCGCAATGATGCGCTCCGTCAGTCCGCTCGCGTTGGCCAACGTGCCGGTAAGCACGAAGAACGGAATCGCCATCAGCGGAAAGGAATCCATCCCAGCAAACATCTTCGAGATGACGATGGTAACCGGAAGCCGGCCTTCCATAACAATGACGCCGAGCGAGGAAATGCCGATGGCGAAGGCAATCGGAACGCCCATGAACAACAGGACGAAGAACAAGGTGAACAGAAGTGCGATTATGACCCGACCCTCCTATATCGGAGAGAGAGCGCCCCTCTCACCGCCTCGTTTCGGACCGAAAGCAGGTCCAGAGCTCGCGTCCCGTTTCGTAGGCCATCAAAAGACCGCCGACCGGGACGGCCAGGAACGGTAATCCCATGGGCATTTCCAAAGCGGACGACATCTGGTCCATGTTGGACACCGTCATGATGGCCCCGAAATAGACGAGCACCCATTCGAAGATGAAAATCAGGAGGAGCCCGGCGAGGGTCACGAAGCGCCTGATTTGCGCCGGAAGCAGCATGGCGAAGACGTCGACCCCGAGATGGACCCCCCGTCGAATGCCGATCGCCGACGCCAGGAATACCATCCAGATGCTGGCGTAGCGGGTGACCTCCTCACCCCAGATCAACCCGGGGAATGCCGGCACGTACCGCATGATTGTCGCGACCAAGGTCGTGGCAAACATTACGAAAAGGAGAACAAAGACGAGCCGCCTCACCACGAGGGTGTGGATTTCGTCCACCTTGATGAAAGCGGCTCGCAATGACATGGGATCCAGGCCTTTTTTGGTTCATGTGCTCACAAGAAAGCGACTCGGGTCACCTGCCGGTCAGTTTCATGGCCTCCTGGAAGATCTTGAAAGGTCCCTCGCCACGGCTCTTGGCGTGCTGATCGTTGAATTCCGCCATGGCGTCCCGGAATTTCTGAAGTTCGGCGTCCGGCAGTTCAATCAACTCGACCCCTTCTTTCTTGAGGGCATCGAGACTGAGCTGGACCTGGCGCTTGTTCTCCTGCGCCTGCAGTTTTCCCGTTTCCGCGCCAACCTCCATGAGAATGTCTTGGATGTCGTTCGGCAAGCCGTCGAAGTATTTCCTGTTGAACACGACGTATTGAGCGTAATATATGTGGCCGGTCAAAGTGACGTATTTCGCCACTTCGTAGAACCTCTGCTTGTAGATAGTATCGGCGTCACCCTCCATCGCTTCCACGATGCCGGTCTGCAGTGAGGTGTAGACCTCCGTGAAGGCGACTGGCGTCGGCGAAGCTCCCATCGCTCTGGCCATGCCGACGTAGAGCGGCGATTCGGGAACCCGCAGTTTCAGGTTTTTGAAGTCGGCGAATGCCCGCAACGGCTTGACCGAATTCGTGTGGCGTGGACCAGCGTAGATGAAGCCGACGCTCTGGAAACCCTTGTCGTTCAGCATCTTCTGCATGTGTGGAAGCAAGGCGTCGGTGATGCGAACCAACGCGTCCGCGTCCTTGTAAAGATACGGCAGTTCGAGAACGTCGAGACCCGAAACATACAAGCCGACGCCGGAGAGGCCGGTGGAGGTCATTTCGATCGCTCCATTCCTGACCATTTCCGCGGCTTCGCGCTCATTCCCCAATTCGGCGTTCAGGAACAACTCGACTTCCACGCGGCCGCCGCTCTTCTCCTCCGCCAACCTTTTGAAGGCCTTCATTCCGAAGCCGATAGCTGTATTCTCGTTGAAATGCGAAGCTGCCCGAATCTTGAAGTCCGCCGCCGATGCTCCACTGCCCATTCCCAACACCAGGGCACCCGCGACTAGTCCCGCGAATGTCCGTCCCATTAAACGTGTCATAACTGCCTCTCCTTCATCTGCATGTTGTCGGACATACGTCCGTCGCATTCTCGGAAGTGGAGTACGACCAGTTTGGCTTAGGCCAGATCCGCCGTCCCCGGCGCGCCCGTTGCCCAGGCGCGATCATTTTTGTTTTATGGAAACGATTTTTGAAAACGATTTTATTCTTTTCTGATGGAGCGTCAATACCCATTTTTCCGCCGCCTCGCGCGCCATTGCCCCACCCAGGCCCACTGCCCGCCTCGCCCTCCGGCCTACCGCTTGCCGCGCCCGGCCGCCGGCACGCGCCCGAGAGATTCACCTTGACGGATTTCGGCGCCGATATATAAAAACGTTTTCAGAAATCGTTTGCTGCCAGCTTACTGCCTGGCATCGAGGTGGAGGAAATGCAAAAGGATCGGCTTGCTCCTTTCGGGGACCTCAAGGTGTTGGATTTGTCCCGGTTCATCGCGGGGCCGCATTGCGGAATGATCCTGGCCGACCTGGGTGCGGACGTCATCAAGGTCGAAAAGCCCGGAGCCGGTGAGGAGGCTCGAAGCCTTCCGCCCCAGGTCAAAGGCGAAAGCCTCTACCTGCTGGTTTTCAACAGAAATAAGCGGAGCATCACCCTGAACTTCCGGGATCCGCGCGCCCAGGAAATTCTCAGGGAACTGGTCAGGCACGCGGACGTCTTAATCGAGAACTTCCGACCAGGCACGATGGAGAAGATGGGCTGCGGCTGGGATGTCCTCTCGGCGATCAACCCGCGCCTCGTCATGACCCGCATTTCCGGATTCGGGCAGGACGGCCCCCTGGCACAACGCCCGGGGTTCGACGGCATCGCCCAGGCAATGAGCGGGTTGATGTCGATCACCGGCGATCCCGACGGCCCGCCCACCGAGGCCGGCACCTTTTTCGTCGACTATGCCACCGCCCTCTATTCAACGGTGGCCACGCTGGCGGCGTTGCGGGTCCGCGAGCAGACCGGCCGCGGCCAAGTCATCGACATGGCCCTCCTGGACTGCGCGGTGTCCATGCTGGTTACCGCCATCCCCCAGCAGGTGATGCTCGGAGAGACGATGATGCGTTGTGGCAACCGGGACCGCTACTCCTCGCCCGCCAACGCCTTCCAGACGGCTGACGGGGCCTGGGTGCTGCTGGTTGCCGGCAACGACGTTCATTTCCCGCGGGTGGTCAAGGCGGCAGGTCTCGATGCCCTGTTGGACGATCCGCGCTTCAAGACCATTCCGGACCGCCTCAAGAATGCCGACGCCCTCGAAACGATCATTGGAGAATGGATGAAACAGCACCCTGCCGAGGAGGTCGTCGAACTGATGGGCAGCACCGGCGCACCGTGCGCCAAGATCGCCACCATCGACGAGGTGGTGCAGAACCCGCAGCTGCGTCACCGTGGGCAGATCATCGATATCGAACATCCGAAGGCCGGCACGGTCACCATGCACGGACTGACAATGAAAATGTCGGAAACGCCACCGTCCATCCGCCGGCCGGCCCCGTCGCTGGGCGAGCACACGGCCGAGGTGCTGTCGGAATGGCTCGGCTACACCGAGGGGCAAATCGACAAGTTGACCGAGGACGGCGTCTTATAGCCGCCAAGCTGAGAGACTCACGCTTGCGCGGGACGGTCGACCGAACGCGTCGGGCATGACCGGCAACCCGTAAGAATGGCATCCCGGCGTGGACAATCCGGCGCGCAAGGTCTAGCGGGGGAATCGCATTTGAGAAATGATGGTGGCGTGCACGGCTGAAATTGATTCTTTTATCGGCTTCCAGAGAGGGAGAAGCCGATGTCGTGGTTTATCGCTGCCTTTGCCGATGTTGCTGACCCGCGAACGGGGAATGCCAAGCGCCATGATCTCTATCTGACGTCAGCGCCTTTGGGACGGATTGAAGAGTTTGCGTAACGGAGGGTTTGGCGTTCCGCCCACTTCGTGCACTGGCTCATCGTAATGACCGAAGGGAACGCAGATAAGACAGAAATCCATGAGCAAGAAGGCCCCAGCCGAGCAGGTTGTCCGGGACATTCGGCGCAAGACGCGCAAGCACTATTCAGCGGAAGAAAAGATTCGCATCGTACTCGAGGGCTTGCGCGGCGAGGAGAGCATCGCCGTGCTGTGCCGCCGGGAAGGCATCGCCGAAAGCCTGTATTACAGCTGGTCGAAGGAATTCCTGGAAGTGGGCAAGAAGCGGCTGGCCGGCGACACGGCGCGCCAGGCGACGTCGGGCGAGGTCACGGATCTGAAGCGCGAGATGCGCGACATGAAAGAACTGGTCGCCGAACTGACGTTGGAGAACCGCCTGCTCAAAAAAAGCATGATCGCGGATGGGGGCGAGGAGCAATGAGGTATCCCGCGTCCGAGAAGCTGGAGATCATCCGTACCGTTGAACGCTCCCACCTGCCGGTCCGCCGCACACTGGACAAACTGGGTATTCCACGCCCCACATTCTATCGGTGGTACGACCGTTACCAGGTGTTTGGCGAGGCCGGCCTTGCCGACCAAGGGCAAGGACGAGCGCGGCGTCGGCTACGTCAAGAGGAACGCCATCGCCGGCCACGACTTCGCCAGCTTCGCCGCCCTGGAGGTGCACCTCGCCTGGCGGATGCGCGAGATTGCCGACAGCCGCGAGCGTGCACGGCACCACCGGCGAGCTGCCGCTGGCGCGCTTCTTCCGCGACGAGGCGAGCGTCCTGCGGCCGATCGACGGGCGGCCGCCGTTCCGTCAGGTGCGGAAGCTGGTGCGCAAGGTGCAGGTCGACTGTGCCGTCGAGGTCAACACCAACGCCTATTCGGTGCCGTGGCAGCTGATCGGCGAGAGCGTGGTGGTCACCCTCAGCGCCGAGCGGGTTGTCATCCGCCATGCCGGGAATGTCGTCGCCGAGCATGCCGAGGGCGCTGGGCGCAAGCAGCGCATCGTCGATCGTCGCCACTTCCTCGGCATCGCCGGCCAAGCCGAGCGCCATCCCGCGCCGACGTCCGCCGAACCGCCGCCGGATCTGCTCCGTCCGCTTTGCGAGTACGAGCGCCTAGTGGGAGGGGGGTCGCATTGCCTCAGCTGAATTGCTCCTAACCGTGAGGTGTTGCCTCATCTAATTTGCTCCCAATGGTTTGCATTTGCGGGGCGGCGGATTAGCGACGCCGTCAGCCGATTCCCAATGGCATCAGGCGTTCCTTGAGTTCGGCCATCTGTTCGGCGGTCAGCGGGCGCACCGGCTTGCGGCACGGTCCGACCGGCCGCCCCGACAGGTTGGTCGCCGCCTTTACCGACGCATTGTAAACGTGGTTCCAGAAGAACAGGTTGGACGGGAACATCTGGCGCCACAGGTCGCGCGCCTCGACAAACTTCTCGGCGGCGACCAGATCGTAAAGCGCGACCGCCTCCCTGGGCATGGCGTTGGGCGCCCCCCACACGCAGCCGGGACAGCCGGCGACCAGGGCAAAGAAGGCGTTAGGATCGCCGCCGTTGAACACCTTGGCACCGACGGCCAGCAGATGCTGGATGCGGGTGATGTCGGCGGTGCTGTCCTTGATGTGGCGGATGGTGTCGATCTGCATCAGCCGCTTGAAGAAACCCGGCGTGATGTCAAATCCCGAATGGATGGGGATGTTGTAGGGCATCAGCGGCACCTTCACCGCCTTGGCGATGCTCTCGTAATGGTCGTAGACGCCGTCGGCGTCCGGCCCCTCGAAATAGGGCGGCAGGATCAGCAGGGCGTCCGCTCCGACGCCTTCCGCGTGCTTGGCATATTCGATGGCGTCGGCCGTGTTGATGGCCGAGGTCTGGACCATGAATCCGGTGCGGCCGTCGATGTGCTGGCCGGCAATCTCAGCGATGCGGCGGCGCTCCTCAGGCCTGAGATAGGCAAACTCGCCGGTGCCGCCGCACACCAGGATGATGTGGATGCCGGCCTCAATCATCGAATCGATATGACGCCTGAGCGCCGCCTCGTCAACCCGCTCACCATCCTCGCTGAACGGTGTGCACAATGCGCAGCAAATACCCTTGAGTTCCTTCATAGGCAGCCTCCTCTCATGCTCTTTCCTCTCACCCCTCAGGGATGCCGTTTGCCGGCCATAGGGGAATGACGGGACAAACCTATTTGCCCTCCTTCACAGGCGGCCTTGTGATCTTCTGTGTCCTTTTTGGACATGTCCTTTTCGGATTCGTGTCCTTTTCGGACTCGTTGACAGAATTAAATGCCACTCATAGAATATTTGCAACGTTCTTAGAAAAAATACGAATTCGGCTTCATGCATATCTACAACCTATAGATTATAAAAGAATATTTGTGGCAATTCGCCTAAGAACGTTTTGAGTTTTGGCGACGGGGCACGTGTTCCCACCGTTCCCGGCGGGACGGCCTCGGAGGTGGATGACCCGAATGCCACCACGGACCACACTCAAGGACCTGGCCCGCCGCGCCGGTGTTTCGACGTCGACCGCCTCGCTGGTCATGCGTGACAGTCCCCTGGTGGCGGAGGCAACCCGGCGGCGGGTTCTCAAGATGGCGCGAGCCCTCGGTTACGTCCGCAACCGCAGTGCCGCCAACCTGCGCACACGCCGGTCCCATACCATCGGTCTCGTGGTGTGCGACATCACCAACCCGTTCTACGCCGAGTTCACGGCCGGGATAGAGGCGGCATGCGAACGGGACGGATGGGTTACGTTCCTCGGCAATTCGGCCGAATCGCTGGAACGCCAGGAGATCTTCCTGCGCCGCATGCACGAACAGGGCGTGGAGGGGATCATCATCTCGCCCGCTGAATGCACCTCACCGGTGACCATTCGCAAGCTTCACGAGGCCGGGTTACCGTGCGTCCAGGCGCTGCGGTACCTTCGTGGCTTCACCCACGATTTCGCCGGCGTCGATTCGCGCCTGGGCGTGGCGCTGGCCACCGAACACCTGATTGCATTGGGGCACCGGCGGATCGCCTTCATCGGCGGCGGCGGCAAGACATCGGCGACTCGCGATCGTACGGCCGGCTATGTCGATGCCATGCGGCGGCATGGCTTGGCGCCGCACCGGAACCTGATCGTCCGAACGGCGATTTCGCGCGATGCCGGCGCTTCCGCGATTAACGTGCTTCTCGACAGCGAGGCCCCCCCGACCGCCGCGATCTGCTACGCCGACATCATCGCACTCGGCGTGATGTGGGCGTTGCATGAGCGCGGACTGCGTCCCGGCAGGGATTTCGCCGTGGTCGGCCACGACAACATATCCGAGGCAGGATGGTCGCGCCCGGCCTTGACCACGGTCTCGGTTTCGCCCCGCCAGATCGGGGAGGAAGCCGTACAACTGCTGTTTCGCAGAATCGCCGAGCCGAACAAGCTGCCCGAGCGGGTGCTATTGCCGCCGCGGCTGATCGTCCGGGATTCGTGCGGTACGGCAAGACAGAAGGTCGGCGCCGCTTGATCCCGAGTCCCTGGATCCCGTTTCGACAAGGGCACTCGAAGCGATGACCGACAGAACCCACCGACCATGAAACGGGGCCCGGGTCGGCGGGACGAACCGGGTGGCGCGCGATCTTTCTGTCGCGGTCGTGGCGTCGAGTGTGGTGGTGGTGCCGGATCGCATTTTCATGGGTCCGGTGCCTGGATCCGAAAACAGGGAAAGGAGTTTGCTCATGAAAACCAAGACATCCCTCCTAGGCGCGGGGCTTCTCGCCTTGTCCGTGACCTCGGGAGCGCAGGCCGTCGAGCTTACGGCCGGCCATGTCAACCCGCCAGGGGAACCATCCAACGTCGCCTTTTCGATGCTGGCCGGAATCATCAACGCCAGCGGCCTCGACATGACCATGAAGGTCTATCCCCAGGGCCAGATCGGCGGCGAGAAGGACGCCATCGAACAGGTCATCCAAGGCGCCCTGACCATGACCACGATTGCAAATGCGCATCTGGGCTCGTTCGTGCCGGAGGCCAGCGTTTTCGACATCCCGTTCCTGTTCCGCGATGCCGAACGGCATCCGTGGGCGGTGGCCGACGGGCCGGTCGGCGAGGAGATCAGCGAAAAGGTGAAGAAGAAGATCGGCGTCGATGTGGTGAGTTATTGGAGCGCCGGCATGCGCCACATGTTCACCAAGAACAAGCCGATCCGCACGCCCGATGAGATCAAGGGCGTCAAGGTGCGGGTGATGGCCAATGAGCTCTACATCGACCTCTTCAACGGCCTTGGCGCCAAGCCGACGCCGATGCCCTACGGCGAGCTCTACCAGTCGCTGGCGACCGGCCTGGTCGATGCCGGCGAGAACGATTCCTCGGGCTATCGGAACATGAAGTTCTACGAGCCCGCGCCGACCCTTTCGCTGACCGGCCACGCCTTCCTCTACAAGCCGGTCCTCGCCAATCCGGGCCATCTAGCGAAGCTCAACGCCGAGCAGCGGAGGTTCTTCGACATCGCGCTGACGTGGGTCAGTTGCTACCAGCGCTACCTGTTCGCCAACAACTTCGATTCCGACATCGAATGGCTCAAGGCGAATGCTGGCGTCAAGGTGTACGAGCCCGACCGCGCGGCCTTCCAGAAGACCCTGCAGCCGGTCATCGACAAGTACGCCGAAAAGTACGGCAAGGACGTCGTGAAGCGCATCCTCGATACGCCGAGCGACGGCCCGACCCGGTGCACGGGACTGCTGTAACCTGACCCTGGGAGCGGCGCGCCGGACATCCCGGCACGCCGCTCCCTCCTGCCTTGGGAAGCCGCGCATGGCGAGAGCACGAAAAATCTTTTCCTACTTCAGTCGGGCCGACGATCAATTGGTTCGCCTGGAACGCGCCGTCATTTTCGGGCTGATGATCTTCCTGGTCATCATCCTGACGCTGCAGGTGCTGTCGCGCTATGTTTTCAACGCGCCGCTGGACTATACCGAGGAGGCGTCCCGGTTCGGGCTCATCTGGCTGGTGTTCATCGGTTCGGCATATGCCGCCTACCTCAACGAACACTTCGTGGTGCGCCTGCTGGTCGACAGAATCAGGTTCCCCGGCAGGACGGCCTACCTGGTCCTTGTCGACGTGGTGGTCATCCTGTTCTTCGTCGGCTTGATCTACTACGGCGCCAAGCTGGCGTGGAGGAACCCCCGCGTGGAACCGGCGCTCGGCCTCTCGATGGGATGGGCCTATCTGGCCATTCCGGTCGGTTGCTCCCTGATGATCTTTCATATGCTCGTGGCCCTGGTGCGCGTGCGCGTGTTCGGCGACGAGGACTACGCCAAGTATGAGAGCGAGTACGACCGAATCCCCGATCAGGCTTCCTCAACCGGCACCGAGGGGGGCGACCGATGATTTGGTGGATCATCCTTATCATGATTGGCATGATCGCCTTGCGGGTGCCGATCGCCGTCGCCCTCGGGGTTTCTGGGGCCGTTTACGTGGCGTGGAAAGGGGTGCCCATGCAGGTCGCTCCGCAACGCATCATGTCGACGCTCGACAATGCCCTCCTGCTCGCGTTGCCGATGTTCATGCTGGGCGGACGCCTGATGAACCTGATCGGCGCGACGCAGAGGGTCTTCAACCTGGCGCTCGCCATTGTCGGCCATATCCGCGGCGGCCTCGGTTACGTGGTCGTTCTGACCAGCATCATCTTTTCGGCCATGTCGGGTTCGGCGGCGGCCGACGCCGTCGGCGTCGGCAGCGTGACGGTCAAGGCGATGCGCGAGAACGGCTACGATCCCAACTTCGCGGCGGCCGTCACCCTGGGCGCCTCGACCCTGGCTCCCATCATCCCGCCGTCGATCATCTTGATCGTCTATTCGGTCACCGCCAACGCCTCCGTCGGGCAACTGTTCCTGGCCGGCGTGCTGCCCGGGCTGTTCATCGGCGGCGCCCTGATGGTCACGGTCGGCATCCTCAGTCACCGGCGAAAGTATCCGGTCGGCCAGTATTTCAGCTTCAAGCGGCTGTTCGCCGCGCTGAAACAGTCGTTCCTGCCGCTGATGACGCCGGTGATCATCCTGGGCGGCATTTTCAGCGGCGTCTTCACGCCGACCGAGGCGGCTGTGGTGGCCGTGAACTACATGCTGATCCTCGGCGTGTTCTACCGCACCATCAACTGGAAGGACTTCTATTACGAGGTGGTGCGGGTCGGAACGACCATCGGCGCCTTGATGCTGATCATCTCCATCTCGGGGTTGACCGGGTGGGTGTTCGCCCGCGAACAGTTGCCGCTGCACCTCACCGGCGTGGTCACCTCGCTCACCACGGATCCCAGCCTGGTGATGCTGATCATCATCTTCATCGGCCTGATTCTCGGCATGTTCATGGACGCCGTACCGATCATCCTCATCCTGGTGCCGGCACTGCTGCCGCTCATCAGCGCGGTCGGCATCGATCCGGTCCACTTCGGCCTGCTGTTTGCCATCACCACGGTGATCGGCCTGATCACGCCACCGGTCGGCATTTGCCTCTATGGGGTGGCGGCGGTGGCAAAACTGCCCATCGAACAGGTCTTCAGGGCCACCCTGCCGTTCTTCCTGGCCCTGGTCCTGGCCATCGTCGCGTTGGTGTTCATGCCGGACTTCGTGCTCTTCCTGCCCCGTCTCATGTTCGGATGAGGCGCGGCACGGATCGGCGCGTAGGGAGAAAGTGATGAAAGCCGTCTTCGTGCGAGGACCGGGCGATCTGGCCGTCATGGAGCGCGACCCGCCGTCGCCCGGGCCCGGCGAGGCTCTCGTGCGCATTGTCGCCGCCGGAATCTGCGCCAGCGACGTCGGCGTGATCGAGGGGTTCAATCCGATCGCCGTCTATCCCCTGACGCCCGGCCACGAATGCGTCGGCGTGGTCGAGGCTGCGCCCGACGACGCCCCCGTACGGCGTGGTGATCGCGTGACCGTCTATCCCAGCGTCGGTTGCGGAGCCTGTCCGGCCTGTCTGGCGGGACGCTACAACCACTGCCCCACCTTCAAGGTGATCGGCATCAGCCGCGACGGGGGCATCTTCGCGGAACGCGTCGTGGTGCCGGTGGCGCAATTGTTGCCGGTGCCCGCTGGGTTGGGTGAACTCGAATCGGCCCTCATCGAGCCGACCGCCGTCGCCGTGCATGTCAACCGCCGCGCCGCGGCGGCCCCGGGAGGCCGGGTCGTCGTGATCGGGACCGGCGTCATCGGCACCCTGGTGGCCCAGGTGGCGCGGGCCTACGACGCGGCGGACATCGTCGTCGTCGATCGCCTGGAGAGCCGGCGGGCGTTCCTGGCCGGCCTCGGTTTCGACCGCTTCGTCAGGGCCAACGACGGGCCGCTGGGTCAGGGGATTCGACGCCATCTGGAGGCGGCGGACGTCGTTTTCGACTGCGTCTGCGCCAATGCCACCCTCGATGCGGCTCTCGATCTGCTGACGCCGGGGGGAAAGCTGGTCATGGTCGCCTCTCCGCACGGGGAGCACCGCCTGGAGCTGCCGTTCGCCAAGGTCTACAGGCGGGAGCTTTCGCTTATTGCCTCGCGCAATTACGTGCCCGACGACTTTCGCGAGGCGATGCGCCTGATGGCCGAAGGCCGGGTCGAGGTCGGTCCCTTGATCACCGGTGTCTGGCCGCTCGCCGAGTTCGCCGCCGCCTACGCCGACCTCAAGGCGTACCCGGACCGCCACCTCAAGGTGCTGTTGCGGCCATGAGCGTCGTTATCTCCACCGAAACCGACGGAGCCGTGCGGACCATCCGCCTGACCGGTGTTCCTCGGCGCGGCAATCCGCTGTCGAACGCCCTGATGGGCGACCTGCTCGCCGCCGTACGCAATGCCGAGGAGGACGGCGCCATCCGCTGCCTGGCCATCCTGGGCACGCCTACGCATTTTTCGGTCGGTGCCGACATCGAGGAGATGCTCGACAAACGGGCCATCGATTGGGCGGAAACCCGATGGATGGACGATTGGGACACGCTCCGCGCCGCCCGCAAGCCGATCATCGCCGGGGTGCGTGGACATGCCGTTGGCGGTGGCCTCGAACTGGCCCTTCTCTGCGACCTTATCGTCTGCGCCGAGGACGCCCGGCTGGCGCTGCCTGAAACCGCGCTCGGCGTCATCCCGGGCACCGGCGGCGGCCAGCGGCTGATCGCCTTGTGCGGGCGCGCCATCGCCGCCGACATGATCCTGACCGGGCGCGTTCTCAGCGGCCGGGAGGCGCGGGATCTCGGCATCGCCGCGCGCGCCGTCCCCGCCGAGCAGGTCGAGGGCGAGGTCGTTGCCATCGGCAAGGCCATCGCCGAACGCAGCCCGACCGCCATCGCGTTCGCCCGCGAAGTGCTGCGCCACGCCAGCGAGGGACCGATCGCGCAGTCGCTGCGCATCGAACGCCTGCTGGCCTATCTGGTCTTCGACAGCGACGACCGCCGGCGACGCATGACGGATTTCCTTGCCGAGAAAGGGAAATCGAAGAAGGGATCGGAAAGGGGATAAGACTGCGCCGGCCTCGGTGGCCCATCCCCCAGCCGGAAAGGAGAATTGGCCTCATGATCACCATCGGAATCATCGGTCTCGGCGTCGCCGTCACCCCGCATGCCAAGAGCCTTTTGGAGATGACCGATCGCGTCCGCGTCGCCCACGCCTTTTCCCGCACGCCGGCCCGGCGCGAGGCCTTCGCGGCGTGTTTTCCCTTTCCGACGGCCGACGACCTGGCGGTCGTGCTCGGCGACCCCACGGTCGACGCCGTGTTGGTGCTGACGCCGCCCAACACCCACCTCGAAGTGGTCGAACAATGCGCCCGGGCGGGCAAGCATGTCCTTCTCGAAAAGCCGTTCGACCGGAACAGCGCCCGCGCCCGCCGGATCATCGAGGTCTGCAAGGCCCGTGGCGTCACCCTCGGCATCGTGTTCCAGCACCGCTTCCGGCTGGGCGCCCTCCGATTGCGCCAACTGGTCGACGAGGGCGCTCTCGGCCGACTCGCCAACGCCTCGGCCTACATCCGTTGGTGGCGACCGCAACGCGGATACTACGATCAACCGGGGCGCGGCACCTTCGCGCAGGATGGTGGCGGCGTGCTCATCACCCAGGCCATCCACACCCTCGATTTGCACCTGAGCCTGACCGGCCCCGTTTCCGAGGTTAGCGCCTTTGCCCAAACCAGCCATCTGCACGACATCGAGGTGGAAGACATCGTTGGCGCCGTGGTGCGCTATACCAACGGCGCAATCGGTACCATTGACGCGACCACCGTGTGCTATCCCGGCTTCAAGGAGCGCATCGAACTGGTCGGCAACCTCGGAACCGCCATCCTCACCGGTTCCGAACTGCGCGTCTATTTTCAGGACGGCCGCGAACTCAGCGAAGGGGCGGCGGAGGATGTCGCCGGCGGCGCCGATCCCATGGCCTTTCCCCATCATTTCCACCGCCGACTGATCGAGGACTTCGTCAACGCCCTCGAAACCGGCGGGCAGCCCAGGATCACCGGCGAGGAGGGAGTGAAGATCCACTACCTGATCGAGGCCCTGCTGCGCTCGGCGGCCGAGCGGCGGGTGATTCCCCTCAACGAATGACAGAGCATTGACACGTTAACAGCTGCGGCTGCGGGCGATGCGAATGAATATGGATTAAAGCGCGACGCAGCTACGCCGCCAAACGTCGAAACTTTCGGCGCGAAACTTCTTGAAGATGGCGCGGGAAAGAAGGTGGCGTTGGACGTAAAAGACGTTGTAGACGGCGGCGTG
>JACZKS010000134.1 GCA_014859895.1 Rhodospirillales bacterium
CAGTCCTCTGGCCCATCCGGTCATGGAACCGGTTCCTCGCGGGCCGCTACGATCGAAATTCGGCATGATTACTCTCCTTCCTTTTCCTGATTGGCGCGGCGCCGACCCCATCCTTTTCCGTGACCGCCGCCCCGCCCGAAACCGCCGCCGCCCCGGCCGTGCCGGCCGGGACCGTCGCCGGTCACCTGATAGTCGCCGCCGGCGATGCGCAGGCCCCAGCCGTTGACGAGGGCGTTGGCTACCGTGGCGTGCGCCTCGGCGAGGATGCGCGAGAAGGTGGGCCGCGAAACGCCCATCATCGCCGCCGCCGTGGCGTGATCGAAACCCTGGACGTCGGCCAGGCGCAGGGCTTCCAGCCCCTCGACCGGCAGAACCACACCCTGGAGGGTGTCCAGGGGCACCCCGCGCGGCGCGAAGAAGTCGGCGGCCGGATGACCTTCAACCCATCGGCACTTGCGGGGTCTGGGCATTCGCCGTTCTCCTCTTGAATGAACTCATGTTCATAATGATGATCCTTGGACGGGCGGGAGTCAAATGCGTTTATGAACTCACGCTCATAATAGATGGGTGATGGCCGATCTTCGGCGTGAAGGCGGCGACGGCGCGCGCACCCACACACTGAGCGATCCCCATGGAAATGCAATCGCGTGAAAACGGGCCTTCGGCGGACCACTCGCGAGACCGGCCGGTGCTTTTCTATCGCACCTTTTCGGCGGCAAACACCTGGCTCGGCGCCACCAGTTCGTCCTGGGCGGCGATCATCTGCAACTCCCGCGTCCCCAGGCGATGGGTCGTCCTGAAGACGGCATAGATGGCGGCGGCGGCCTGTTCGAGTGCGGCGCGGGCATCCCGCTCTTTCAGGTAATGGGCCAGGAACAACGCCGCGACCGCATCGCCCGCTCCGTTGGGCGCGGGCTCGATCGGCAGCCGGGGCGTCGACACCAGCCACGATCCGTCCTCGGCGTCGGCCAGCATCTCGATGCGACCGGCCGGCGCGTCGTCACGCGTCAGGCTGGTCACCAGGACAACGGAAGGCCCCATCGCGCGCAGGGCCGCCGTGGCATCGAGCGCATCGGCCAACGTGCGCACCGGGCGGCCCGTCAGATGCTCCAGCTCGAACTGGTTGGGCGTGATGACGTCGGCCGCCGGCACGGCGTGCGCCTTCATGAATTCGGGGATTCCCGGCCGCACGAAGATCCCGCGGCCGACGTCGCCCATGACGGGATCGCAGCAATAGAGGGCGCCGGGGTTGGCCGCTCTCACCCGCGCGGCCGCCTCGACGATGATTTGCCCGACCCCGGCATCCCCCATGTAGCCCGACAGCACGGCGGCGCAGCCCCCGAGGGCGCCCCGGGCGTCGACGCCATTCAGCACGTCGGCGACGTGCTCTGCGGCATACACCTGACCGGTCCACGCGCCGTAGCCCGTGTGGTTGGAGAACTGCACCGTATTGACGACGATGACGTCGTAGCCCAGCCGTTGCAGCGGGAACGCCGCCGCCCGGTTGCCGACATAGCCAAAAGCGACGTGGGACTGGATGGAAAGGACCGTCTTCATGGTCAGCGAGCCTTAGGCAACAATCGCCGCACGTGTATGCAAAACTCAGGGGATAGTCACGCGGTTTGTGCATGGACAACGCGCCGGTGGCGGCACGCGTCGTTTCGCCGCCGGGGGCCGGGACCGGCGGTGCGGCGGACCCTCAGTTGTAGGCCGTCTTGATTTCGTCCGATTCCCGCAGCAGCGGTTCGATCAGTTCCGCCATGCCGCCTTCTTTCCAGAACGGCAGCCGCTCGTGAACGTCGATGTACTTTTGGGGAATCGGATGGGTGCCGACGACCACCGGCAGGCCAAAGGCCGTTTCGATGAAGGCCTTGAAGCGCCGGATGTCCGGGCACGGCGGATAGCCGACGATGAAGCCGGTCGCCAGGTGGATGACCGTGGCGCCGTTCTTCCTGAATTCTTCGGGAACAAGCTCGATGTTGCCGCCGGGGCAACCGCCGCAGCTGGTATAGCCGACGATTTCCACCGGTTCGGAGGCCGGATAGCGGGAAAACGCGCCGACCCTTTCCCGCAACGCCCGGAAGCACTTTCCGCCGCCGCAGTCGCGGTAGCGGGCGCAGATGATGATTCCTATTTTCGTCATGGGGTCCTGGCCAAAAATCAAACCACTCCGGCCACGGCCAAGGGTCTCTTCGGCCGAGCCATCGCGTCCGGAATTTAAGATATACTATAACATACGGAAGGGGCGCCGGCAGGTCAACGGGCGAGAGGGCGGGAGTTCGCTTTGTCCCCTCGTCATTCCCGCGTTCGCGAAGCGGGCCGGAACGGCCAATGCGGGTGTCCGAAGGTGACGCGCAGCGTCAATCCAGGCGGAGCCGGGCCCTGGACTCCCGCCTTCGCGGGAGTGACGGGGAAGAGGGCGGGAGTGACGGGGAAGAGG
>JACZKS010000013.1 GCA_014859895.1 Rhodospirillales bacterium
GGCCAGGCCCGGCCCCTCGGCCTGCCAGACCTGCCCCAGCTCGCGCGCCGCCGCGGCCGAGGCCTCCGAGTCCCAAGAGAAGCGCACCACCGGCACGGCGGCGCGGGCGGGCGCCGCGACCGCGATCAGCAGCAGCAGGCCAAGGTGCAGCAGCAGGCGGCGGGGCAAGGGATCTCCTCGGGCTCTGGTCGGCGCGGCGCCGACGGGGTATGCTCCGCCCAGTATCGCCGCGGCGGCGCGGCGGGGCAACGTCCGTCCCGGTGCCGCCGCGCCCTGCCAACCGCGGAGGCGGCCATGGACCTGCACGACATCCGCGATCGCGTCGCCGCCGGCGACCGGGTCGCCGTGCTCAGCGGCGCCGGGATCTCCGCCGCCAGCGGCATCCCCACCTTCCGCGGCGCCCAGGACGCCCTGTGGAGCCGTTACCGGCCCGAGGACCTGGCCACCCCCGCGGCCTTCGCCCGCGACCCGGAGCTTGTGTGGCGCTGGTACGACTGGCGGCGGGGCCTGATCGCCCGTTCGGCGCCCAACGCGGCCCACCTTGCCCTGGCGGCGCTCGAGGCCCACGGGCCGGTGACGGTGATCACCCAGAACGTCGACGGCTACCATCGGCAGGCCGGCAGCACCACGGTGCTGGAGTACCACGGGTCCATCTGGACCCTGCGCTGCACCGGCTGCGGGCACGAGGCCGAGGACCGGCGGGTGCCGTTGCCTGTGCCGCCGCGCTGCGGCGGGTGCGGCGCCCTGCTGCGGCCGGGGGTGGTGTGGTTCGGCGAGACGATCGACCCGCAGGTGATGCGGGCGGCGGACCGGGCCGCGTCAGACTGTGAGGTGTTCCTCGTGGTCGGCACTGCGGGCGCCGTCTGGCCCGCCGCCGGCCTGGTCGCCGTCGCCCGCGCGGGCGGCGCCGTGGTGGTCGAGTTCAACCTCGAGCCCAGCGCGGTCAGCAGCCACGCCCACCTGTTCGTGGCCGGTTCGGCGGCCGACACCCTGGGGGGCATCGTCCCATAGGCCGCCCGCGCTGCCCGCAACCGCCGGCAGGGTCGGCAGCAGCAGGTAGAAGGCGGTGCCCCAGCCCTCCTCGCTGCGGACCAGGATACGCCCGCCGTGCTGCTCGACCGCGGCCTTGGCGATGGGCAGGCTGAGGCCCGAGCCGCGGCTGTGGTGCTCGATGCGGCCCACCAGTTCGAACTTGCCGAACAGGGCGTCGAGGCGGTGGCGGGGAATGGCCCGGCCCGTGTTGTGGATCTCGAGCAGGCGCCAGGCGACCTGCTCGCCGCTCCAGGGCAGCCAGCCCGGCTGCTCCCGCAGGCGCTGCACCTGGTCGGGCGTGGCCAGGGTGGCGGCCGGACCGAATCCCGGCACGGCGTCGATCTCCCGCACCACGACCCGACCGCCGTCCAGGTTGTGGACCACCGCGTTGTCCAGGATCTTCTGCACCGCCACCTGCAGGACGCCGCGGTCGCACAGCACCTGCCAGCCGACGTCCGCCGCCAGCCGGTTCTCCACGGTGATGCCCCGGCTGTGGGCCCAGGGCCCGACCCGCTCGAGGCCCGGCGCCAGCAGCTCGCGGGGCGGCACCGGCGCCAGCTCGAGGCGGCTGACCCCGGTCTGGATCGCGGTCATCTGGATGGCGTCGGTCATGAACCCGTTGAGGCGCTCGCCGCTGCTGGCGATGACCTCGGCGATCTCCACCAGGTTCAGGCGCGCCAGCACGTCGCGGTCGGCGGGGTCGGCCCGCTTCACGGTGGACTTCAGGTAGCTGACGCCGCCGAGGATGGCCGTCAGCGGCGTGCGCACCTCGTGGGAGATCAGGACCAGGAACTCGTCCTTGGCCCGGTCCAGCTGGCGCTGGTTCTCCAGGGCCGCCCTCAGGTTCGCGGCCTTCTCCTTCACCTGCCGGTGGGCCTCGTCGAGGCTGCCGGCCATGAGGTTGAAGTAGCCCATGAGCCGGCCCACCTCGTCGGCCGGACCCCGGGGCAGGCGGCGGGTGTAGTCGCCGCGCGCCAGGGCTTCCATGCTGGCGCCCAGCGTCGCCAGGCGGGCGCTGACGCCGTCGACCACCCGGGCCAGGCCGGCCAGCCCCACGATCAGGGCCAGCACGCCGACCAGGGCCACGCCGGCGAAGTACACCAATGCCAGTTCGCGCAGGCGGTGGGCCGGGGTCGCGGCGATCAGGGTCAGCGGCAGGCCGGCGGCGCGGTGGCTGCCGATCACCCAGGGGGCCGTCCCCGGACCGGCGACCCGGTGCTCGTGCCAGCCGGGCGAAGAGCCCAGCTCGGCGACCGCGGACAGCGGCAGACCCGGGCCGACCGTCGGGCCCGCTCCGCCGCGGCCGTCCAGGCAGCTGCCCGGCGGCAGCGAGCCGTCCGCCGCCAGGACCACCTCGCCGTCGGGGGTGACCACGCACCACCAGGCAAGATCCGGATCGAGCGCCGGCAAGAGCAGGGCCAGGTCCAGCAGGGCCACCCGGGACCCGGCGGCGGCAACGGAGCCCGCGGGCCCGGGGCGCAGCTCG
>JACZKS010000135.1 GCA_014859895.1 Rhodospirillales bacterium
AGACCCCTCCGGATCGCTGTCCACTTCGCTTTTCAGCACAGTTACCCGTTCGCGCGCCGCCGCCTCGATCCGCTCCAGTGTCACCGCCCGCCGGAACTTGCTCCGTCCGGCGTTCGCCTTCACCTTCGTGCCGTCGATGGCGACTTCCTCCAGGCTGACAAGCCCTTCCGCTACCAAGCCGGTCACGGCCTCCGTCAGCAACCGATCGAGCAACTCGCCATGGCCAACACGGAAATCGCTCAGGCCGTGGTAATTCATTGAAACGCCGCCGCACAGCCAGCGATAGGCCGCATCCGTGCCGCAAGCTTTGGCAACCTGCCGCGCCGAGCCAATCCCTTCCAGCGTCGCGTACAACCAAACCGCCAGCAGAATGCGCGGATCGGCCGGCGAACGACCGGGGCCACCCTCCTGCGCCCGGATCCCGGCATACAAGTCCCCAAGATCCAGGGCTTCAACGAACGCCCAAACCACCCGCGCCCGATGATCCCCGGGAATCTGGCTGTCCAGATCAACCATATCCCAGCGAAGCTGTGAGCGATCCGCTTGACGATACCGAACCTGCGACATCGGAAACCTCCTGATCCTCATACAGAATCACAAGTCAGCCGGCGATGCCATTTCCTTCACAGGCTCGAAGGCGGGAATCCAGGCGGAGCCGGGCCCTGGACTCCCGCCTTCGCGGGAGTGACGAAAGAAAGAATCACATGCCCCCCGACCCGAACAGGCCGCGCAGGCCGTAGCGCAGCGCGTACCACGGCACCTTCAGGTACTCCTTGGCCGCCGCGGCGCCTTCCTTGTCCCAGGCGATCTCCCACGGCGGCCGGCGGCGCTCGACCGGCGCCAGGCCCCAGTCGATCGCCGGGTTCACCGCCCTGAAACAGCCGACCGCCCGGCGCATGTGAAACCAGCTGGTGACCAGGATGCCGCTTTCGGCGCCCATTTCGGCCAGCAGCGGCCGCGAAAAGGTGGCGTTCTCCCACGTGTTGCCGGACGCGCACTCGACCGTGATTTGTTCCGGCGGCACGCCGTCTCCGATCATCTGCCTGGCGATGTCCAGGCAATCGGCGTCGCCGGTGACGAGCACGCGCGGCCGCGCCCCCGCGATCTGGTGATAGACCGCGGCCGCCCGCTCCGCCCGCGCCGGGCCGTCGCCGCCAAGGACGACGATGACGTCGGCCGGGCGGACCGGCGTGCGCATGGCGAACAGCGGCTCGGCGGCGTAAAGGGCGCCGATGTAGAGCGCCGGAGAGGCCAGCAGGGCCAAACCCAGCCACCGGCTGGATCGAGCGGTCATGGCCGTCACACCGGCAGGCCCTGCCGGCGGCGGCGGATCTCGGCCATCTTGACGACGATCATCAGCTCATAGCTGGCCAGCAGCCGGCAGTAGAGATAACCGGGCCAGCCGTCCAGGAAGCCGCGGCGCACGAAGTACATGTAGAGGAAGCGCAGGAACGGCCGGTTGGGCAGGCGGAAGGACATCGCCTTGAGCGCGCGCCGGCGGCGGACGGCGTCGCCATGCCCGACCATGCCCCGCCAGTCGAGGTGCTCCGCCGTCAGGCTGTTCAGCGACTCGCGCGCCTCGTGCCAGGAATAGCGGTTGTGCTTTTCGAACCACCAGGAGATGCCCTTGTTGAAGCTGTAGTGGATGAAGTGGTTCTCCAGCCGCCCCTCGGCGCCCTGGATGATCCAGTGGCAGTTGACCTCGCGCTCGAACTCGATGCGGTCCGGGCGGACCAGGCGCACCACCCAGGTGGGATAGAGGCTGCTGTGGCGGATCCAGCGGCCCATGAAGAAGACCTTGAAGCGGCAGCGGAAGCCCCCCTCCGGCCGGTCGGGATCGGCGGTCACCGCCAGCATCTCGTCGCTGAGCTCGGGGGGCGTCACCTCGTCGGCGTCGGGAACGTAGACCCACGGATGCTTGAAGGAGATTTCCTTGAGGCCATAGCGGCGCTGGCTCGGCTCGTCGACGAATTCATGCTGAACGACCCGGGCGCCGGCGGCCTCGGCAATAGCAACCGTGTTGTCGGTGCTGAAGGAATCGAGCACCACGATGTCGTCGCTCCAGGCCACCGAGGCCAGGCAGGCCGGCAGGTTGAGCTCTTCGTTCAGCGTCAGGATCAGGACCGATATGCCCATGGTTCAACCTCCCGCGGATGGGCTGGCGACGGCGCGGCCGCGCGCCCGCAGCGGCCGGGCGGGGTTGCCGCCGACC
>JACZKS010000136.1 GCA_014859895.1 Rhodospirillales bacterium
CCATTCGACCACACGTTAACCGGGAGTCGGCGGCGGAGGCGCGCCGGCCTGTGGCGTTAACCTTTGCGCAACCATTGTGCCGGATGCTCGTCACGGCATGGAGGCATGCGGGACGGCGTTGGGTCCCGCCGGCGCGGCAGACTTGGGGGAAGTGGCCATGACCGGCACGGCGGCGACGGCTGAACCCGTCGCCCGGTTCGAACGGCTGATCGCAGTCGGCATCGCGCTGTCGTCGGAGCGCGACCATGATCGCCTGATGGAACGGATTCTCCTCGAGGCCAAGGGCCTTTCGAACGCCGACGGCGGCACCCTTTATCTCAAAACCGAGGACGAGCGGCTGCGCTTCGAGATCATGCGCACGGATTCCTTGGGCATCGCCATGGGCGGCACCACCGGCAAGGCCATCCCCTTCCCGCCGCTGGCCCTGTTCGACGCCGAGGGTGCGCCCAACCACAAGAACGTCGCCACCCACGTGGCCTTGACCGGCGCCACCATCGAGATCCCGGATGCTTATACGGCGGCCGACTTCGATTTCTCCGGCACCCGGAAGTTCGACGAGGGCACCGGATATCGCTCGAAATCCTTCCTTACCGTGCCGTTGAAGAACCACGAGGGCGACGTCATCGGCGTGCTGCAACTGCTCAACGCCCGGCATCCCGAGAGCGGCGCAGTCGTCCCCTTCGGTGGCGACGTGCGCCCGCTGATCGAGGCACTGGCCTCGCAGGCGGCGGTCGCGCTGGACAACCGCCAGCTGATCGACGCCCAGCGCCGTTTGATCGATTCCTTCATCACGCTGATCGCCAAGGCGATCGACGCCAAGTCGCCCTACACCGGCGGCCACTGCCAGCGGGTGCCCGAGCTGACCCAGATGCTGGCCAAGGCCGCCTGCGAGTCCGACGCGGCGCCGTTTACCGACTTCGCGCTGACCGAGGAGGAATGGTACGAGCTGCACATCGCCTCGTGGCTGCACGACTGCGGCAAGGTGACGACGCCGGAATACGTGGTCGACAAGGCGACCAAGCTCGAAACCATCTACAACCGCCTGCACGAGATCCGCACCCGCTTCGAGATCATCAAGCGCGACGCCGAGATCGATTATCTCAAGGCCGTGGCGGCCGGCGGCGACGAGGCGGCGCTGAAGGCGGAACGCGACCGCAAACTGGCCGAGATCGACGCCGACTTCGCCTTCATCGCCGAGTGCAACATCGGCGGCGAGTTCATGGCGGAAGACAGGATCGAGCGGGTCAAGCGCATCGCCGGCATCACCTGGTGGCGCACGCTGGACGACCGCCTGGGGCTGTCGGTGGCCGAGCTTAGGCGGCTTTCTTCCATCCCCGCCCGGCCGCTGCCGGCCGAGGAGCCGCTGCTGGCCGACAGGCCCGAGCACATCGTGCCGCGCGAGCCCGGCGATACGCTTCCCTCCGACAATCCGCACGGCTTCAAGATCGACAGACCGGAAAACAAGTACAACTTCGGCGAGGTCTACAACCTTTGCGTGGCGCGCGGCACGCTGACGGCCGAGGAGCGCTACAAGATCAACGACCACATCGTGCAGACCATCGTCATGCTGGGCGAGCTGCCCTTCCCCAAGAACCTCAGCCGGGTGCCGGAATACGCAGGCGGCCACCACGAGACGATGATCGGCACCGGCTATCCCAAGGGGCTTCGCCGCGAAGAGATGTCGCTGCCGGCCCGCGCCATGGCCATCGCCGACATCTTCGAGGCCCTGACCGCCTCGGACCGCCCCTACAAGAAGGCAAAGTCGTTGAGCGAGAGCCTCGATATCATGGCCTCGATGCGCGATGCCCAGCACATCGACCCCGACCTCTTCGCGCTGTTCCTGACATCCGGCGCCTACCGCAAATACGCCGAGACCCACCTGAAGCCGGAGCAGATCGACGAAGTGGACATCGCGCCCCTGCTGGCGGGAAAGGCCTGAGCGCGGCGGCCCCAACGGGGGCCGACAGTACAAAAAGCCGTCATGCCCGGACTTGATCCGGGCATCCACGACTTCGGGCCGAAGGGAAAGAAGAAAGACGTGGATGCCCGCAACGAGTGCACGGCTGTCCGGTTTAAGCATTTGGCTTGTATGGTGATGCGATCATTCTCCTTTTTATCGTCATGCCCGCACTTGTTGCGGGCATCCACGACTTCAAGAACGCCAAAAGAAAGACGTGGATGCCCGGGACGAGCCCGGGCATGACGATTTTGGAGAGCGTTTCGAGATGATGAAACCCGTCATGATCGCAGAAAAATTTAAACCGGACAGCCGTGCAACGAGTGCGGGCATGACGAGAAATGGAAACTGCCCCTACCCCACCACCTGCGCCGCGACGATGGCGATAAAGACGATCAGCGCGAAGTCGCGGTTGGATTTGAACTTCCTCAAGCAATCCTTGGGATCGTCGGGATCGACCGCCGCCGCCTGCCACGTCAGATGCGCCGCGCCCGCCGCCAGGCCGGCGTAATAGGGCCACGCGAGACCGGCCGCCAGGCCGGCCGCCGCCAGCAGGAGGACGGTCACGGCGTAGAAGCCGAACAGCCACGGCCGCGTCGCCTTGCCCAACCGCAGCGCCGTCGATTTGACCCCGACCAGCAGGTCGTCCTCCTTGTCCTGGTGGGCGTAGATGGTGTCGTAGCCCAGCGTCCAGAAGAAACCGGCGGCGTAAAGGATGAAGGCCGGCGCCGCCAGCCCGCCGGTCACCGCCGCCCAGCCGACCAGCGCCCCCCAGTTGAAGGTGAGGCCCAGCCACGCCTGCGGCCAATAGGTGATGCGCTTCATGAAGGGATAGACCGCCACCAGCGGCAGCGAGGCGATGCCGACCCAGATCGCGAAGGCATTGAACTGGATCAGCACGGCGAAGCCGACGGCCAGCAGCAGGCCGAGGAAGGCGAAGGCGCCCTTAAGCCCGATGGCGCCGCTGGCCAGCGGCCGGTTGGCGGTGCGCGCCACCCGGGCGTCGAAATCGCGATCCGCCATGTCGTTGACGACGCACCCGGCGCCGCGCATGACGATGGCACCCACCGCGAACAGGACGATCATGATGGGATCGGGCCAGCCGTCCCCGGCCAGCGCCGCCCCCCACCAGCAGGGGATCAGCAAGAGCCAGGTGCCGATCGGGCGATCCAGCCGGGCCAGCCGAAAATAGGGCCGGGCGTCGGCCGGCACGTAGCGGTCGATCCAGTTGCCCAAGGGAATGTCGCTGGCGCCGGGCGCGGGGCTCATCATGGCCGAAAGATAACCGGGCCGCCACCGGCCGGCAATGCCGTCGCTTTCTGGCCTCCTCCCAAAAAGTCGTCATGGCCGCAACAAGTGCGGCCACGACAATGGAGGGAAGGGACCGAACGGACGCCCCCCCTTGCCCCGGCGGCATGTCTTCGTATGATGGCGACGGAGCCACCCGGGGGAGCATCATGGGCTACGCCAAACCATCGGCCAGGATCTTCATCGCGGGCGACCTCGGCCCCGGGCTCGCGGTGACGCCGGAGCGTGCGCAGGGCCATTACCTGACCCACGTCATGCGGCTTGCCGAAGGCGACGCCGTCGCCCTTTTCAACGGCCGCGACGGCGAGTGGCGGGCGGTGATCGCCGGGGGCGGGCGCCATGCCGTGACGCTGGCGTGCGAAACCCAAACCCGACCCCAACGGGCCGAGCCCGACGTCTGGCTGGCCTTCGCGCCGCTTAAAAAAACGCCGACGGATTTCCTGATCGAGAAGACGACCGAGTTGGGAGTTTCCCGCCTGATCCCGGTGTTCACCCGCCACACCGCCACCGAGCGGGTGAAGGTCGAGCGCCTGCGGGCGCACGCCATCGAGGCGGCCGAGCAGTGCGAGCGGCTTTCCGTCCCCGAGGTCGCCGAGCCGGTGACGCTGGAGCGCCTGCTGGCCGAGTGGCCGGCCGGGCGCACGCTGCTGGTTCTGGATGAAACCGGCGGCGGGGCCCCCATCGCCGCCGCGCTGGCCGAAAACGCCACGACACCGCCCTGTCACGGAATTCTGATCGGCCCCGAGGGCGGTTTTTCGTTCAACGAACTTGACGCCTTGCGCAAACTCGCCTTTGTTACGCCGGTGGGGGTTGGGCCGCGCATCCTGCGCGCGGAGACGGCGGCCCTCGCGGCGCTTTCCTGTTGGCAGGCGCTGGTGGGGGACTGGCGCTGACCCGTCCCGGCGACCATTTGATCCCTCCGGAAACCTTTGGCACGACGAGGCCCCGAATGCCGGCATCCAAGACCGAACGCGCGGAACCGATCACCGACAAGCGGGCGCTCGTCGAGTACCTGGAATCCGGGTGCAAGCCCCGCGAGAAGTGGCTGATCGGCACCGAGCACGAGAAGTTCGCCTACAGGCTCGACGACCTGCGCCCGCTGGATTACGAGGGCGAGCGCGGCATCCGCGCCATCCTTAATGGCCTGACCCGCTTCGGTTGGGAACCCGTGTTCGAGAAGGACAACGTCATCGCCCTGCTCAAGGACGACGGCAGCTCCGTCACCCTGGAGCCGGCCGGCCAGGTGGAGCTTTCCGGCGCGCCGCTTTCCAACCTCCATCAGACCTGCCGCGAGGTGAACGAGCATCTCGACCAGGTCAAGGCGGTGGCGGCGGAAATGAACGTCGGTCTGATGGGGCTCGGCTACAACCCCAAGTGGCCGCGCGCCACCATGCCGTGGATGCCCAAGGGCCGCTACGCCATCATGCGGCGCTACATGCCGACGCGGGGCACCCTGGGCTTGGACATGATGCAGTCGACCTGCACGGTGCAGGTCAACCTCGATTTCGATTCCGAAGCCACCATGATCGAGATGTTCCGCATCGGGCTGGCGCTTCAGCCCATCGCCACCGCGCTGTGGGCCAACTCGCCCTTCAAGGACGGCAAGCCCAACGAGTTCCTGAGCTATCGCAGCCACATTTGGACCGACACCGACCCCGACCGCTGCGGCACGCTGCCCTTCGTCTTCGAAAAGGGTTTCGGCTTCGAGCGCTATGTGGAGTACCTGCTCGACGTGCCGATGTACTTCGTCTATCGCGACGGCACCTACATCGACGCCGCCGGGCAGTCCTTCCGCGACTTCATGAAGGGCAGGCTGCCGGCGCTGCCCGGCGAATACCCGACGATGGCCGACTGGCAGGACCAGACCACGGTGGCCTTCCCCGAGGTCCGGCTCAAGCGCTACCTGGAAATGCGCGGCGCCGACGGCGGGCCGTGGAGCCGGCTGTGCGCGCTGCCGGCCTTCTGGGTGGGCCTGCTCTATGACGACGACGCCCGGCGGGCCGCCGCCGACCTCATCGCCGACTGGACGGCCGAGGAGCACGAGAGGCTGCGCCGCGACGTGCCGCGCCTGGCGCTCAACACGCCGTTCCGCGGCAAGCGGCTCAACGACGTCGCCCGCGAGGTGCTGGGCATCTCGCGGGCCGGCTTGATCCGCCGCGCCGCCGCCGACGGCGCCGACGCCAACGAGGCCTCGTTCCTGCTGCCACTGTTCCTGATCGCCGAAGCCGGGGTGACCCCGGCCGAGGAAATGCTGGCCGCCTACAAAGGCCGCTGGAAAGGCAGCGTCGACCCGATCTTCACGGAGTGCGCGTATTAGGGGGTGGCGGAACCGCCCCCCCTCCCTGCCCTCCCCCACACAAGGGGGGAGGGAAGTACCGCGCCGCCATGCCCTTTTTCC
>JACZKS010000137.1 GCA_014859895.1 Rhodospirillales bacterium
CGTGGGGGAGGGCAGGGAGGGGGGCGCCCGCAGGGCGAGCCGCCGTCCTCAATACCGCAAATACGGCCGTCGTTCCTCGGCCCACGCCTTCTCGTCGGCCGCCGCCAGCGCGTCGAGGTCGCCCGGCGTCGCGTTGGCGTCGTCCACCCATTGGCGGAGCAGGGGGGAGCCGTTGATCACGTCGATGGCCAGCCGCCCGGTCTCGTACTCGTAGGCGAAATCGCGCCACAGCGGGTAATCGGGGGCCAGCCGGCGGATGGCCTTCAACGCCGCCGCCTGCACCCGCCAGGGCTTGAACGCCGCGTGGTCGTAGCCCGGCCCCTCGGCGTGGATCATGACGCCGTTACAAAGCTTGCCCATGTGCTTGTGGAAGGTCGGCTCGAACCACACCTCGCGCAGCCGGCAGCCGGCCAGCCATTGCGGGGCCAGCGCCGCCATTTCCGCCATCACCTTCCGGGCGTCGATGTCGGGCGCGCCGAACATCTCCAGCGGCCGGGTGGTGCCGCGGCCTTCGGACAAGGTCGTGCCCTCGACCATCACGGTGCCGGCGTACGATCGCGCCATCGCCAGGTTCGGCGCGTTGGGGCTGGGGTTGATCCACACCCGCTCGCCCACCGGCCAGCCGTACCCCGGGGCGGCATCGGGCCGCCAGCCTTGCATCTCGACGACGCGATACTCGACATCGAGCTTCAGCGTCTGGGCGAACCACGCCCCCAGCTCGCCCAGCGTCAGGCCGTGGCGCATCGGCATCGGTCCGGCGCCGACGAAGCTCTGCCAACCTTCCCGCAGCCTCAGGCCCTCGACGGGCCGGCCGGCCGGGTTGGGGCGGTCCAGCACCCACACCGCCTTGCCGTGCGCCGCCGCCGCCTCCAGCACGTAACGCAGCGTGGTGACGAAGGTGTAGATGCGACAGCCGAGGTCCTGCAAATCGATGAGCAGCACGTCGAAGGTGTCCATCATGGCCGGGCTCGGCCGGCGCACCGCGCCATAAAGGCTGAACACCGGCACGCCCGACGCCGGGTCGGTGAAATCGGGGCTTTCCACCATGTTGTCCTGCTTGTCGCCGCGCAGGCCGTGCTGCGGCCCGAAGGCGGCGGCAAGCGCCAGATCGGGGCAGGCGGCCAAGGCGTCCAGCGAATGGGCCAGCTCCGCCGTCACCGAGGCGGGGTGGGCCAGAAGCGCCAGGCGCCGGCCGGCCAACGGCGCCCGCAGGGCTGGCTCGGCCAGCAACCGGTCGATGCCGAAATCCATCATCCCTCCGCCACCGCCGGGGAAAGCGCGAAGTTGCAGGCATGGTGGAAATCCGCCCGCCCGGGCGGATGGGCCAGCGCCCAATAGGAAATGCGCCCCAGCGACTCCTCGATGACCGCCGAGAGGCCGACCCGCCACGGCCCGCCGGGGATAAGGCCGGACAGCGCGGAAAGCTCCAGCGTGGCCCGAAGCGTGAAGGACGAGGGGCCGGTGGCAACCTCGATGGCCGGCGCGGCCAAATCGCCAACGTTCGCCTTGCCGGCCCGATAGCCGGAAAAGGCATAGGCCGCCCACGCGGTGGACGGCGCGAAGTTGAACTCGTAATAGCCGGCCCCGGAAGGCGCGGCGACGAAGGCCTCGAAACAGGTGTGGCGCCACAGCTCCTCGGCCCGCGCCGGGGCGGCCGGCGCCGGCAGGGCAAGCCCGCCCATCCGCCCGCTGACGGCATAGCTGAGCACCAGCACCCCCGGCCGCGGCCGGACCGCCTCGACCTCGATGC
>JACZKS010000138.1 GCA_014859895.1 Rhodospirillales bacterium
CCCTGATCCGCCTCTCCACAACCTCACGTTCCTGCCCGCGGCTCCAGCACCCCGGCTCACGTTGCGCTCGGCCGGGGTAACGAACAAAGAAATGGTACCTTGGATTCCTTCACAGGCTCCTTCGCGGGAATGACGAAGGGGGGAAGGCGGGCGGCGTCTCTTTTTTGCCGGGGGGTACCCCTTATGGCCGGATTGTCCCGGCGGCCGTTCCGCGACCTAATGGGGGCTGTCCCAGCGAGAGCGGCGCCATGGATTGGTTTCTTCTCGATATTCTGACCCTGCTCTGCCTGGTCATGATCGCCCACGGGCTCGTCGGGCCCGGCCGCTTCTATCACTATCCGTTCTTCGCGGCGGCGATCTTCCTTACCTTCGTCCTGCCGCAGATCCCCGGCCTGGCCGGCAACCCGTTCGTCGCCGAGGGCGCGCTGGCCAAGACGCTGTTCCTTTCGGTGCTGTGCCTTCTGATGGCGTGGTTAGGCTGGAACGCCGGCGCGCGGGGCCAGGGGCTTAGCCCCGACCGGTTCAGCGAGGCGCGCCTGTTGCGGGCGGCGGCGGTGCTGTCGCTGATCGGCGGCTATTTCTTCTACAAGTTCGGCCAGGTGCCCGACGACGAGCGGCTGCGCGGCCAGTTGACCGGCGTCGCGGTCGCCCACCTGTTCTTCGCCAAGCTGCTGACCTACGGACTGGCGATCGCGCTGATCTGCTATGCCCGCCGCCACTCCAACCTGGCGCTGGCGATCATCCTGTTCGACGCCGCCTTCTACCTGGAACGGATATTCATCGCCGGCCGGCGCGGCGAGACGGCGGAATTCTGCCTGATGATCGCGCTGGCGTTCTGGTTCCAGCGCCGCCTGGCGGTGCCGCGCCTGGCGGTCCTGGCCGGCCTGCTGTTCAGCATCGTCGGCCTGCTGGGGGCCGGGGAGTACCGGCAGGCGACCTATTACGGCGAGCAGCGGGACTGGACGGCCGTGCTTGACATCGACCTCGCCCGCAACTGGGACCGCCTGATCGAGGAGGGCGGCCCCGAGATGTTGAACGCGGTGAACGCCATCGCCGAAATCGACCGCACCCAGGCCTTCAACTACGGGCTGTCGCACTGGAATTCCCTGGTCTTCAGCTACGTTCCGGCGCAGCTGGTCGGGGAATCGTTCAAGAATTCGCTGCTGATCGAGGTCCCCGACGTCTTCGCCATGGGCTACCAGCGGAGCGTCGGCTCGACCTCCACCGGGATGACCGACGCCTTCGCGTCCTTCTGGTACCTGGGCTCGGTCAAGTTCTTCCTCATCGCCCTGGCCATGGGGTGGCTGTATGCCGGCGCCCGGCGCGGCAGCACGGCGGGTCAGCTTCTTTACATCCTGTCGGTCATCCCCTCGATGCTGGCGATCTCCCACTTCACCAACGAGGTCGTCATCGCCTGGGTCCACATGGCGATCTTTCTCGGCCCCGCGCTTGTCTACGCCAGGGTCCGTTCGCGGGAGGCCCCGCGGGCGGCGGCGGCGGCGCCGGCCGGTTAAGCGCGCGGGCCCCTTCAGCCGAGATCGACTGAGGGTGGGCGATCCTGCCAGCCCAGCAGCCAGCGATAGACGGCGTCGAATTCGGCGGCGACGCGCGGCCACGTGAAGCGGGCGGCCACCAGGTCGCGGCCGCGCCGGCCCATGGCCCGCCGCTCGTCGTCGGTGAGGGCGAAGAGGGCCTTGAGCCCGGCCGCCACCCCTTGCGGCCCCGCCTCGATACGAAGCGCGGCGCCGGCCGCGAAGCCCTCGGGCAGGTTGCAATGGGGCGTGAGAAGGGCCGGCAGCCGCCAGGACCAGGCTTCCAGAGCGGCCATCGGCAGGCCCTCGCTCAGTGACGGCAGGATGAAGGCGTCGGCGGCGGCCAGGCTGGCCGCCTTGGCTTCGCCGAACTGCGGGCCGATCAGCCACACCTTCCCGGCCAGGCCGAGGCCAGCGATCTCGTCCTGCAGCAGGGCCACGTATTCGGCCGGCCCCGGCCCGGCCACCGCCAGGCGCCACGTCTCGCCGTCCCGGCCGCCGGCCGTCGCCAGGTGCCAGGCCCTGAGAAGCTCGGCCACGCCCTTCTTGGGATGCAGGCGCCCCAGGTACAACGCCACCCGGACCTGGCGCGGCAACGCCTGGCGCCAGGGCGGGGGCGGCGGCGTCGTCGACGGCGCCAGGTCGACGCCGTTGGGAATCAGGCAGATGGGGCCGGTAAGGCCGCAGCGGCGGATGGCCAGCAGCTCGGCCTCGCACAGGGCATGAACGCAGGCCGCGCGGCGCAGGTTGTCGTCCTCGTAAAGGTGCCGGGCGATCCGCTTCTTCCAGCCGCTGTTGGCCAGCGCCCAGGCGTCCAGCATGCCGTGCGGGCTGATCACCAGGGGCCGGCCCGTGGCCGCGCGCCAGCGCCGGGTGGCGACCGACGGGTACATCCACAGGCCGTGAAGATGCAGAAGGTCGATCGGGTGGTCGCCCAGCGAGCGGTTCAAAGCCGGCGCGTAGGAGAAGCTGGACGGGCCGCGGACGGCGTGATGGTGCAGCCCGGCGCCGCCCCAGTCGGCCAGGCCGTCCTCGGCCGGCCCGGACAGGGTGAAGACGTCGACCGCGCTCACCGGCGGCCGGTGCACGGCCCGGGTCAAGGCGCGCAGCGCCTCGGTGACGCCGCCGCCGGAATCGCCGATCGAGGCCACCACCATGCCGACCCGCATCGGCATGCCCGCCGCGGCCGCTTTCGGCGGCGCGGCGGTGGCGACGGCGGCTTGGCCGAGCGCGCCCATGTCAGGCCCCCTGCACGGCGGCCCGCAGCGGCGGAGCCGGCAACGGCCGTTCGTCCGTCTGCGGGCGGTGCAGCTCGCGGGCGTGGGCCAGCGCCAGCCGGAGGCGGCAGCCATAGCTGGCGAGGTCGAAGTCGGCCGCCCGGCGCTGGGCGGCCTCGGCCATCTCGGCCAGAAGGTCGCGATCGCCGTCCAGGCGCTCGATGGCGGCGACGATGGCCTCGGGGTCGCGGATGGGCACGATGAAGCCCTCGCGGCCATCGCGCACCACGGTGCCGGTGTTGGCGGTGGTGACGACCGGCAGCCCGGCGGCCAGCGCCTCGTAGACGACGGTGGCCGAGCCCTCGCACAGCGACGGCAGCAGGAAGACGTCGGCCCACGCGAAATGGGCCAGGATCTCGGCCCTGGGCACGATACCCGTCACCTCCATCGCGGCGCCCAGGGTGGCGTTCACCGGGCCGGGAACGCCGCACGGGCCGACCAGCCGGAAGTGGGCCTTGCCGGCCAGCCGCCGGGCGGCTTCCAGGACATAGGGGGTGCCCTTGCGCAGGCCGCTGACACCCACCGTCAGTATCCGGAGCGGCCCCTGGCGGGGCGCCTTCGGGGGCAGCGTGAAGCGGCGGTCGACCCCGTAGGGAACGACCGCGCAGCGGGCGGCGCCGCCGGAAGCCGCGATGACCCCCTCGCGCACGAACTCCGAGCCGCACACCACCAGATCGGCGGCGGCCCACTCGGCCTTTTCCCGCCCGGCGAAGGCTTGGGCGAAGCGGTCGCCCTCGGTATCCAGCCGCCATTCGGGAAAGGATTCCTCTTCTTCCTCGATCAGCCGGTCGAGCAGGCCGCGCGGGGCGATGATCTGTTCGACCACGGTCCACAGGCCGGCCTGGCGGGCGGCCACCAGCTGTTCCAGGCTGTCGCCGCTGAAGCCGTAGAAGCCGCCGGCATCGCCGAAGCCCCGGCGGGCCACCAGGCGGGCGAAGCGCGGGGCGGCCCACAAGGTGGCGGCGGTTTCCCGGCTGGGGGTGCGAGCCAGCATCCGGCGCAGCCCGAGGGCAAGGCCGAAGGCGGGAAAGTCGGTGACCCGTTCCGGCGCGATGCCTTCGGGGATGCGCCCGCACAGCCGGCGCACCGCCTTCGGCAGCAGCCCCGGCGGCAGCCGGCCGACCCGGCGCGGCCAGCCGCGGTGGGCGGCGATGTCGGTGTAGAGGCGTTCCAGTTGCCCGGCCGCCTCGAGGATGCGGGGCACGCCGTAGTGCATGCGGGCCCCAAGCTGACTGACGACGATGCGATCGTTCATGGCCGGCCTCACGGCGTGACGGGGGGCGGTAGCGCAGACCGGCTGCCGGCCGGCTCGATCGCCGCTTCGGCGAGCGCCCGCTCCCACGCCGCCGTGCCCGCGGCCTCGGTGAAGCGGGCGTCGAAAAGCCGGCGGGCGTTGTCGCCCTGGCGGATGCCCAGCGCCGGGTCGCGCGCGTAGGAAAGAATGACGTCGGCAAGCCCGGCGCCGTCGCCCGGCGGCACGCTGCGGCCGCAGTCTCCGGCCCTGAGGATGCTGGCGATCTCGCCCGACAGATGGCCGACGAAGACGGCGGGCCGCCCGGCCGCCAGGATGCCGTAAAGCTTGCTCGGGATGACGAAGGGCTCCATGGCCGGCGTGAGCGAGATCAGGTGCAGGTCGGCGAGCCCAAGCGTTTCGGACAGCCGCTCCCTCGGCTGCAACGGCTTCATGATGACGTTGTCGAGCTTCATCGCCGCGATGGCCGCCTCAATGGAGTTCTGCTGGTGGCCGCCGCCGATGAAGACAAAGACGATCTCCTTGCGGAGGCGCAAAAGGGAGGCCGCCCGCAGAAAGGTCGTGAAGTCGTGGGCGCGGCCGAAGTTGCCCGAATACCCGACGACGAACCGCCCGGCCAGACCCCACTCGTCGCGTAGCGCGTTGCGGGCGCGATCGACGGGCCGGATGGCGTCGCCGTCGGACCAGTGGCTGAGCGTGCATAGCGTGCCCTCCGGGATGCCGCGCCGCCCCAGGTACGCGGCCATGGTTTGCATCGGCACGACGTTGAGGCGGGCGTGGCGCAACGACAGGTCGCGCAGCCGCACGGCGGCCCGCATGAACCGGCCGAAGCGGGTGCCGACGCCCAGGACCTGCGCCACCTCGGGGAAAAGATCGTGCAGCCAGTTCACCTGCCCGGCGCCGCGCAGGGCGGTGGCGAGGATGGCCGGGACGGACAGCAGCGGCGGATCGGTGCAGACGATGCAAAGGTCGCCTGGGCGGGCCCGGCGCAGCAGGTGCCAGAAGGTGGCCAGGTGGAACGTCGCGTAGTCGATCGCCCGGCCGATGAGCCGGTGGCGGCCGAAGGCCGTGGTGCGGATGCGATGGACGGCCACGCCCTTGACCGCGTCCGACCCGGCGAGGCGCACTGTCCTGTCGTTGTGAAGGCTGCGGCTGGTCAGCACCTCCACCGGCCAGCCCTTGGCCGACAGCGCCAGGGCGAGGCTGGTCACTATCCGGCTGGTGGCCGATTCGTCGGGATAGAAATAGCGGTTGATCAGGAACAGCTTCATCGGAACCAACCGGGGGCCTGACAGATGGGGCGATCCTCGAACCTATCGCTACAGGATTGGCCCTGGGCGCCGCCGGAACAAGCCGAGTAAAGGGGGTAGGCCGGGCAAGGACGGCGGCGCCCAGGGCCAATCCTGTAGCGATAGG
>JACZKS010000139.1 GCA_014859895.1 Rhodospirillales bacterium
GCCCGGCGAATCACCGGCAGCTGATGGGCGTGCTGATGGCCGTCGACGAAGGCGGGCGGACCGCCCCATGCCGCTTCGAAGGCGTCAAGCTGGCGCTCCATCTCGGCCGCCACCTCGGCGGCATCGAGGGTTCGCGACACCGCCAGGCCGAGGAGGCGCGGCAGTGACGGCAGGCGGCCCCGCGGGGCCGTTCGCGGCATCGCGCCCAGCGGGGCCTGGTCGGTGAGCGTCAGGTGGAGGCCGACCTCGAAGCTTCCGTCGCCGCCGGCCAGCGCCTTGAGTTTCGCCGCCTCCTCCGGCCAGTGCGGGCTGGCCGCCATGCAGCTGGTCGCCGACAGCCGGCAGCGGGCCAGCAGATCGCGCACCGCCACCCCCACGCCGGGTGCGATGCCGTAATCGTCGGCGCACAGCGCGACCTGCAATTCGCCCGCACGATCGTCGGCCGAGAAAGCCGACCGGGATCTCATCGAATGAGTCTCCTTGGCGCCAACCGAAAGCCGTTCTATATACTGCGACTTGCCCCTTGGGCATACGGGCGACGTCATCGCCCCAAAAAATGACGGATCTGCTGGGGACGAGACATACTGGCCATGGCGGCGCGTGAAAACGGGTCGGACCGGCCGGAGATGACATCTCCGGTGCTGTCGGTGGTGGTGCCTTTCTACAACGAGAGAGACAACGTGGACTCCCTCTTTGCCCGCCTCGTGCCGGTGCTCGAGGAGACGGGCGAGCCGTGGGAGATCGTCTGCGTCAACGACGGCAGCGCCGATGACACGCTGGTCCGCCTGCTGGCCCGGCGGGCCCATGATCCGCGCATCGCCGTCGTCGACTTCTCGCGCAATTTCGGCAAGGAATGCGCTCTCTCGGCCGGGCTGGGTCAGGCCCGCGGGCGGGCGGTGGTGGTTCTCGACGCCGACCTCCAGCATCCCCCCGAAGCCATTCCTGCCCTTCTCGCCAAATGGCGGGAGGGCTACGAGATGGTCTGCGCCATGCGCCACGCCCGCACCGGGCAGGGGCGCGTCTACCGCCTGGCGGCGCGGCTGTTTTACGCCATCATGGGCCGGGTGTCCGACGTGGCGATGCCGGCCGAGGTCGGCGATTTCCGGCTGCTCGACCGCCGGGTGGTCGACGTGATCAACGCCATGCCCGAGCGCTCGCGCTTCATGAAGGGCATTTTCTCGTGGGTGGGTTTCCGCCAGGCGAGCGTGGTCTATCGCCAGGAGGCGCGCTCAAGCGGCGGCACGAAGTGGCGGTTCCTGCCGCTGCTCAAGTTCGCCATCGACGGGCTGACCGCGTTTTCCACCTTTCCGCTCACCGTGTGGGGCCTGATCGGCGCCGCGGTTTCGGGCATATCGTTCTTCTACATCTTCTATCGCCTGATCCGGGTCGCCTTCCTGGGAATCGACGTGCCGGGCTACGAATCCCTCATCGTCGCCATTCTCTTCCTGGGCGGCGTGCAGCTGATCAGCCTGGGCGTTCTCGGCAGTTATCTCGGCCGGGTGTTCGAGGAGGTGAAGCGCCGCCCGCTTTACATCGTGCGCCAGGTCTATGCCGGCCCGGCGGCGGCCGAGCCGGTGCCCGGGCAGCAGAGCGTGCAGAAGACATCATGATGCGGGCCAGGGAACGATCATCCATGCCGGAGGCCATCCGTTGGGGACGGCGGGCGGCGCCGCTGACGGCCATCGCCGTGGCGGCCGGCCTGCTTATGGCGCCGGCTCTGTGGAACGGCTCCGTCTTCTTCTATTGGGACAGCGTCGACTACGTCTACCTGCCGTTCACCGGCAAACTGCCGATGTATCGCACCATGCCCTACGGGGTGTTCACCGGCATCGGCCGGCTGGCCGGCTCGCTGTGGGCGGTGGCGGCGGCGCAGGCCCTTCTCGTCGCCTACGTGCTGCACGAGGCTTTGGCGGCGTTCGCGCCCCGCCCCGCGTGGCGCCTGCTGGTGCCATTGACGCTGCTGCTCTCCGTGCTCACCGCCCTGCCGTGGGGGGCCGGCCAGATCATGCCCGACGTCTTCACCGGCATCGCCATCCTCGGCGTCGCCACGCTGACCTTCGAAAGGGGGCGCCTCAACGGGCTGCGCCGCGGCGGGCTCGTCGCCGTCACGGCGGTGGCGATCGCCATGCATACCACGCACATCGCGGTGGCGGCGGGCCTGGTGGTGGCGCTGGCCGGCCTGGGCTGGCTGTTGCGCCTCCGCTGGCAAGATCTCAAGCCGCGCGTCGGCCTGGCGGCGGCCTCGGTGGCGATGGGGATCAGCTTGGTGGCCGGCATTCACTGGGTGACCGTCGGGCGGCCTTTCGTCACCCAGCCGGCGGCCATGCTGATGCTGGCCCGCCTGGTTCAGGACGGCATCGCCAAGCGCTTCCTCGACGATCACTGCCCGGAGGGTTCGCCCTATCGGCTGTGCCGCTTCCGCGCCAGCCTGCCCAAGACCGCGAATTCCTTCCTGTGGGAAGGCAACACCATTCCGAACCGGCTCGGCGGCTGGAAGGCCATGGAAGGCGAGGCGACGGAAATCATCACCGAGTCGCTGGAGGAATATCCCCTCCTGCACGTCGAGACTGCGGCCCGCCTGACCGCCGAACAGGCTCTGATGTTCCGCACCGGCGACGGCATCGTGCGCGACGTCGGCTGGCTGATCAACGACACCCTGCGCCGCTACTACCCCGACGACTACCGCGACTTCAAGGAATCGGAACAGAACGCCGGCATCGACTTCAAGGCGGTGAACCGCGTCCACGTGACGGTCCAGGCGGCGGCTCAGATACTCCTGCTGGGAATCCTGGTGGTGGCATGGCGGCGACGCGACCGGCTGGCCTTCGGATTGGCGGTTGCCGTCCTGCTGACGCTGCTGGGCAACGCCTTCGTGTGCGGCGCACTGTCCAATCCGAACGACCGCTACCAGAACCGCATCGTCTGGCTGGCGGTGGTGGTGGTGACGGTGGCGGCGGTGCGCCTGCGCCGTCCCGACGGGATCTCGGCGCCCCAGAGCCATGCCCCGGGCGTCCTGACAGGGATGCCTCGATATCGCCCGATCGGTGCCACAGAAAAGACGGATTTGGCGCTCAACCTGCCCGCTTCGCACCCTGGGGGTTTTCAATGACTCAATACGATCCGGCCGCCATCGCCACTCAGCTCGTTCAGGAGCGCGGCCTTGATGAGGCCATCGCGGCGGCGACCGAGGGCATCATGTCTTCGCAGGAATCGGGTGACTTTTATGCGTTGAGCGTCTGGCGGGAAGTCCGCCGGCACCTGCGCTCCCGCCATCGCGACGAGGACGAAAAGTCCCACTGACCGACCCAGCCCAGCCCAGCCCGGCCCGGCCATGGCACGTCCCTTGCGTGAAGGGCATGCGTGTGTCGTCTGGCAAGGCCTGGGTCCCGTGAAGCAGCAGTCGAATGGCGAAATGCGATGCAATCCGGATGCCAATCCGGAAAGGGTCGAGGTCGAGCGTCTCCTGCGTACCGCCGCCTATTACGAACGCCTCGGATGCGTCAACGTGGCCACCGCGCTGAAGGCACTGGCCCAGGCCAAGAGGCGGCGCGGCCACGAGGGGCCGGGGCCGGCTGCGGCCGTGGGCGCTCCATAGGGAAATACCCGGGGTTGAAAGGCCCTCCGGCCACCGATTATCGTGCACGATCGAAGCAAAACCGCGCATGGATGAAAGAATGGCGGATCGGCCGAAAGCCCCCTCCGGCGGCGGGGTTGGAACCGAGCGGCGGCCGGATGAGGTCCGCGGCGTCGGACAGGATAGCCGGCAAGCCGATGGGTTCCCGAGACGTCGCGAAATGCGCTACGGCGTGCTGTTGTCGACCGCCCGCACGGTGGCCTCGATCGAAGCGTGGCTGGAGCCGAAGTGTCAGGGCGACTGGACCATCATTCTCGACGAGATCGACGAGGACAATCTCCTCAAAAAACGCCTGCGCATCCTCTTCGAACTCGAATCCGACAAACTGGCCTTCATCGCCGGCTTCCGCCGGTAGGGCGTCCGGCGATCCCGATAACGCAACGGAAAACACCCCCGCCCCGCCCTCGCC
>JACZKS010000140.1 GCA_014859895.1 Rhodospirillales bacterium
GGGTTAAGTTCCTGGGGGTGCGGGGGAGCATCGCGGTGCCGTCCGCCCAATACATTCGGTATGGCGGAAACACCAGTTGCATCGAGGTTTTCGCCGGCGATCGCAAGTTCATTCTCGATGCCGGCACAGGCATCCGCGCGCTCGGCCCGGAATTCCTCCGCGAGGACATCCGCGACGTCAACCTGCTGCTGACCCACACGCACTGGGACCATATCAACGGCTTCCCCTTTTTCACGCCGGCCTACAATCCGAAGTGGACCCTTCGCATCAAGGCCGGCCATTTGGGGGGAATTGGCACCATCCGGGAAATCCTTTCCGACCAGATGACCCATCCGATGTTTCCGATTCCATTGGGTGCCATGCGGGCCAACCTGGTCATGGAGGATTTCTCTGCCGGCGAGGACTTCGACCTCTTTCCCGACGTTCATGTTCGCACGACTCCGCTCAATCATCCGAACAATGCCACCGCCTATCGCATCGAGCATGGGCGAAAGTCGATCTGCTACGTGACCGATACCGAGCACGTCCCCGGAAGGATCGATCGGCGCATCCTCGACCTTGTCGATGGGGCGGATTTGATGATCTACGACAGCATGTACACCGAGGCGGAATTCCCCGGGAAGGTCGGATGGGGCCACTCAACCTGGAACGAGGGGGTGCGCCTGTGCCGGGCGGCGGGGGTCGGGAAGCTGGCCATCTTCCATCACGATCCCGACCACGACGACGCCTTCATGGCAAAGTTGGAAGCCGATGCCAGGGCCGAATGGCCGGACTGCTTCGCGGCCCGCGACAACATGGTGGTCATGGTTGATTGACGCCGGTCAGCGGGTCGGCAAGGGAATCGGGGCCTCTGGTGGCGGCGTTCTTTCTCCGGCAAAGGTCCCGGCGGCGATTTCCTCGCGAGAGCGCCGTTCAAAGTAGGCGTCGCGTTCTTCCAGCGACATCGGGGCAATGCGGACTACGACACGGCGATTAATCGCCTGGTTTTCCGGAATGGGCGCGCCGTCCGCATTGCGGTTGGGAAGCTTCGGCCGCGTTTCGCCGTAGCCGACGGCCTTCATCTTGTCGCCGGCTAGGCCCTGCGTCATGAACAGGCGTACGACCGCCGACGCCCGTCCCGCCGAGAGTTCCCAGTTGGACGGGAATCTGGCCGTACTGATGGGGTCGTCGTCGGTATGGCCCTCGATCTCGACGACAAAGGGTTCGTAGCGGGGCGCCATCAGAGTCTTGGCCATGTTGAACAGGATGGGAATGGCCGCCTCGCGGATGTCGGTCGAGCCCGGCCTGAAAAAGGCGGAACTGTCCAGTTCCATGACGACGCCCCGCGAATCGGTGCCGATCGCCACCGCCTGATCGGCCTGCAACGCGAAAACGACGTCCTGCAAGTCCACCTTGAGCAGGGCGATGGGGCTTTGCTCCTTGGCCTTGTCGCCGTGCTTGCCGAGTTGATCGAGGATGCCGGCCTTCACCTGCTCGTAGATCGGGATGTCGATCTTGGAAAACGAGACCAGCATGATGAAGAACGCCATCAACAGAGTCACCGCATCGGAGTAGGTGACCAGCCAAGCGTCGGGATTGTCTTCTTCTTCGTCCGGCGCAGGAATCAGCCGTCGGGCCACCATGTCGCCGTCACCGTTTCATCGTGTCGATGTTGAAGTGAATGGCCGGGTCGAGATAGCTGTTCATCTTGTCCTGGATGTAACGGGGGCTCTTGCGGTCCGCCAGCAAAGCCAACCCTTCCGCCACCAGGTAATTGCGGAAGCGAACGATCTGTTCGCGCTGTTGTACCTTCGAGGCGACCGGCAGGAAGATCAGCCGCGCCAGCAGGATTCCGTAAAGGGTCGTGATCAGGGCGATGGCCAAGCCGATGCCCAGTTTTCCGGGGTCCGCTTGCAGGGTGCTGAGCATGATGACGAGGCCGACCAAGGTGCCGATCATGCCGAAGGCCGGGGCGATCGCCCCCATGGTCCTCAGGATGTGCACCTGGACGGTGTTGCGCCCGTAGGAGGTCTCGATGCTGTTGTGAAGGATTTCCCGGACCTCGTCGCCAGAATAGCCGCTGACCACCATCTCGATGCCGAAGCGCAGGAACAGGTCGCCGCGCACCGCCTTGCGACCCTCGGTTTCAAGGGCGGGCAGGCCGCTTTTTTGTACCAGGTAGGCCCAGCGGATGACCCGGCCGACTTCGGATTTCAGGATGTTGCGGCCGATCGAAGCCCGTTTGAAGATGCGCCAGATGAGCTTGAGCGACAGCCAGACGTAGCGGGCTTCGTAGGACACAAAAGTCGCCGCCATGGTGCCGCAGACCACCATGACGAAACTGGAAAAGCTGACGAAAATGAGGAAGTTGTCGGTCGCAAGCAGGATGGACCAAAGAAAGAGTCCGAGCGCCCCCAAAAACGAGAAGATCGTCGATAAAGACATGCTTGAGCCCTGACCCGCTTCCGCCGCCCGCGTGTGAATTCGTTCGTTGTCTGTGGAAAGTCCCCCCTGATGTCCGGCTTCCCACACCGGACGCGGCCTTGAAAGTGCGGCCGCATGTTTCAATGCTTACCACAAATACGGTTGAATGGTCACGATTTTCAGAACCGTGGCGACGCTCAACGCTCGCGGAACGCTTCGTGGCGAAGCTTCAGAATGGGCCTGATCAGATACTCAAGGAAGGTGCGGGTCCCGGTATGGATGTCGACCGTTGCCTCCATGCCGGGAATGATCGGCAACTCGCCTTGCTTTTTCCCGAGGTAGGTCTTGTCGGTCTCGACCAGGACGCGGAAGAAGGGCACTCCCTTGTCGTCCGTGCTGCTGTCCGGTGCCACCATGGTGACGATCCCTTCCAGGCCGCCGTAGCGGGAATAGTCGTAGGTCGAAATCTTCACGGTGGTGGCCTGCCCGACGCGAACGTAGCCGCGGTCGGTCGGATTCAGTTTGGCCTCGATGACGACGTTTTCTCCCGTCGGGACGATTTCCATGATCGGCTCGCCCGCTCTCACCACGCCGCCGATGGTGTGGTAGCGCAGATTTTTGATGATTCCGTCGATCGGGCTGCGAATGTCGGTCCGGATTTTTTGCTCGGTCGCTTGCGCCAGAAGTTCGCGGGTTCGGGCCATCGACTGTTCGGTCTTCACCAGTTCTTCCTGCGCCTCCCGCCGGAATCGGATTTGTTCCTCGCCGACCCGCTGTTGGGCTTCGGAGACGGCGGCCTGGGCGCGCGAGATCGACGGAGTCAGAGAGTTAATGTCGGAGACGATGGATTCGATCTGTTCCTTGAGGATGCCCCTAACCTCTTCGAGGGCCGCCCGGGCTCGCGGGATCGACTGGTTCAAGCCTTCGATTTGTCCTTCCAGGCTCTTGACCTCGCTTTCGAGCTGCAGGTGGTCCATTTTCGAGATCAGGCCGTCGGTGACCAGTTTGGTCGACATCGCGAACCGTTCCCTGAGAAGCTTCAGATTGTTGGTCGCGGTCGTCCGCTGGGTTTCCAACTCCTTGATTTCCAGTTCTTTCTGGCGGGCCTGCTGTTGCAGCGATCCTGCCGGCGAACTCAGTTCGCGCTTGCGATCCTGGAGCGCCCGCATTCGCGCATTGTATTCTTCTACTTCCAGTTCGCGCTGGCGGATGAGTTGAAGCTGGACGCCGACTTTCGCGTCCAATTGCTGTTGGCGCGCCACGTAAGAACGTTGCTCGGCGACCGCCTGGATGGGGCGCCTGCTCTGCAAGTCCTCCGGGATAACCAGCGGCTTGCCCTGCGTCTCGGCCTCGAGGCGCGCCTTGACCAGCAGATCGCTGTCCAGCCGGGTTTCCAGTTCCTCGCGATTGACGCCGCCGGCGCCCAGGCCCAGTTGCAAGAGAGGCTGGCCCTCCCTGACGACTTCTCCGTCCTCGACATGGATGGCCTGGACGATGCCGCCTTCGAGGTGCTGGATGACCTTGATGTTGCCACGCGGGATCACCTCGCCGGTGGCGATCGAAACCTCGTCGAGCTCAAAGTAGTTCGACCAGACGATCAGCGCGCCCAAGAGGATCATCACCGGCCAAGCGAGCGTCCGCCATGTTGGCAACGGATGGCTGTCCATGAGGTGGTCGAGACGACTCATGCCTCACCGATATCGCCCGCCTCCGGCGTGGGGGCCATGCCGTTCGTTCCGGTCGCTTTCCTCCCCCCTTCCGTGACGGTCAAACGGGGGCGTCCTGCCGGAGCCACCCGCAAAAGGGGTTTCGTGCCGGAGGGTGCGCCGGGCAAGGGGACAATCTCTTCCATCGCATTGGGGGCCAGCCTTGGGGGGTGAGCCGCCTGCGCAGCCATGAGGTCGCCGGGGCTTAGGGTTCGGTCGCCGGCCGGAACCGCCGCTTTCTCGGCCATACGCTGGCCGCCCGTGGCAGGCGGGATCGCCGCGGCCCGTGCCCCGGCTCCGAACAGACGCGGGAGAATTTCCTGGGCCGGGCCTGCCAGGGCCAAGCGACCGCGGTCGAGGGCGAACAGGTCGCGACAGGCCGACAACAGGATGGGGCTGTGCGTGACGATGACGACCGTACAGGCGCGGCCGATCTCTTCCAGGGTTTTGCGGAGGTCGTGCTCGGCCTGGCGGTCGAGGCTGCTCGACGGTTCGTCGAGCAGCAGGACAGGGGGATGACCGACGAGCGCGCGGGCGATCGAGATGCGCTGGCGCTGGCCACCGGACAGCCGCTGGCCGGCCTCGCCGATCTCGGTGGCGTAGCCGTCAGGTTGGTCGATGATGAACTGATGGATTCCCGCGGCCTTGGCGGCCCGGATGATTTCCTCGTCGGGGGCGTCGGGGATGCGGTGCGCGATGTTGTCGCGGACCGTCCCCGCGAACAGCACGTTCTCCTGGGGAACATAGCCGATCCAGGTCGCCAGCTCGGAACGGGAAAACTGGCTGATGTCGGCGCCGTCCAACAGGATGCGTCCGGTCGTGGGCACATAGAGGCCCTGCAGGATCTTCAGAAGGGTGGTCTTGCCACTGCCGTTGCGCCCGACCAGGGCGTTGACGGCGCCCTGAGCGATCTTGAAGGAAACATTGTCGACGACGGCAGCCGAGCCTTCGTCATATGCGAACGTTACGTTCTCGACGGCAATCTCGCCGCGCGGCCTGTCCATCTTGATGTCGGTTTCCAGACGCTCGCCGGGCTCCGCGAAAAGCTGGCCAAGGCGGTCCACTGCCTGCTTGAAGCTCGAATAGGTCCGCCATTGGTTGACCAGCTGGTTGAGCGGCCCAATGAGGCGCCCGGACAGCATGTTGGTGGCGATCAGCCCGCCGATGGTCAGGCGCTGATCGATAATGGCGATGGCCCCGACAGCCGTCAGGCAGACGGTGGTCACCATCGTCAGGGCGGCACCCAGGTTACTGTAGGTGTCCGTCTTGCCGCCGCGGGCGATCGCCCGCTCGATGTTTTGGGCGTGACGCTCTTCCCAGACCGGCCGGATGGCGCGATCAAGCGCCAGCGCCTTGATGGTGGCGCGCCCGGCAATCATCTCGGCGATCAGGCTGTCCCGGGATTGCGAGGCGTCGCGTTCCTCGTCGTTGGCGCTGGCCACGACGTTGCCGGATCGCCAAGCCACGAACACGAAGATCGGGAGCAGGATCAGCAGCACCCAGGCGATGGCCGGGGCGACGACGAAAATAACGCCAAGGAAGAGAATGGCAAAGGGCAGGTCGGCCACAAGAACCGCCGAGGCGCCGGACAATGTGTTGCGAACGACGTCGACGTCCCTGAACAGGGTCTGCCAATAGGCGCCGGGCTTGGACTCGAGGGTCTTGAGCGGCAGCGCCATGAACTTGTCGAAAACCAGCTGCCCGACCGAGACGTCGACCCGCAGAGCCACCCGTTGAAGGATGCGGGACCGCGATTGGCGCAGGACATAGTCGAAGGCAAGCACGAACAGCATGCCCAGGACCAGCCCTTCGAGGGTGCTGATGCCCGCATGATAGACAACCCGGTCGTACACCTGCATCGTAAACACCGGAACCGCGAGAGCCAACGCGTTGACGAAAAAGGACATCGCCAACACTTCGCGGAACACCGGCGCGATCGGTTTCATGAACGACCGGAGCCAACTTTTGGTCGAGGACGCGCTCGCGACCAAGCGTTTTCTCCGTAACGTATCAGTGAAAAAAAATCGCTATCTGATTGTAAGCCCTATGAGAATCCCCAACGCCACAATGATGTGGATACCATCGGCGGGCGGACATTATCAACAAAATAATAGGGTTATGTCGATAAAGCGGGGCGTTCGGACGGCAAACGCCAGCGAGATCGGTGTTGACCTGTATGCCCGGGAACAGTCTAGTAAAGCGGCCGAAAGCCGGCCGTTTCGGCAGTTGGGGCAGGGGGGCGACGGGGCATGCCGGAAGGTGAGTCCGATCGACGGCGGAAAGGCAAAAACAAGGGCAGCCGATCGCGCCTTCGCCGGATCTTCAGCGTGGACAGATTGATCAGTTTGGGCCTGCTGGGAGCGTTTCTGGCATTCTTTATGTCCAGTCCTTATCCGCTGCAACTTGCCCAGACGAAGACCTTCGACTTCTATCAGCGGATGTCGCCGCGGACGATTCCGCCACCCCAAAACAAGCCGGTCACCATCATCGATCTTGATGAGAACAGCCTTTCCGAGGTGGGGCAGTGGCCATGGCCGCGCAACATCATCGCCCGGTTGGTGAGCAAACTGACCCAGATGGGGGCGGTACTGGTGGCCTTCGACATGGTCTTCCCCGAGCCCGACCGCATGAATCCGCTGACCATTGCGGATTCCATTGCCGGCCTGGACGAGGAGAGCCGTGAGAGGCTGCGCAAGTTGCCGGGGAACGACGCCGCCTTCGCCGATGCCATCAAGCGAGGTCGGGTGGTGCTGGGACAGGCCGGCTTTCGCGAAGAGAAGCAGGCCGACGCGACACCGCCGGTGCGCAAGTCGATCGCGCTGAAGGGCCCCAAGCCTCACAGCCTCGTCGAGGACTACCCTTCGCTCGTGCGCAACGTGCCGGTCATCGAGAAGGCTGCGGCCGGACATGGTATCTTCTCGCTGGCGGGCGAGCCCGACGGCATCGTCCGGCGTGTCCCGACGCTCTTCAGCCATCAGGGCGAGCTTTACCCGTCGCTGGCGATCGAGATGCTTCGCGTCGCCTTCCAGCGCCCCACGCTGCTGGTCGAAACCAACGAGGCCGGGGTTGTCGGCATCGGCATCGCGTCCAAAGCAGCCTTCCCGCCGAATGGCCTCAGGATCGGCACCGACAGCCGCGGCCGTGTGTGGCCATACTTCTCGAAGAGCGACAAGGCGAAGTACGTGTCGGCCCGCGACGTACTCGCCGGGACCGCCGACGCCAACCTGATCCGCGGCAAGCTGACCATCATCGGTACGTCGGCGGTCGGACTGCTCGACATTCGCTCAACGCCGACCGAGGAGGTCATGCCCGGCGTCGAGGTCCATGCCCAGCTGATCGAAGCCGTACTGACCGGCAACTTCCTGTCGAGACCCAACTACATCAACGGTGCGGAGCTGGCGCTGATCCTGTTCGGCGGCCTGCTGATCATCTGGCTGGTGCCGGCGGTCGGCGCGCGCTGGACCATGGTCCTGTTCCTGGTCATGGCAGGCTCGGCGCTCGGCACGTCGTGGTACCTGTTTGCCGAGCAGAAGATCCTGTTCGACACCGGCTTTGCCGTGGCCTCGATGATGGTTCTCTATGTCCTTTTGACCTACAGCGGATATGCCCGCGAGGAGGCGGGAAGGCGGCAGGTGCGCAACGCCTTTGCCCATTATCTTTCGCCGGCCATGGTCGAGAAGCTGGCCGAAAATCCGTCGCAGCTTACCCTGGGCGGCGAAAAGCGCGACATGACCATGCTGTTCTGCGACGTGCGCGGCTTCACCACCATCTCGGAACAGTTCGACGCCGAAGGGCTGACCCGGCTGATCAACAAGCTGCTGACGCCCTTGACCGACATTATCCTCACCCGCCAGGGCACCGTCGACAAATACATGGGCGATTGCATCATGGCCTTCTGGAACGCCCCGCTGGACGATGCCGAGCACGCCCGCCACGCCTGTCTCGCGGCGCTCGCCATGAATGCCGAAATGGTCCCGCTCAACCAACGCCTCGCGGCGGAGGCCCAAGCGGAAGGACGTCCGCACCTGCCATTGAAGATCGGCATCGGCATCAATTCGGGCGACGTGGTGGTCGGCAACATGGGGTCCGACCAGCGTTTCGACTATTCGGTGCTGGGCGACCAAGTGAATCTGGCATCGCGCCTCGAAGGGCAGTGCAAGACCTACGCGGTGGATATCATCATCGGCGACAATACCTGGCGCAAGGCGCCCGACCTGGCGGCCCTGGAACTCGACCTCGTCAAGGTCAAGGGCAAGACGGCGGCGGTCCGCATCCACACGCTGCTCGGCGATCAGTCCGTTCGCGAGAGCGAGGCCTTCCAAGCCTTGAGCGGCCGGCACGCCGCGATGCTGGAAGCCTATCGCGGCCAGCGATGGCAGGAGGCGCTCGCCCAGATCGACGGCTGCCGGAAATGCTGTGATGGCCATAACCTGGGCGGGGTTTACGATCTCTATGAGGCGCGCGTGCGCGAATATGAGGCGAACCCTCCCGGCTCCGGCTGGGACGGTGTTTTCACCGCCGTGTCCAAATAGACTCTCTGGACTCTGTCCAATTGGACTCTCTATCTCGGAAAAGAAAATCGCCCAGCCGGTGATTGACCGGCTGGGCGATTGCCATCTGAAAGACGGCCGATCGGGCTACTTCTGCTGGAGTTCCAGCTTCACCTCGAAGACGCCGTCGTTGGGAATGCGTTTCCGGCTGAAGCCTTTCGAGGCCGAAAGCTGGAGCATCTTGCGGTTATCCTCCAGCACTTGGCCGACCATCCATTTGGTGCCCCGCTCGCGACAGTACTTGATCATTTTGTCGAGAAGCTTGGAGCCCATGCCCATGTCCTGGAGATCCGAACGTACGCAGATGGCAAACTCGGCCCGCTCGTTGTTGGGATCGGTGACCGTGCGGACCACGGCAAGGGTTTCGCGGCCCGGTCCGTCCTTCTTGGGAGTGCTGGCGATGAAGGCCATCTCGCGGTCGTAGTTGATTTGGGTGAGGCGGGCCATCTCCGAATGGGGAAGTTGGCGGACGGTACCGAAGAAGCGGAACCGGATGTCCTCGGGCGTCAGTTTGGAAACGAAGTCGTAGTGCTCCGGTTCGTCCTCCGGGCGGATGGGACGCAACAGCGTCTTGCGCCCATCGTTGAGGGGGAATTCCTCCTCAAGGTTCTTCGGATAGGGGCGGATGGCCAGACGCTTGCCTTCCTCGGCGGGAACCGGACGGACCCGGATCCTGGCGTCGACCGCCAGCACGCCCTTCTCGTCGGCGAACAGCGGATTTATGTCGAGCTCGGCGATCTCGGGGAAGTCGATGATCAGCTGCGAAATCTGCAGCAGGACCATCTTGACCGCATCGATGTCGGCGGCCGGCCGGTCGCGATAGCCTTTCATCAGCTTATAGATGCGGGTCCGCGATATGAGCTCGCCCGCCAAGGCCATGTTGAGCGGCGGCAACGCGACGGCGCGGTCCCCGATCACCTCGACGGCGGTACCGCCGTGGCCGAACAGGATGGTGGGGCCGAAGATGTTGTCGGTGGTGGTGCCGACGATCAACTCGTGGGCTCGCGGCCGAACCGCCATCTGCTGGACGGTAAAGCCTTCCAGCTTGGCCTTGGGGAAGGCCTTGCCGATCTTTTCCAGCATCGTCCGGGCTTCGCTCAGCACGACATCGGCGGTGTCGAGGAAGAGCCGCACCCCGCCGGCGTCCGACTTGTGGGTGATGTCTGGCGAAAGGATCTTGAGGGCGACGGGAAAGCCGATCTCCGCGGCCTTCTTCGCCGCTTCTTCCGGCGTCTTCACGATTTCGGTGCGCACCGTGGGAATGCCGTAGGCGGCGACGACTGCCTTCGCCTCGGCCTCGCTCATCATTTCCCGCTTTTCGGACATGACCTGCTTGATCAGGCCGCGCACGAATTCGGTATCGGGCGTGAAGTCGGTCGGTGCCGAAGGCGGGGTCTGCGTCAGGAGTTCCTGGTTGCGCCGGTAGCGGACCATGTGCATGAACGCCTGAACGGCTCCCTCGGGCGTTTCATAGGTCGCGATGCCGGCGTCCCGGAACATGCGGCGCGCCTCGGCGACGACCTGGCCGCCGATCCAACTGCTCAGGATGTTGGACTGATTTTTCTTGGCGGTGTCGACGATGGCTTGCGCCGCCTCGGTGCTCGACGCGGTGGCCGTCGGGCAATGCATGGCCAGAATGGCGTCGACTTCGGGCGCCTTGCACAGGATGTCCAGGGTGGCCGAATAGCGCTCTCCGGGGGCGTCGCCGATGATGTCGACGGGGTTGGAGTGGGACCATGTGTCGGGCAGCACTGCGTTGAGCTTTGCCAGTGTTTCGGCCGACAACTCGGCCAGGGTGCCGCCGCCCTGGATCAGGGCGTCGACGGCAAGCACGCCTGCGCCGCCGCCGTTGGTCATGATGACCAGGCGTTCGCCCTTCAGCGGGCGGGAACGGGCCAAGGTTTCGCTGGCCGCGAACAGTTCGTCGATGGAATACACACGCAGCATGCCAGCCCGGCTGATGGCGGCGTCATAAACATCATCGGCGCCCGCGAGGGCGCCGGTGTGCGAGGCTGCCGCCTTGGCGCCTTCGGCAACCCGGCCAGATTTGATGACGAGAATGGGCTTGTTGCGGGCCGCGGCGCGGGCCGCCGACATGAAGTTGCGCCGCTCCTTGATGGATTCGATGTAGAGCAGGATGGCGCGGGTGTGCGGATCGCTTCCCAGGAAATCGATGATGTCGCCGAAATCGATGTCGACGGTGTCGCCCACCGAGATGAAGTGGGAGAACCCGATGTCGTGGGTACGCGCCCAGTCGAGAACGGCGGTACAGAGCGCCCCTGATTGCGACACGAAGGCGATGCGACCGGGCAGGGCGGGAAGATGCGAAAAGCTGGCGTTGAGGCCAATCCCCGGGACCAGCAGTCCCAGGCAATTGGGGCCCAGAATGCGCAAGCCGTGGCGGCGGGCATTGGCGGCCATCACCTCCTGGAGGACGTGACCTTCCTTGTCCTTTTCTAGAGCCAGTCCGGCGGTCAGCACGATGGCGGCCTGGGTGCCGAGCGCGCCGAGTTCCTCGATGACGCCGGGAACGGTCTGCGGAGGGGTACAGATGACGGCTAGCTCTGGGGCCATCGGCAGGTCCTTGACACTCGGATAGGTGAGGACGCCGCTGACCGATTGGCGGCGAGGATTGACCGGCATGATAGGGCCGTCAAAGCCGCCGAGCAGGAGATTGCGCATGACCAGCGCACCGACGGCACCGGGGCGATTGGACGCACCGATGACGGCGACTGAACTGGGATTGAACAGTTTGTCGAGATTTCTTGTGGACATGGATGGCCTTCGTTTTTTTTGCCAGGGCCCGAGCGCGACCGTTGCGGTCGCACCTTTTGCGGGATCCATGGATCAGGGAATCAAACCGAGCTTCACCCTGCCTGCACTATACAGGGGCGCCCACTTCAGATCCCGCCAAGGGGGGCGTTTCATTGCGGCGTTTTCATACAACGTCACTCCTTGGGACGCAATCCATAGTTTCCGCATTCTGGTATGGTCCCACCATGTGGAACTGTGCTGCGGTCTATCTTTGAATGAATGTCATGACCGCCGATCCACACCGATCAATCGTTGGGGAGACCGCCTGATTTCTCGCGAAAAGTGACGCAGTGCCGATCAACCGAATTTCGCGGATTGAAGATTCATTTCGCAATAAAGCTTTGGATTGCCAATTCCGGGAGGCCGTATTTTTTTGTCCGGCAGTCGACGATGGCGGGTGGAGCGTACCTATATCCATAGTCGGGGGCGATGTGTCTCCGATGAGCCGTGAAGACGAGGAGAGCCATCATGGTTCGGGTTCGTCCGGCAAAACCTGATGACGCTGCGGCGGTGGCGCGCATCTATGTAGAGACTTGGCGTTCGGTCTATGCCGGTGTGGTGCCCGACCGGGTGCTGACGCAGATGTCCCAAGTACGCCAGTCGCTGGCTTGGCGGCGCGAGATCGGGATGCGGGGAGGCAGGCGGATTCTTGTCGCGGAACTGGGCGACGCCGGTGTCGTCGGTTTCGTCGGAGTCGGCCCCAGCCGCTGTGGACCGCTGCCGTTCGACGGCGAGATTCACACGCTTTATATTTCCGACGATTTTCAAGGGCGGGGCATCGGCCGCGCCCTCCTCGAAGCCGGGCTCGGCACCCTTAAGGAAAAAGGATTCGCGGCGGCCGTGGTATGGGTGTTGTCGGCCAACCCGGCCCGCTACTTCTACGAGGCGATGGGCGGGCGGCGGGTAGCCGAACGCAACGAACCGCTGTGGGGAACCGTCCTTAGGGAAACGGCCTACGGCTGGCCGGACCTCGTCCGCCGGCTGGAGGACGGGGTCAACGGCGCCCGCGATTCCTGAGCCCTACATGCTGGCAAGCAGGCCGCCTTCCACGTAGATCACCTGGCCGTTGACGTAGCTCGACGCCGCCGAAGCGAGGAATACGGCGGTCCCCACCAATTCCTGCGGGTCCCCCCAGCGGGCAGCGGGAACGCGCCCGCAAAGCCAGGCGTCGAAGTCGACGTCCTTCCACAACCGCTCGGTCATTTCGGTCTTGAAGTAGCCGGGGCCGATGCCGTTGGTCTGGATGTTGTGCTTGGCCCATTCCACCGCCATCGACTTGGTCAGCAGGGCCAGACCGCCCTTGGCCGCCGTGTACGCCGCGATGGTGGGGCGGGTCACGGTGCTTTGGAGCGAGCAGATGTTGATGATCTTGCCGGCCTTGCGCGCAATCATCCCCTTGACGACGGCCCGCGACACCACGAACGGCGCCGTCAGGTCGATGTCCAGCACGGCCTGCCACTCGGCGTCGGGAAAGTCCTCCAGCGGATAGCGGCGTTGGATGCCGGCGTTGTTGACCAGGATGTCGATCTGCCCGAAACGGCTTTCGGCGTCGGCGATGCCGGCATTGACGGCGTCGGTCTTGGTGACGTCGAAGGAAACGCCGTGGGCGTTGAGATCTTCGCTCCTAAGCTTGCCCACCCCGGCGTCCAGCGCCGCCGGGTCGATGTCGTTGAGGATGACGGTCGCCCCCGCCTTGGCCAGACCCCCGGCCAGCACGAAGCCGATGCCCCGCGCGGAGCCGGTGATGAGGGCGACCTTTCCATAGAGATCGAACAAGTCCTTGGACATCGATGGTTTCCTTCCCTGGCGGCAGTTTCGCCGCGTCTCGGTCAAATCAGGCGGTTGTCGGCGCCGAAGCGCATGGGCGCGGGGGCGCCCAAGACCTTGAGGTCATCGCGCCCGGCAATGTCGGCCAGCACGGCCGCCGATACCTGGATGCGGGTCAACTCCGTCGTGTTCTTGATGCGGACCACCCGGATGGTCTCGGTGGTCACGTTGTTGCAGGTGATGATCGCCACCGTGATGGCTTCGCGGTCGTCGCGCATGACGATCGGAAGCTTGGCCGGTTCGAGCACGGTCGCGGTGATCAGGTTGGTGTAGGTTTTGACGAAATCGATCTTTTCGGCGCAGCGCCGCGTCGTCAGGTCGGCCAGCCCCAGGCCGCAGGCGTTGCCGTGGGTGGCTTCGGTGAGGTCGCGCACGACGATGCGATGGATCGGCGCCACGCCGAAGTCGACACCGGGCGACCCGCACCGTCCGGTCACGTTGGGGTCCATGCCCGAGCCACTGACGTCCTTGCCCAATTCGTCGACCACCAGCACGTCGATGCGTGGCACCAGGATGCGGGCGAAATGCTGCTTGGCGATCACCTGGAGCGCCTTGTCCCGCTCCTCGAAGCCAGCGGCCGGCACGCCCTCGATCTTGAGCACCTGATGATAGGCGTTCTCGACGACGGCGACGGCGAACAGGATGGGCATTTTCTGAAGCGTGACGCGGCCGACCTGCGGAATCAGGTGATGGAAATGGGTGAAGCCATGGGAATGGATTTCCACGGCGCCGCGATGCTTGCCGAGCCCGATGGCCAGCATCTTGTAAAGCCCGCTTTCCCATTCGCCGCGGAAGTCGGTGTGGGGCTTGACGCGGCAGCACAGCACCACACCGTCGGACTGGCTGGCGATCTTGTCGAAGAAGATCGGCATGCCGTCTTCCAGTTTGCCGATCTCGACCACTTCCATCGACGCGCGGATGGGCGCGCCCATGGCCTTTTCCGTGATGCCGAGGTCGGCCAACACACCGATCTGGCCCTCGGCGGTGGCACCGCCGTGGCTGGCCATGGCCGGCACGATGAAGGGATCGGCTCCGAAAGCCTTCAACTGCTCGATGGTGGTGCGCACCACGCGGTCGATGGCTGCGATCCCCCGGCTGCCGGCGGCAACGGCAATCCGCTTGCCGGCAAGGGACGCGCCCGCCAGTTTTTGCATTTCGGCGCGAACGGCTCCCTCGACGTCGGCCACATGGTCGCGGGTGAAGCGCTGCTCGACGTCGACCATGTCGGGGAAGGGGTTGGTCGTCCTGACCTGCAGCGGGACGTCGATTTCGTCGAATTTCATTTCTGTTCCCTATTCGTCTCGGCTCGTCGCGCGTCTTATTTGAATTTGTCGACCATGGCCTGGACGCCGGGGAACAGGCCCATCAGATGGCGGTATTCCTGCTTGAAGTTCTGGACCAGGGACCGTTGCTCGATGCCGACCAGAATGGTGAAGATATATTCCTGGTGGCCCGGTGACGTCACCGTCGGATGGTATCCGCTGCTGAACGCGAAGGTGTCGCCGTTGCGGGTCATGTGGACGGTGCGCTCTCCGGCCTGGTCGGTGAACCAGTACTGCGCCCCGAAGCCGTTGGCCGGGCGGAAGCGGTAGTGGTAGACCTCCTCGTGGGCCGTTTCGCCATCCGCCTGCGTGTCATGCTTGTGGGGCGGGTAGCCCGACCAGTTGCCGTCGTCGCACAGAAGTTCACTGACCAGAAGGTTGCCGGCCCGACCGGCGCCGTTCTGTCCAAGAACGTGGAAGATCCGTCGGTGACAGTGGGTTTCGGGCGAGCCGACGTCGACCATGTCGATCTCGTCGGGCGTCACCCGGAAGGGGGCGAACTTGGTTTCGCAGGCGCCACCGGCGATGGCCACTTCGGTGTCGTCCGTATTGGCACGAATGACGATGTCGGCGCCGCTTCCGCCGTACACGGAATCGGCTTGCCCGGACCAAATGTCCGGCCGCTGTCCGACCGCCGGAAAGGTCGATCCGTCGACGGCAATGTCGACGTTTCCGGACAGCACCACGGACATGGTCTCGTAGCCGGGCAGGGACAGCCGGAACGATTGTCCCTTGGCCAGCTTTACCAGGTTGAAATAGGTGTGGGGCACGGGCGCGCTGCCGCCGGCCAGGATCGACTGGTTCTTGTTTTCATAAGCCCGGATCAGTTTCTGCGTCATTGATTCTTCCTCATGTGTCTTGGCTTTCGGCGTCAGACCCATTTCATGATGTGTTCACCGACGAGACAAAGTTCACCCTTCTGGTTGGTGACCTCGCACTTTCCCGTCGAGCGCATTTTTTCCGGATCGAGAGCTGCGATGGTATAGGCCGCGGTCAGGGTGTCACCGACGAAGACCGGCTTGATGAAGCGGACGCGATCATAGCCCAGCGAGACCGGCTTCAATGAACTTCCGCGGCCAACAATCCGCCGCGACATCTCGGATTCGGCGGCCGACAACAGGCCCATCACGAAGATGCCGTGGGCAATGCGGCGCCCGAACGGTGTTTTCCGCGCATATTCATCGTCCACATGGACGGGATCGAAGTCGCCGCTGATGGCCGAGAAAAGGGCGATATCGGCGTCGGTGACGGTCTTCGAGAACGCCGTCCGTTCACCGATCTCGACCTGCATTGCGCTCACGGGGTCTCTCCCTTCTTCGTCGCCTTTCCGCCGGGACGCCGGGCCGGCCATGGGCACGGTGCGGGGGACTTTCGCCCCTTTGTGCCTCCTCGAGCAAGGTTCCGTCAATCGTCCCGCCGGCAATATCGTGCACCGCCCCGTTGAAAAGTACCCACACAAAGCTTTGATTTATCGGCAGTTGCCGGGGCACAATAGGCTTTGGGGGGCAATCGGCCCGAATGTTCGGCGGATCCAGCCGGCAATGGTATTGTCCGTGCGGTTGGCGGAGAAAGGCGGAACGTGCGCTACGAATCGATCGAGTCCGGATTGTATCGAACCCGCGAGTGGGTGCGCGACGTCCTGGAAAAGATGGCGGCCCCGCTGGCCCGTTTGCTGGCTCGTCTCAAGGTCACCCCGAATCAGGTGTCGACGGCCGGATTCGCATTGAACGTGGTGGCGGCGGTTTGCGTCGCCACCGGTGACTTGGTCGTGGCAGGAGTCATTTACATCCTTGCCGGTTGTCTGGACTTGATGGACGGCACATTGGCGCGCGTGACCGGCCGCGCCACGAAGTTCGGCGCCTTTTTCGATTCGACGGTGGACCGCATCTCGGAAGGCGTGGTGTTTGCCGCTATCACCTATCGGTTCGCCATCGACGGCGAGAGCGTTCTTGCCGCCGTGGTGGTGCTGGCCCTCCTGGGCTCGCTCCTGGTCAGCTATGTCCGCGCTCGCGCCGAGGGGTTGGGTGGAAAGTGTAAGGTCGGGCTGTTGACCCGGGCGGAGCGAGTCATCCTGCTGACCCTCGGCCTGCTTTTCGGGCTGTTGGAGCATACTATCGTCCTGCTCGCGGTGCTGACGGCGGTAACCGTTGCCCAGCGAATCTATTATGTAGCCAAGCAGTTCGAGCCGTTGCCGAAGCGCGACGAGGCGACTTCCGAATCTTCCTGAACTGACGCTGCCGACGAACGGCAGGCAATGTCATACGGTGTTACCGTCGGGAAACAATAATCCGGGTTTTTGCCATCAACGCGATACAGAGGAATGGCATCATTCCCTCGTGCATTTTCTGACGGTATCGAGCAAATGATGATGAATCCGGCTGTTGCCAAAGTGGGTTCGCTTCTGCGACGCCATTCCTCCCTGTCCAATTGGATGCTTGCCCTGGCCTGGACCGGCCTCGTGGCGGCTTCCCTGGAAGGAGCCATCCATTGGAGCGATGGCGCCGAGAAAGAAGCGGCCTTCCTGGTCATGACAGGCTTGGTGCATGGGGTTCTTTGGGGCGCGGGAATCGGCGCGGTCGCCTGGATGCGACGGCGATCGAACCTCAATGACGGGCGGCGGGAGCGGACGGAAACTTCCATTCACCACCTGTCCGGCCACGACTCCCTGACCAACCTGCCCAACCAAGCTCTGTTCCTCGACCGGTTGACCCGGAGTCTGATCCGATCGCATCGCAGCGGGCGGCCGACGGCAGTCCTTTCGATCAATCTCGACGGCTTTCAGGCCATCGGTGAATCGCTGGGGCGCGACGCCGGGGATTTGGTGCTGAAAGAGGTGTCCAGCCGGCTCGCCACGGTCATTCGCCAGACGGACACGGTGGCGCGTATCGGAGGTGACGAGTTCATCGTCATCCTGGGCGATCTGCCGAGCCCACACGCCGCTGCACGGGTGGCCAACGAGATCGTCGAAGCGGTCGGCCTTCCGATCATGCTGGCTGACGAAGAGGTTACCGTCGAGGCCAACCTGGGCATTGCCTTCTTCCCCGACGATGCCGAGAGTCCTGAAGCGTTGCTTCAGGCCGCCGCCGCGGCGATGCGCGAGGTCGAGAAACTGGGCGTTAACGGCTTCAGTTTCGCCGGCGGCGGGGCGGCAGCAGCCGTCTCCCCGTCTCCATGAATAACCAAAGGAGGGCCAGCCTTCACGGCTGACCCTCCTTTGCAATTGGCTCCGGCGGTAGGACTCGAACCTACGACCGAGCGGTTAACAGCCGCTTGCTCTACCAGCTGAGCTACGCCGGATCAAAATCGGCTTCCCTATAGCGCGTCGACACCGGTTTCGCCAGTCCGAATTCGCACGGCTTGCGACAAATCGAGGACGAAAATTTTTCCATCCCCGATCTGGCCCGTCGCGGCGGTTTCGCGGACGACATCGACGACCCGCTCAGCCATGTCGTCGCCAACCACGATCTCGACCTTCACCTTGGGCATGAAGCTGACCTGATACTCGGCGCCCCGGTAGATTTCGGTCTGGCCCTTCTGGCGGCCGAAGCCTTTGACCTCGGTGGCCGTCATCCCCTGCACGCCAATCGCGGTCAGCGCGTCGCGGACCACGTCCAGCTTGTAGGGCTTGAGAATCGCGATGATCATTTTCATGGAGGATCTCCTCTTCGCTGCGGCACGCGCGGGTCAGATCTCGTAGCCGCGTTCGCCGTGAGTGCTGATGTCCAGGCCCTCGAACTCCTCCTCGTCACTCACCCGAAGTCCGACCGTCGCGTCGACCGCCTTGAGGATAACAAAACTGACGGCCACCGCCCATGCGGCGGTGGCGGCGATGCCGACGACCTGGGTCCAGACGGATTGTCCGACGGTCATGCCTTCCGGCAGGCCGACGCCACCCAAGAAGGGAACGGCCAGGGCTCCGGTAAGCAGGGTGCCGACGATGCCGCCCATGCCGTGTACGGCGAACACGTCCAGGGTGTCGTCCAGCTTGAAGATCGGCTTGACGACTTGTACGGCGCCGAAGCAGACCACTCCGGCGATGACGCCGATGATCAAAGCGCCGGCCGGGCCGACGAAGCCCGAGGCCGGCGTGATGGTCGCCAACCCGGCGATGGTCCCGGTCACCAGTCCGACCATGCTCGGTTTGCCGAACCTGATCCATTCTATCGTCATCCACGCCAACGAGGCCGAGGCCGCGGAAATCTGCGTCACCGTCATCGCCATGGCGGCGCTTCCATTGGCGGCCAACGCGCTGCCGGCGTTGAAACCGAACCATCCGACCCACAGCATGGACGCACCGATCATCGTCATGCCGGGGTTGTGAGGCGGCTTGACGTCGTTGGGAAATCCTCGCCGATTGCCGAGCATGGCGACGACGACGAGGGCGGAACAGCCCGCCGTCACGTGGACGACTAGGCCGCCGGCAAAATCGCGAACGCCCATGTCGGCCAGCCAGCCGCCGCCCCATACCCAGTGGGTCACCGGGGCGTACACGAGAATCAACCACAGCCCACTGAACATGAGTACGGCAGGAAAGCGGATGCGCTCGACATAAGCTCCGATGATCAAGCCGGGTGTGATGATCGCGAACGTCATCTGGAACATGAAGAACAGCGTTTCCGGGATGCTGCCGCTGACGGAATCAGCCCCGACACCGTTCAACAGCGCCTTGCCCATGCCGCCGATCCACCTTTCGGCGCCGCCGCCATTATCGAACGAAAGGCTGTAGACGCCGGCAAGCCAGAGAACGGCGGCGAGGCAACTGACGGCGAAGCATTGCATAAGAACGGAAAGAACGTTCTGGGCCCGGACCAGCCCCCCGTAAAATAATGCCAACCCGGGAACCGTCATGAAAAGTACGAGTGCGGTCGACGTCAGAAGCCAGGCAGTGTCGCCATCGCTGATAGTGGGCGCGGCGACCTGGGCAAGGGCATCGACGGGAACGAAAAGGCAGGCTGCCGTACTTGTTGCAACCATAGAACGGCATATAAATGACCAAAAAATAGGCATCTCTTCCCCCTCCCAGCGAGAAAAGCCAAGGGTTCTCCTGCATTGACCGATATTTAGGCAAAATTCAAGGAAAAGTTATGCAAGTTGTAAACGGCGTTGGAAGGACACCGGACGCGGGAAAGAAAAACCCCCTGCGACGATGCTTGGTCGCAGGGGGTTTCGGAATTGGCTCCGGCGGTAGGACTCGAACCTACGACCGAGCGGTTAACAGCCGCTTGCTCTACCAGCTGAGCTACGCCGGATCAAATGGAGGCGCGGGCCGGAATCGAACCGACGTACAAGGCTTTGCAGGCCTCTGCATAGCCACTCTGCCACCGCGCCATACGCACAAACAACACCCCACAAACGCCACGACGTCAACCGCCGGGCGTTCCGGGGGAGGGGACCTTAGACTCTGTGCCGGCGCCGGTCAAGCGCCTGGCATTGTGTTGCGCGCCAAGGGGCATTATATAGCCGTCGAGCCAGCGCTGCCGCAGGATAAGGGGGTTTCGAGATGGACTTTTCGATCGCTCGCCAGAGCATGGTGAAGTCCCAGATTCGGCCGAATCAGGTCAACGATCCGGAGGTTCTCGCCGCGATGTCCGAGTTGCCCCGGGAGACCTTCCTTCCCAAGGCGTTGCAGGGCGTTGCCTACGTGGACGAGGATCTGCCGCTCGGCAATGGCCGTTACGTGATGGAACCTTGCGTCCTGGCTCGTCTGTTGCAGGCCGCTAGCGTTCAGGCGACCGATGTGGCCCTGATCATCGGATGCACGACGGGATATTCGGCGGCGGTGTTGTCGCGCCTCGCCAGTGCCGTGGTCGCCATCGAATCGGACACCAAGCTGGTGCAGGCGGCGACCAATACCCTGGCCGAACTCCGGATCGACACAGTGGCCGTTATGCAGGGTGAACTTAAGGAGGGGTGCCCGAAGCAGGCGCCGTTCGATGTCATTGTCCTCGACGGCGCGGTGTGCGAAATCCCCGATGCGCTCGTCGAGCAATTGGCCGACGGAGGCCGCCTGGTGGCTGCCGTCAGGAAAAGTCAGGCGGTCGGCAGGGGGGTGCTGATCGTGCGCAAGGGAGACGTCATCACCCGTCGCGAGTTGTTCGACGCCACCATCCCATGGCTGCCAGGATTCGAGCCGGCGCCGGGGTTCGTGTTCTAGCCATGGATTCAGAGCAGTCCTTCGATCTTGATGTTACCGCTTTCGCGCGCCTGCGCGACGTCGGCCAATCCCATGCCGTGCTGGACGTTCGCGAGCCGTGGGAGGTCGCCATCTGTGCCTTCGACGGCAGTCTGAACATCCCCATGCGCGAATTGCCGGCCCGGCTGTCCGACCTGCCGCGGGATCGACCCCTCGTCGTTGTCTGCCACCATGGGATGCGCAGTTATCAGGTGGCGGCGTGGCTGCGCCGGAACGGCTTCGGCAATGCCGTCAACCTTGCCGGCGGCATCGACGCCTGGGCGCGGTCGGTCGACCCCGCCATGCCTTCCTATTGACCCGTCGTTTGGATTTTGATTCCTTTGCCTTCCAGCAATGACGCCGTTAGACTGGTCGCGCGCGGGAACTAAGGAAATCGCAGGATAATGAAAATCTGGTCGTCCATTCTTGTCAGCCTGGCAATTGCCTCGGGCTTTCACGGTGCGGATGCTTCCGCACAGACCTTGGAAGAGGCACTCGCCGCAGCTTACAGCAACAATCCATCGTTGGCCGCCGCGCGGGCCGCTCTTCGCGCCACCGACGAGCAGGTGCCGCAGGCCCTGTCGGGCTGGCGCCCGACGGTAACGGTCAATGGTTCCTATGGCAAGTCAGCCATCCGCAGCCCGTCCAGCAGCGGTACCGACAAGGGCCAGCACCGCGACCCGCGTTCGGTGGACATTACCGTCGAACAACCCCTCTATCAGGGCGGGCGCACCGGCGCAGCGACGCAGCGGGCCGAGAACACGGTCGAGGCGGCGCGAGCCAGGTTGAGTTCGACCGAACAGTCGGTGATGCTCAATGCGGTCACCGCGTTCATGAACGTGGTTCGCGATCAGGCCGTGCTCGAGCTCAGGGTGAACAACGAACAGGTTCTGCGCCGCCAACTCCAGGCGACCGAGGATCGTTTCCAGGTGGGCGAGGTGACCCGCACCGACGTCTACCAGGCGGAGGCCCGGGTGGCCGGCGCCACCGCAGATCGTATCCAGGGGGAAGGCGATCTCGAGGTTTCCCGCGCCCAGTACCGCAACATCGTCGGCGAGGCGCCAGGCAGGCTTCAGGCGCCGCCGGTGCCCGCCGACGTTCCCGTCGATACCAATGCGGCCGTCAACCAAGCCTTGGCGAGCAATCCCGATGTGGTGGCCGCAGGATTCAACGAGCGGGCTTCGGCTGCCGGGGTGAATGAAGTGCGCGGCGAGCTTCTGCCGTCCGTCACGCTGTCCGGCACCGCCGAGAAGGATTACGATTCCGTCGGTGAGCATACGCGGCTGACGACCTATGAAGCGAGGGTATCCGTCAGCGTTCCGCTCTATCAGTCGGGGGCGGTCTATTCGCGGTTGCGCAGCGCCCGCCAGACGGTGGTGGAAAACCGCCAAAACCTGGAAGCGGAACGGCGGGCCGCCATCGAGACGGTGACGCGTGAATGGGAGACCCTGGTTACCGCCCGTGCGGCCATCGAGGCGTTTCGCTCGCAGGTGACGGCCAGCGAAATCGCCTTGGACGGCGTCCGTCGGGAAGCGGCGGTCGGGTCGCGCACGGTCCTCGACGTCTTGGATGCGGAACAGGAACTGCTGGATTCCCGCGTCAATCTGGTTGGGGCTCAGCGCAATCAGATTGTCGCCATCTACGGGGTGAAGTCGGCCAGCGGCGCCTTGACGGCCCGCGCCCTCGATCTTCCCGTCGAGTACTACGATCCCGAGGAGCACTATCGGGAGGTACGTGACAAGTGGTTCGGCGGAACCAGTAGCGGCGATGCCCACTCTGCCGAGTGAGGCCAGGTTTTCGGCGATCCCCTGCAACCGGAAGAATGTAACATGAGTGAACAAGGCGGACAGGCGGGAAAAGGCCAGCAAGAACCGTCGATGGAAGATATCCTTGCTTCCATCCGGCGCATCCTGTCCGAGGACGAAGAGGCTGCCGCCCAGGCCCCGGCCCCGCCGCCGCCGCCGAAACCAAAGGCCAAGCCGGAACCCGAGCCGGAGCCGGAGCCGGTGTACGTGCCCAGGCCGGTTGCCAAGCCGGCGCCCGAACCGGAGCCGGAACCCGAACCGGAGCCGGAATTCGAGCCGGAGCCGGAATTCGAACCGGAACCGGTCTTTTCGTCGGAACCGGAACCTGTATTTGAACCCGAACCCGAGCCCGACCCGGACCCCGACTTGAGCGAGTTCCAGATGGAATCCGATGATGTCCTGGAACTGACCGAGTCGATGATGGTGGCGAAGGGGGAGTTCGACGAGACCATCATCTCGCGGCCGACGGCGCGGGCCTCCACCGATGTCCTTTCCGACTTGGCGCGGGCCATCCTGGACCGGCGCGAACTGGCTATCGGCGATCGCGGCATCACGCTCGAGGCGATGGTGCGGGGAATGCTGCGGCCGTTGCTCAAGGAATGGCTTGATCGCAATCTTCCCTACCTGATCGAGCGCCTCGTCAAAAAGGAAATCGATCGGATGGTAAACCGGGCCGAGAAGCTCGAGGACTGAGCTTCCCGCCGGCCCGCTACCGCCGATCCCGGGAAACCCAGCGGCCCAGGCGGGTGCCGGGCGAGCCCAATTTTGTGTTCACGACCTAGAAAGAGGATCGGTCAACGATGCTCGACAAGACCTATCGGCCGGATGAGGTCGAACAAGAAATCTATTCCCTGTGGGAAGGCTCCGGCGCTTTTTCCTGCCAGCCAGGCTCGGATGCCCAGCCGTTCACCATCGTCATCCCGCCGCCGAATGTCACCGGCAGCCTGCACATGGGACATGCCCTGAACTTCACCATTCAAGACATCCTGATCCGCTACAACCGCATGCGCGGCCGGGATGCTTTGTGGCAGCCGGGGACCGACCATGCGGGGATCGCCACCCAGATGGTGGTCGAACGTCAACTCGCCGCCAAGGGCAAGACTCGCCACGACCTCGGGCGTGACAAGTTCATCGAACGGGTGTGGGAATGGAAGGCCGAGTCCGGCGGCACCATCACCCACCAGATGCGGCGCCTCGGCACGTCGGTCGATTGGGCCCGCGAGCGCTTCACCATGGACGAGGGACTGTCGGCCGCCGTCCGCAAGGTGTTCGTCACCCTCTACAAGCAGGGGCTGATCTATAAGGACAAGCGTCTGGTCAACTGGGACCCGATCCTGCACACGGCCATCTCGGATCTTGAGGTGGAGCAGCGCGAGGTCCACGGCAAGATGTGGTACTTCCGCTATCCGCTGGCGGATGCGCCCGAGCGCTTCATCGTGGTCGGCACCACGCGGCCCGAGACCATGTTGGGCGACACCGCCGTTGCCGTCCATCCCGACGACGACCGCTACCGGGCCCTGGTCGGCACGAAATGCGTCCTTCCCATCGTCGACCGGCCGATGCCGATCATTGCCGACGAGTATGCCAACCCCGAGAAGGGGACCGGCGCCGTGAAGATCACGCCGGCCCACGACTTCAACGACTTCGAGGTGGGCCGCCGGCACGATCTCGAAATGATCAACGTGCTGGATCACAATGCGCGGCTCAACGGCAATGCGCCGGAACGCTTTCGCGGGCTGACCGCGCTCGAGGCCCGCGAACTCATCGTCGGCGAGATGGCGACCCTCGGTCTTCTGGAGAAGATCGAGGACAACCTGATGATGATGCCCTATGGAGACCGGTCGGGTGCCGTGATCGAACCCTGGCTGACCGATCAATGGTTCGTGGACGCCAAGACTCTGGCCAAGCCCGCGATCGAGGCGGTCAAGGACGGCCGCACCCGGTTCGTGCCCAAGCACTGGGAAAATACTTACTTCGAGTGGATGAACAACATCCAGCCGTGGTGCATCTCGCGCCAGATCTGGTGGGGTCATCAGGTCCCGGCCTGGTACGGGCCGGACGGCGTGGTCTTCGTCGAAGCCAGCGAGGAGGAGGCACAGGCCGCGGCGGACAGGCATTACGGAAAGAAGGTCGAACTCAGGCGCGACGGCGATGTGCTGGATACTTGGTTTTCATCCGCCCTGTGGCCGTTCTCGACGCTGGGTTGGCCCAACGACACGCCGGAGGTCAAGCGCTACTACCCGACCGACGTGCTGGTTACCGGCTTCGACATCATCTTCTTCTGGGTCGCGCGCATGATGATGGCTGGCCTGCATTTCATGGGGGAGGTGCCTTTTCACACCGTCTACATCCATGCCCTGGTCCGTGACGAGAAGGGCCAGAAAATGTCGAAATCCAAGGGCAACGTCATCGACCCGCTGGTCCTGATGAAGCAATACGGAACCGACGCCCTGCGTTTCACCCTGACGGCGCTCGCCGTCCAGGGCCGCGACTTGCGGATGTCGGAAGGCCGGGTCGAGGGGTACCGGAACTTCGCGACCAAGCTGTGGAACGCGGCGCGCTTCTGCGAGATGAACGGCTGCCAGCCGGTCGCCGGCTTCGATCCGAAGGCGTGCCGGCAGACGGTCAATCGCTGGATCGTCGGCAAGCTGGCCGCCACCGCCGCCGAGGTCGAGACGGCGATCGAGGCGTTCCGGTTCAACGACGCCGCCTCGGTGCTCTACCATTTCACGTGGGGCACCTTCTGCGACTGGTACCTGGAGTTCACCAAGCCCATCCTTCAGGGTGAGAACGAGGACACCGAAGCCCGCGCCGAGACGCGCGCCACCACCGCCTGGGTATTGGACCGGCTGCTGCATCTGCTGCACCCGATCATGCCCTACATCACCGAGGAACTGTGGCGGCGGTTAGCTGAGGATCGTCCGTCGATGCTGATCGCCTCGGCGTGGCCGGCCTTCGGGGCCGGTCTGATCGATGCCGACGCGGCCGCCGAGATGGACTGGGTGGTGCGCCTGGTTTCGCAGATCCGCGCCGTGCGCTCCGAGATGCGCGTCCCGCCGGGCGCCGAGGTTCCCGTCTATCTGGCGGGCGTTGCGCCGGCCACCCGCCAACGCATGGAGGTTCATCACGGCCTGATCGTCCACTTGGCCCGCTTGGCGACGCTCGATGTGGTCGAAATGGGTTCCGATGCCGCCCGCGCGGTCGCCAAGGGAGCCATCCAGCTTGTCGTTGACGAGGCCACGGCCTTCGTCAACGTCGCCAGCCTCATCGACGTTGCCCAGGAGAAGGCCCGCCTGCAGAAGGAAATCTCCCGCCTTGACGGAGAAATCGCCAAGTTCGAGAAGAAGCTCGCGAACGAAGGTTTCCTCAGCAAGGCGCCGCCCGAGGTGGTGGAGGAACAGAAAGAGAAGCGCGCCGAGGCGGTGCTGGCCCGCGACAAGCTGGGGTCGGCCTACCAGAGGCTGGCGGCACTGTAGGTAGCGCGCTTCGGTTGGCGTCCGTGCCGGCCGACGGGATCGCTTTTCAAAGGCGGCACGGGACACCGTTTCCGTGCCGTTTTTTTGCCGGCTTTACGCTTTGATCATTGAAGGATGCGGGAAGACGCCATAATTTAGATTCATTCTAATATGCTCGAAAGGGTCATGTTATGTTGAGCCCCAAACTCCTCAAGCTTTTGAACGCGCAGATCAATCTCGAGTTCTTCTCGTCCAACATCTACCTGCAGATGGGGGCCTGGGCCGAAAACGAAGGGCTGGTGGGGTGCTCGGCGTTTCTGACCAAGCACGCGGGTGAGGAGATGGGGCACATGCGGCGCATCTGGAACTACGTCCTGGAGTCGGGCTACATGCCCGTGTTGGGCGCCATCAAGGAAGCGCCCAGCAAGATCAAGGACGTCAAGGCGCTGTTCGAGGAGGTCTACACGCACGAGCAGCAAGTGACCGCCAAGATCAACGCCTTGGCCCAGGCCGCCTTCGAAGAGAAGGACATGATCACCTTCAACTTCATGCAATGGTTCGTCGCCGAGCAGCACGAGGAAGAGGCGCTGGCCCGCAACATTCTCGACCGCATCAAGGTCATAGGCTTGGACGGCAAGGGGCTCTATTTCATCGACCAGGAAGCCGGCAAGTTCGCGACCGTGAAAGGCGCCGAGGGGGCGGGGGTCTCCGCGACCTGACGCTGGCGCTCGTCCGCGCCGCCTTCGTTCGCTACCGGAAAGAAATCGCGGCGCGCTCGGCGATGAGCGCGCCGATTTCTTTTTCGCCGTATCCCAGTTCGCGCAGGACCTCGACGGTATGTTCGCCGTGGGCCGGGGCCGGCCGCGAGCAGCGCAGCGGCGATGCCGGCAGCGATACCGGTTCGCGCACGAAGCGGTGGCGCCCGGCATAGGCCGACTCCGTTTCCTGCACGAGGCCGCTGGCCTCGACCACCGGGTCGGCCAGGGCCTCGGCCAGCGAGCGCACTGGCGCCGCCCAGATCCCGGCCTCCTCGGCCAGGGCAAGCGAAACGGCGAGCGGGCGCGTCCTGAACGCGTCGGCCAGGATCTGGGCGATCTCGTCGCGGTGGGCCTTCATGCCGCGTTCGCTCAGGTAAGCGGCCATCCGCTCGCCGACCCCCAGCCGGCGCGCCAGGTCGGCCACCCGCGCGGGCGCGGCCAGGCTCATGACGAAGGCGCCATCGGAGGCCTCGTAGGTGCCATAGGGCGCCGCATGGTCGACGTGGGCGATCCCGGACGGGCTGCGCGGCGCCTGGGGGCCGACGTTCATGATGTAGGAGGCCTCCTGGGCCATCAGGTGCAGCGTGGAGGACATCATGTCGGCGTGCACTTTCTGGCCTTCGCCGGTGGCGTCGCGATGGCGCAGCGCGCACAGGATGGCGATGACGTTCATGTGCGCGGTGTAGGCGTCCGGCACGTAGGTGCCGGCCGGCGCCGGCGGCGTGCCGCCGCGCCCGGTCATGGCGGCCAGGCCGCTCAAGGCCTGGATCAGCAGATCCTGGCCACGGGCGTCGCGCTTGGGACCGTCGGGATCGTAGCCCGAGATCGAGCAATAGATGACGGCGGGATTGAAAAGACGCACCGCATCATAGCCGAACCCCAGGCGGACCAGGGCGCCGGGCTTGAAGTTCTCGACCACGATATCGGCCTTGGCGATGAGCCTGCGAGCGATCTCGCGGCCGCCCTCGCTCTTGAGATCGAGCGCGATTCCCCGCTGGTTGCGGTTCAGCGTAGTGAAATAGGGGCTGGCCTCGCCGAACGGGCTGTCGAGGTCGCGCACCAGGGTGCGGTTGAGGTCACCGCCGGGCGATTCGACCTTGACGACGTCGGCGCCAAGCGCGCCGAGGAACTGGGCGGTCAGGGGCCCGGCTGCGAAGTGCGTGAAGGCGGCGACCCTGATACCCGAAAGAACCCCATCCATTTTGCTGCTTTCCATTCGCTCAGATCATTCCCAGATATGCAGCCTAGCAGGCCTTTCGGGATGGGGCGAGGTATGCGTCGCGGTCTGGTCAGACCGCGAAAGCCGTCCCTTTGATTATCTCCGTCATGGCGGTATGCTCGCCGCCAAACGTATAAAGCCAACGAGGGAAGAAGAATGCCCGAATATCGCTCGAGGACGACTACGCATGGACGAACCATGGCGGGCGCGCGCGGTCTTTGGCGCGCCACCGGCATGAAGGAAGAAGACTTCGGCAAACCGATCATTGCCATTGCCAATTCTTTTACCCAATTTGTGCCCGGCCATGTTCACCTGAAGGATCTGGGGCAACTGGTCGCCCGCGAGATCGAGAAGGCCGGCGGGGTCGCCAAGGAATTCAACACCATCGCGGTGGACGACGGCATCGCCATGGGCCATGGCGGCATGCTCTACAGCCTGCCGTCCCGCGAGATCATTGCCGATTCCGTCGAGTACATGGTCAACGCCCATACCGCCGACGCCCTGGTGTGCATTTCCAACTGCGACAAGATCACGCCCGGCATGCTGATGGCCGCCATGCGCCTCAATATTCCGGCTGTGTTCGTTTCGGGCGGCCCGATGGAGGCCGGCAAGCTGGTCGTCGACGGCAAGGAACGCAAGGTCGATCTCATCGATGCCATGCAGGAAGGCGCCAATCCCGACAGCAGCGACGAGAAAGCCCACGCTTACGAGGCTGCGGCATGTCCGACCTGCGGTTCGTGCTCGGGCATGTTCACCGCCAATTCGATGAATTGCCTGGCCGAGGCGCTGGGACTGGCGTTGCCCGGCAACGGCACCGTCGTCGCCACCCATGCCGATCGGCGCGAGTTGTTCGTGCGGGCGGGGCATTTGATCGTCGAACTGGCCAAGCGCTATTACGAGCAGGATGACGCCTCCGCGCTGCCGCGCAACATCGCCAGCCATACCAGTTTCGAAAACGCCATGACGCTGGACATCGCTATGGGCGGATCGACCAACACGGTGCTGCACATCCTGGCGATCGCCCAGGAGGGCGGCATCGACTTCACGCTGAAGGACATCGACCGGCTGTCGCGCCGGACGCCCAACCTTTGTAAGGTCTCGCCCAGTTCGCAATACCATGTCGAGGACGTCCACCGGGCGGGCGGCATCATGGGGATCCTAGCCGAGTTGTCGCGCGCCAAGCTCCTGCAAGGTGAGGTTCCGACCGTGCATTCCAAGACCATGTCCGAGGCCCTCGCCCATTGGGACGTCGTGCGCAACAAGGACAAGCGGGTCAGCGAGTTCTTCCGGGCGGCCCCGGGCGGCAAGCGCACGACGGTGGCATTCAGCCAGGCGAACCGGTACGACGAGCTCGATCTGGACCGTCGGACCGGCTGCATCCGCGACGCCGAACATCCCTACAGCGCCGACGGCGGGTTGGCGGTCTTGCATGGCAACGTCGCCGAGAATGGCGCCATCGTGAAGACGGCGGGGGTGGACGCCAGTATCCTCAAGTTCTCAGGCCCGGCCCGCGTCTGCGAAAGCCAGGAAGAAGCGGTGGCCGCCATTCTGGGCGGTAAAATCAAGGCCGGCGACGTGGTGGTGGTCCGCTACGAGGGCCCCAAGGGAGGGCCGGGCATGCAGGAGATGCTGTACCCGACCACCTACCTGAAATCCATGGGCCTGGGCAAAGTTTGCGCGCTGATCACCGACGGTCGCTTCTCGGGCGGGACATCGGGCCTGTCCATCTGCCACGTCTCGCCAGAGGCGGCGGCAGGCGGGGCCATCGGCCTGATCGAGGAAGGCGACACCGTCATCATCGACATCCCCAACCGGACACTCAACGTGGAGGCCAGCGAGGCGGAACTCGCCAAGCGTCGCGCCGCCATCGAGAAAAAGGGCGCCAAGGCGTGGCAGCCGACCAAGCGCGAGCGCGTGGTCTCGCAGGCCCTACAGGCCTATGCGGCGCTGACCACCAGCGCCGACAGGGGTGCGGTGCGCGACGTCAGCCAGGTGCAGCGGCGCTAATCGACCGCCGGTCATCTCCGCATTGAAAAAGGCGCGGGCCCCGGCGGGGTCCGCGCCTTTTGTTTGGATGCCGTTCGCGTCGTCAGAGGGCGTCGGCGATGGCCTTACCCAGGTCTTCAGTCTTCGCCTTGCCGCCCATGTCGGGGGTCATGGCGATCTTTTCGCGGAGCACCGTCTCAATGGCCTTCATGACGGCGGCTGCGGCGTCGTGATGGCCGAAGTGGTCCAGCATCATCGAGCCCGACCAGATCTGGCCGATCGGGTTGGCGATGTATTTGCCGGCGATGTCGGGGGCCGAGCCGTGCACCGGCTCGAACATCGAGGGGAACTCGCGTTCCGGGTTGATGTTGGCCGAGGGGGCGATCGCGATGGTACCGGTGGTGCCGGGGCCGAGGTCGGACAGGATGTCGCCGAACAGGTTGCTGCCGACCACCACGTCGAACCAGTGCGGGTTGCGTACGAACTGCGCGGTCAGGATGTCGATGTGGAACTGGTCGACCTTGATCTCGGGGTACTGCTTGGCCATCTCGCGGACCTGCTCGTCCCAGAACGGCATGGTGATCGAGATGCCGTTCGACTTGGTGGCGCTTGTCAGGTGCTTGCGGGGGCGCTTCTGGGCCAGCTCGAAGGCGTAGCGCAGGATGCGGTTGACACCCTTTTTGGTGAAGACGGTCTCCTGGATGGCGATCTCGTCGTCGGTGCCGACGTACATCCGGCCGCCGGCGTTGGAGTATTCGCCCTCGTTGTTCTCGCGGACCACGTAATAGTCGATGTCGCCGGGCTTGCGGCCAGCCAGCGGGCAGGGGACGCCCTCGAACAGGCGGACCGGGCGCAGGTTGACGTACTGGCGAAAATCGCGGCGGATGGGGATCAGAAGCCCCCACAGCGACACATGGTCGGGAACGCCAGGAAAGCCGACGGCGCCCAGGTAGACGGCATCGTGGTTCCGAATGCGATCGAGCCCGTCCTCCGGCATCATTCGGCCGGTTTTGGCGTAGGTCTCGCAGCTCCAGTCGAAGTGGTCCCACTTGAACTGAATGCCGAACTTGGCGGCGACCGCGTCCATCACACGGATACCTTCAGGCATCACTTCCTTACCGATGCCGTCCCCGGGGATTACCGCGATCTTGTACGTCTTCATTTTTTTCTTCCTTTCACGACGTTTCATCCAGATTGCACCAGACCGGGGTATGGTCGGAAGCCTTCTCCCATCCCCTCGGCGTGCGGTCGATACCAGCCCCGGCCAGCCGATCGGTGGCCTGTGGTGACAGCAGAAAATGGTCAATCCTGAGGCCCTGGTCGCGGGCCCAGGCGCCGGCCCGATAATCCCACCAGGTGTAGCGCCCGGCCTCGATATTCACCGCCCGGAATGCATCGGTCAACCCGAGATGTAGAAGACGCCGGAAGGCGGCACGGCTGGGCGGCAGGCACAGCGCGTCGTCGGCCCATGCCCGGGGGTCGAAGACGTCGGCGTCCGCAGGCGCGACGTTATAGTCGCCGCCCAGCACGAATACCTCTTCGCCCACCAGCAGGTCGCGGGCGTGGCGAAGGAGCCTTGCCATCCACGCCAACTTATAGGTGTACTTTTCGCTATCCACCGGGTTGCCGTTGGGAAGGTATACCGACGCCACGCGCACCCCGGCGGTCCGTCCTTCCACATAACGGGCCTGTTCATCCGTTGGGTCCCCGGGCAATGCCCTGGCCGTCACCTCGATCGGCGTTTTTGAAAGGATGGCCACGCCGTTGTAGGTCTTCTGCCCGGAGGTGGCGGCACGGTAGCCGGCGCCGGCGATCTCGAGCGCGGGGAACACATCGTCGGTGACCTTGGTTTCCTGCAACAGCACCACGTCGGGTGTGGTGGCGGCCAGCCAATCGAGAAGATGGGGCAGCCGCGCCTTGACCGAGTTGACGTTCCAGGTGGCGATCTTGATCACGCTTCCTCTCTAATCGCGCCAACCCCCAGGCGTAAAGAGGCAAGATGAAACGACGGACGAAAATGAGGGCCACGGTTGACCAAATCCGACGCCCGCAACTGACGGTTTCGCGGTGCCCACTCTAAGGTTAGACTTTCGATCGGAGGGATGTCGCATGCCGGAAGGGGAACTGGATGTCGGAACTCATGGTACAACTCGTGGCGCGCCTGACCATTCATGAGTACCTGCTTGAAGTGATGTACGCCAACCTCGCCGTCAACGCCGAGGATCCGATGGCCTTCGCCGAGGCGTTCGGCAGCCATCTGATCGAGCGGACGAAGAGCCATATGGCGCCTCCGCTCGATGCCCTGGGTCTCGATCGCGAATTCAATGCTGAAGTACAACGCGAAACCATCAGGATGATGCAGGAATTCGCCCGGCGGATGCGCGAACGAGTGGCTGAACAGCCGGGGGAAACGGATGACTAGAGCCGGCTGCCGTCGCCGCAACGCGGGCAGACCAGGGCCTCGGGCGGGCCTTCCAGGCCGCAGCGCTCCAGCAGGGCGGCATCGGCGAGCAGCCTTTTCGACGGGCCGTCGGCGGCGACTCTTCCCTCGCTGAGAATGACGGTGCGAGGGCAAAGCCGCAGCACCAGGTCGAGGTCGTGGGTGACGACGATCTTGGTATGGGTGAATCCCCGCAGCAATTCGATGACCTGCCGGCGGCCGCGCGGATCGAGGCCGGTGGACGGCTCGTCGAGCAACAGGATGTCGGGCGACATGGCCAGCACCGCGGCGATGGCCACCCGCCGCTTTTCGCCGCCGGACAGGCGGTGCGGCGGGCGGTTCCTGAGATGCCAGGCGCCGACCTGTTCCAGGCAAGCCTGCACACGGTCGCGGCACTCGGCCTCGGGCATGCCGAGATTGAGAGGCCCGAAGGCAACGTCGTCGAACACCGTCGGCATGAACAGCTGGTCGTCGGGGTCCTGAAAAACGGTGCCGACGGTGCGCCGAACGTGGGGCAGCGTGTCCTTGGTCACCGGCAGGTCGCCGACCACTACCCGGCCGCGGGTCGCCAGCAGCACGCCGTTGAGATGGAGAAGCAGGGTCGACTTGCCGGCGCCGTTGGCGCCGACGATGGCGACGCTTTCGCCGTGCGTGACTTCCAGCGAGACGTCCGCCAGGGCCGCGGTGCCGTCGGGATAGGTGAATCCGACCGCTTCCAGCGCGATGCGATGATGGCTCACTGGGCGCCTCCCGTCACCAGGGCGCCCAGCATTTCCGCCGGACGCAGGAACCTGAGCGCGATGAAGGCCGCCAGCCACAGGGCAAGAAAGGTCCAATCGCGGCCGGCGAAGCGCAGCGTGCCCATCAGGCGCAGTTCACCGTCGAAACCGCGGCACAGCATGGCTTCGTGAACACGCCGCGCGCGGGCCACGGCGCGCAGCAGCAACTGGCCCAGGATTTGGGCGAAGATCCGCCAGGCCGGCCTGCCGCCATCAGCCGCGCGCAGGCGGTAGGCGCGCAGGGTCCTTTGAGACTCGCCGACCAGCAGGAACAGGTAGCGATAAAGGCCGAGGATCTGCATGACAAAAACGCTGGGCGCGCCCAGCCGTTCGGCGGCGCGGCCCAAAGCCGGAACGCTGGTGGTGGCGACCAGCAGCAAGAGGGCGCCGATGGTCAGCGCGAAACGCAGCAGGATCGAGGCGAAGGACAGCCAGCCCCCGGTCACCCCGAACTCGCCGATGCGCAGGACGATGGCCTGATCGAAGAGAGGGTTGAACACGCCGACCAGGATGGCGAAGGGCGCCACCACGGCCACCTTGCGGGCGACGAAGCGGAAGGGAACGCCCGATCGGGCCAGGATCAGGACCGGAAACAGGAAGAAGGGCAGCAGGTCCGCCACCGCGTACTTGTCGAGCGAAACCACCGCCACCACGAAAGCCAGGGTCACCAGCAGCTTGGCCCGCGGGTCCAACTGGTGGATGGGCGACGTTCCCTGGCTCAGGCGATCGAGGGTTCCGAGATCGAACGCGGCGTGGGGGCCGTTCATTACGACGGTTCAGGACGTCGGCGAAGCGGGGGACGACGGACGGCGCCGCAGCGCCCAGCCGGCAAACCCGGCGATCAACAGGGTCAGGCCGCCGCCGAGAAGCCCCGAAACCGTGGTGCCGGCATCGGGGGCGATCCATCCGCCGGAGTCTTCTTGGGCGGTGGTTTCGGCGGTTCCGGCAGCCGGGAACGCGTAGTCCGGAAGGAAGGCGACCGACTCCTGGATTCTTGCGGCAAGGCCGTGCGGGCCATCCTGGGGAGCGGACAATTCGGCCTCGCCGGTGAGCCGCGCGATCGACCACTCCAGCCCGTCCGGATGGGCCGAGGCCAGCCACGAGATGAAGCCGCCGACAACGACGGCAAGGATGGCCAGGCCGGCGAGGGCGCGCTTGGGAAAGCCCGGAACGGAGGGGGCCGCGGCCGGGGGAAGAGCGGCCAGCATGCCCGGCTCCGCCCGTGTGACAAACTCGATCACCGCCACGGTGATCAATCCTTCGACGATGCCGATGGCCAGATGGATCGGCTGCATGGCGGCGAGGAAAGCGAACAGCGGCAGTTCGGCGATCCCCGATGCGCGGGTTTCCAGCACGACGCCAAGGGCGCCCAGTTGCAGCGCCATGACGGCGCCGAGCCACGCAGCGACGCGTCGGCGGCCCGGATCGGCCCGGCCGCCGGCGAGCGGCCGGTATAGAAGCGGATAGACGATGTAACAGGGCAGGAAGCCCATGTTGAAGATATTGGCGCCCATGGCCAGCAGGCCGCCGTCGGCGAAGAACAGCCCCTGGACGACCAGGACGGAAGCCATGCTCAGGAACGCCGCATGTGGCCCCAACAGGATGGCCAGCAGCATGCCGCCGGCGAAATGTCCGCTGGAGCCGGTGCCGGGGATGGTGAAATTGACCATCTGGGCGGCAAAGACGAAGGCGCCGACGACGCCCATCAGGGGGATATGGCGGTGATCGGTGTCGCGTTTCAGTTTGCGGGAGGCCACCGCGATGGTGGCGCCGGTCGCCAGCCACATGGCACCCCCCACCTCGGGCGAGAGGAGCGCATCGGCCATATGCATCGTGACGTTCCCTTGTGTCCGGAATGCCGTCGAACGGCCATGCCGCCGACGGCATATGAACTTTTCTCAAATCGTAATACCGAGCCGGACCATATCGGTGCGAAAGGGGAGAGTCAAGACAGCGAAAGGCTTCCCGCAGTCTTTTCCACAAGGTGGAAAAACGGCGGGACGAAGCGGCGACGGAAGTTTATTCAGATGGAAAACGAGCTACCGCACCCACAGGTCGAGGCGGCATTGGGGTTGTCGAGCTTGAAGTAGGAACCCATCAGGTCGTCGACATAGATGAGTTCGGCCCCGGCGAGGAGATCCTGCGACATGCGGTCGACCACCACGCGCGCACCGGCCGCCTCGAAGATGACATCGTCTTCCCCGCTGTCGGCATCGAGCCCAAAACCGTACTGGAAGCCCGAGCAACCGCCTCCCGATACCGTGACCCGCAGCATCAGGCCTTCGGTCTTCTCGTCCTTGACCAGGTGGGCAATGCGCCGTGCCGCGCTGTCGGCAATGCGCAAGCCGGTCTTGCCGGTCGCAAGCGGGGTGTCGGGCATCCGCAACTCCATCGTCAAAGCAAAGGCCGGGCCGGAAAGCTTTCCGGCACCGGCCCTGTATGTAGTTCGTCGACGGAGGATTTCAAACCCCGGAAGGCTGGCGCGTCGCTCAGGCGGCGCGGACGTCGGCCAGGAACTTGTCGACCTCCGTCTTGAGCACTTCCGAATGCCTGGAGAGTTCGCCGGCGGCCGAGAGGATCTGACCGGCCGCTTCGCCGGTTTCGTTGGCCGCTTGGCTGACCCCGGTGATGTTCGAGGACACTTCCTGGGTTCCGGCCGCCGCCTGCTCGACGTTGCGGGCGATTTCATTGGTGGCGGCGCCTTGTTCCTCGACCGCCGAAGCGATGCCGGAAGCCACTTCGTCGATTTCGGAGATGATCTTGCCGATGCCGGCGATCGCCTCGACCGCCTGCTGGGTTGAACTCTGGATGGCGGCGATCTGCGTGCCGATCTCCTCGGTTGCCTTGGCCGTCTGATTGGCCAGGTTCTTCACTTCCGAGGCCACCACCGCGAAGCCCTTGCCGGCATCCCCGGCCCTGGCCGCCTCAATGGTGGCGTTTAGGGCCAACAGATTGGTCTGATCGGCGATGTCGGTGATCAGCGCCACGACGTCGCCAATCTTCCTGGCGGCTTCGGCCAGACCCTGCACCTTGACGTTGGTCTCCTGGGCCTCCTCGACGGCGGCTCGGGCAATCTCCGAGGAATGCGTAACCTGGCGGCTGATCTCGGTAATGGAGGAGGACAGTTCCTCGGCGGCGGAGGCCACCGTCTGGACGTTGGCCGAGGCCTGCTCGGAAGCGGCGGCGACGGCAGCAGACTGGCGGGTGGCCTCTTCGGCGGTGGCGCCCATCGCTTCGGAAGACGAGCGCATCTCGGAGGCCGCCGAGGCAACCGCCCGTACGGCTTCCGACGACGAGGCGTCGAAGTGACGGCACAGGTCCTCGATGTGCTTGGCCCGGGAAAGCTGCGCTTCCTGCTGACGCTGCTGCTCGGCGGCCAGGCGGTCGGCCTCGATCCTGTTGTCCTTGAAGACCTGGACCGCGTTGGCCATGGCGCCGATCTCGTCCTGGCGTTCGGTGCCCTCGATTTCCACCGAGGTATCGCCGCCGGCCAGCTTCAGCATGACCGAGTTGAGACCGTTGATCGGCTTTGAAATATAGGAGGACACGAAGAACGAAATGACAAAGGCGATGAGTGTGGCGAGGGCGGCTATGGCGATGAAGAGGTAGGTCGCCATGCTCGCCGAGGAATCGGCATCATGGAAACGGGAGGCCCCGGCCTCTTGCCAGGCGTTACCCTGTGCGTCCAACGCTTCATAGAGCTTATCAAAGGCCAGATCGGCCTCGATCATCATGATGACGGAAGTCGTCACGTCGACCTCCACCATGTCGATGACGTCCTTAGCGGCAGTCGAGTAAGCATCCAGCAGGGCGGGGATCTGCTCGGCGCCGGTCCGTTCGCTCGGCGTGAATTCGTAAGCGCCGAGGATCTTTGCGAAGGATGGTTTCAGTCCGTCGATCTTGGTGGCGAGGGACTTCGCGAGATTGGAGATCTTCGCTTCTTCGACTCCATTAGTCACCCAGCTCAGCAACCTGAACAGGCCACCGTTAACGTCACTGATATTGTTTTTGACGCTGAGGCCATCGGCAACTCGACTGGCCGTGTTGTGGAACAGGAAGGCGGACGAGGTCCTGGCATCCCGCAGTCCGAGGAACGCCACCGCCACCAGCACGACCAGGGCAAGGGTGAAAATGCCGGGCGTGATCAGCAGCTTGCGCGAAATCTTCCAGTTATTCAGGGACATCGCTTTCTCCACGAATTCCACAGGATGCCGCGATTGCACGCGGTTCTGGCGTAGACAGCACTCGATGTATCTTCGGGTGAGTTGCCGGCGACGGTTTCGGCTTCCCCGCCGGGTCGGCCGGACGTACGGCCGACCCGGGCGATGGGGTCATCCGAATGCGTCAGTCTGTGTAGTAACCGACAATGAAATACAGGTCGTTGTTGACCTTCTTGATGTACGATTCTTTCTGGCCGATTTTCTTGGTTTCCGGGTTGGACCACTTGTATTTTACCCAGCCGTCGTTCGCCTTCTGAAGGATGGCGACCATGTCCTTGTTGAACTCCCGCCCATCGGCGTCCTTGAGGCCCAGGATGTTCTTGCCGTTCAGCTTCGGGTTGGTGGCGTGGTGCACCATGTTGCCAGGCATGTCCTGAACGACGACATAGATCTCGCCCTGGATGAAGCCGCTCTTGGGGTCGCTGAAATCCTTGTAGGCCTGGTCGGCGCCAACCTTGGTGAAGTGCGCGATGGCCTTGTCCATGAGGGCCACGGCATCGGCCTTCTTGTCGGCGGCTTCAGCCTGGGTGAAGACGAGGAACAGCATCGAGGCGATGCCGAAGAGTTTGCCGAGTTTGTTCATGAGTGACTCCATACTTCTTGTTGGAAAGTCGGATATCAAAAGGCGTTCTGCATGGCCGCAGTGTAGGAACCTCGTGTCACCCGACAATGTCAGGCAGGGGCAAATTGGTAACGTTTTGTTAGCGAATTATGACAAGGTTGAAACATTCTTACTTTGCGAGCGGTAATCTGCCGGCCCATCGGACGCGTCCTTGGACGGGCGGCATTGCATATCCCCGTTGCCTGCGACCCGCACGGCAGGTAGGTTGCCGGCCATGACCCTCGCGCACGCCTTCGCGTCCTATGCCTGCACGCCCGAAACCAGCCGCGGCCGACTGCACGCCGAGCCGGAGAGCGCGACGCGCACCTGCTTTCAGCGCGACCGCGACCGCATCATTCATTCGGCGGCCTTCCGGCGGCTGGAGTACAAGACGCAGGTTTTCGTCAACCACGAAGGCGATTTCTTCCGCACGCGCCTGACCCACAGCCTGGAAGTGTCGCAGATCGCCCGCTCGGTTTGCCGCTGCCTGGGGCTCAACGAGGATCTGGCCGAGGCCTTGGCCCTGGCCCACGACCTTGGCCATCCGCCCTTTGGACACGCCGGCGAGGACGCGCTGAAGGAAACCATGACGCCCTACGGCGGGTTCGATCATAACGGGCAGTCGCTTCGCGTCGTCACCCGGCTGGAGGAACGTTACGCGGCCTTTGCCGGCCTCAACCTGACGTGGGAGACCCTGGAGGGCGTGGTCAAGCATAACGGCCCGCTGATCGGCCCGCATGGCCGGGGCGGGGTTCCTCGCGCCATCGCCGAGTATGCGATGGACCAGGATCTCGAACTTTCCACTTTTGCGAGCGCCGAAGCCCAGGTCGCCGCCATTGCCGACGACATCGCCTACAACAACCACGATATCGACGATGGGTTGCGCGCCGGGCTGTTCAGCGTCGACGATCTGGCCGACGTGCCCCTGGTCGGGCCCATCTTCGCCGAGGTTCGGGCCGCCTATCCCGGGCTCGACGAATCACGCCTCATCCATGAGGCGGTGCGGCGCATGATCGGCGCCATGGTCACCGACCTGCTGGAGGAGACGCGCCGGCGCATCGAGGCGGCGCGGCCGAAAGGTGCCGACGACATCCGCCGGCTGGACCGGCCGGTCGCCGCCTTTTCCGCGGCAATGGCGGCCAACGATACGGCGCTGAAGGCCTTCCTGTTCAAGAACATGTACCGCCACTACAAGCTCAACCGGATGACCAGCAAGGCCCGGCGCGTCGTGCGCGACCTCTTCGGCCTGCTTATTTCCGAACCCGAATGTCTGCCGACCGAGTGGCGGGTCAAGGCGGCGGGCCCCGACACCGAAGGCACCGCCCAATTGGTGGCCGACTATATCGCCGGCATGACCGATCGCTATGCGCTCGATGAACACCGGCGCCTGTTCGACGTCCAGGCGAGGACTTCATGAATCTGTTTGAACACTTCCGGGAACGCGTCATCGAGGCTCTTGAGCGCATGACGGAGGCCGGCGATTTGCCGGCCGGGGCGGAGACGTCGCGCATCGTCGTCGAACCGCCGCGCGAGGCGACGCACGGCGACGTCACCACCAACGCCGCCATGGTGCTGGCCAAGCCGGCCGGTCTCAAGCCGCGCGATCTGGCCGAGAAGTTGGCGGCCAGGCTCGCCGCCTTCGACGAGGTGGCAGCCGCCGAGATCGCCGGGCCCGGCTTCATCAACCTGCGTCTGTCGGACGCCTTCTGGCGGGCAAGGTTGGCCGAGATCCTACGGGCCGGGCCAGCTTATGGCGGCTCGACGGTGGGCGGCGGCCAGGCGGTCAACGTGGAATACGTCTCGGCCAACCCAACCGGTCCATTGCACGTCGGCCACGCGCGCGGCGCCGTGGTTGGCGACGCCCTGGCCGCGCTGTTGGAGAAGGCCGGTTTCGCGGTCACCCGCGAGTACTACATCAACGACGCCGGCGCCCAAGTCGAGGCGTTGGCGTGGTCGGCCTACTATCGCTACCTTCAGGCCCTGGGCGCCGAGATCGACGAAGCCACTTTCGCCAAGCTGTGTCCGGGCGGCGAGCTTCAGTACCGGGGCGAGTACCTGATCCCGCTCGGCAAGGCTCTGGTCGAAGCCTACGGCGACACCCTGGCCGACCGCGACGACGTTCATGCCGAATGGACCGTGAAGTCGGTCGACGCTTGGCTGCCGACGGTGCGCCAGTTCGCCACCGACCGCATGATGGACCTGGTGCGCGAGGATCTGGCGGCACTGGGCGTGAAGCACGCCGTTTTCACGTCGGAACGCGCGCTGGTGGCGCGCGGCGGCGTGGAGGAGGTGTTGGCCTTTTTGGCCGACCGGCAGCTGACCTATACCGGGATCCTCGAACCGCCGAAGGGCAAACTGCCCGACGACTGGGAGGCGCGGCCACAGTTGCTGTTCAGGGCCACCTCCTTTGGCGACGACGTCGACCGGCCGCTGAAGAAATCGGACGGCTCGTGGACCTATTTCGCCACCGATGTCGCCAACCATCTGGACAAATACCGGCGCGGTTTCGCCAGCATGATCAACGTGTGGGGCGCCGATCACGGCGGCTATGTCAAGCGCATGCAGGCGGCGGTCAAGGCGATCACCGAGGGGCGGGGTTCGCTCGACGTCAAGCTGTGCCAGATGGTCAACCTCATGGACGGTGGCCAGGCGGTGAAGATGTCGAAAAGGGCCGGGACGTTCGTTACCCTGCGCGACGTTGTCGAAGAGGTCGGCAAGGACGTGGTGCGCTTCATCATGCTGACCCGCAAGAACGACGCACAGCTCGACTTCGACCTCAAGAAGGTGACCGAGCAGTCGCGCGACAACCCGGTATTCTATGTCCAGTACGCGCACGCGCGCGTCCGTTCGGTGATGCGCAAGGCGGCGGAAATCTTCGCTCTGGACGAGTTGACGCCGGACGCGTTGACGGCCGGCAGCCTGGAGTGCTTGACCGACCCCGAAGAGCTTGCTTTGATCAGGGCCATGGCGGGTTGGCCACGCATCGTCGAAAGCGCCGCCGAGGCGCATGAACCGCACCGGATCGCCTATTATCTTTACGATCTGGCGGCGCAGTTCCATACCTTGTGGAACAAGGGCAACGACGATGCCAGCCTGCGGTTCCTCATCCCCGAGGAGCGGGCCGTGACGCTGGCTAGGCTGGCCATGATCCAAGGAGTGGCGTTCGTCATCGCGTCGGGGCTCGACGTGTTCGGCGTGACGCCGGTCGAGGAGATGCGGTGATGACGACGGCCGACGACGGCTGGAATGATCCGTCGGCCAAAGAGTTGGCCACGGAACCGGAATTCCGGCCAATTCCCAGATCGCGGCCGAAGCCGCGGCGGCGCGGCGGCCCGTGGGTGTTCGCCGCGGTCCTTGTGGTGGCCATCGGCGCTGGCGCCGGCGGCTGGTATTTCCTCAACGATTGGCTGGTCGTAGACGATCCGGACGCCGAGGTGCCGCTGATCCGTGCCGATTCCGGCCCCATCAAGGTGCGTCCGGAAGAACCGGGCGGCATGGATGTGCCAGACCGTGACAAGCTGGTCTATGACCGCATTGACGGCAACGGAGAACGGAGCGCGGTAGAGCGTTTGCTGCCGCCGCCCGAAATGCCGATGGCGCAGCCGGTGCCGACGCCTGAGGCCCAGGGGGTCGAGGAACGTCCCGTCGCGCAGGAGCCCAGTCCATTGATCCCGGGAACGCAGGCTCCGGTCACGAAGACCGAGCCCCAGCCGGTGCCGGCGCCCGAGCGCGTAGTTCCTTCCGTCGAGGACGTGCTGAGCGCCATGCGGCCGCCGCCGCCGGTCGATCCGAAGGCCCAGGACACTCCCGCCGAGACCAAGCTGAGGGCGGAGGCTGCCAAGGCGACGGCGCGGGCCAAGGTCGGTGGTTTTCTGATCCAGCTTGCCGCAGTGCGCAGTCGCGAGCAGGCGGATGCCGAATGGCAAAGGCTGCGCCAACGCAATTCCGACCTTCTGGGCAATCTGGACCTTTCGGTGATGCGCGCCGATCTTGGTCCCGATAAGGGCGTGTTCTTTCGCCTGCGTGCCGGTCCCCTGACCAATGAGGCAGCGGCCCAGACTCTTTGCCAGAAGCTGTCTGAGCGCAAGATCGGCTGCCTGGTTGTGCGTCCGGAGGGCTAAGAATGGCAAAAAGTCTTCCCCTGGCCGTGGTGCTGGGGTGCTCCAAAACGGTGCTGACCAGCGCCGAACGAAGTTTCTTCAAGGATGTCGACCCGCTGGGTTTTATCCTGTTTGCCCGCAATTGCGAAAACCCTGACCAGGTTCGCGGCCTGGTGGAGAGCATGAGGGAAAGCGTCGGCCGTGCCGATGCTCCCGTGCTAGTCGATCAGGAGGGCGGCCGGGTGGCGCGCCTGGGGCCGCCCCACTGGCGGGTGGCGCCGGCCATGGCTCGCTTCGGCGAACTGGCGCGTCGATCGTCGGTGCGGGCGACCGAGGCGGCCTGGCTCAATGCCCGCCTGATTGCCGCCGATCTCCACGATTTGGGAATCACCGTCAATTGCGCGCCGGTCCTCGACGTTCCGCATGCCGGCGCGCACGACGTCATCGGTGATCGCGCGCCGGGTACCTCGGCCGACATCGCCATGCTGGTCGGCGGCGCCTTTGCCGATGGTCTGCTCGAGGGCGGCATTCTGCCGGTGATCAAACATATTCCCGGCCACGGCCGGGCCGGCGCCGATAGCCATCGGTCGCTGCCGGTGGTCAAAACGCCGGTAACCGAGCTGGCATCGACTGATTTCTCGCCGTTTCGGGCACTTTCCGACATGCCGTGGGCGATGACCGCCCACGTGCTGTATGCCGCGCTCGACGACGAGCAGCCTGCGACGACGTCTTCTTCGGTGATCGGCGGGGTGATCCGCGATCATATCGGATTTGACGGTGTTCTCGTCACGGACGACATTTCGATGCAGGCCCTTTCGGGATCGTTGGCGGAGCGCACCAAGGCGGCGCTCAAGGCCGGCTGCGATATCGTCCTGCACTGCAATGGCGACTTGGCCGAGATGCAGGAAGTGGCGGACGCCTGCCGTAAACTGACTCCAAAGTCCCAGGCGCGGATCGAACGCGGCGAAGCCATGCGCCGCACTGCTGCACCGCTCGATCGAGCCATGGCCTCGGCGCGTCTGGCCGAACTGTTCGAAGACCGGGCGGCGTGATGGATATCTCGACTATCGCCTATACCGTATCCGTATGGGCGATCCCGGTCCTGCTGGCGGTCACCCTGCACGAAGCGGCGCACGGCTGGGCAGCGTGGCGGCTGGGCGACGATACCGCCTACCGCCTGGGCCGAGTTACGTTCAATCCGTTCCGCCACATCGACCCGTTCGGCACCATCCTGCTGCCGATCATGCTGTTGCTGGCCTCGGGCGGGCGCATGATGTTCGGCTTTGCCAAGCCGGTGCCGGTCAACTTCCGGGGTCTGACGCGGCCGCGCCGAGACATGGTACTGGTCGCCATCGCCGGACCGGCCATCAATCTGCTGCTCGCCGTCTTCGCGGCGGCGTTGTTCCATACCGTGCCGCTGACTTCCGGCGCCTTGCGGGAGTGGTACGGTCTGAACCTTCAGGCGGCGGTGTGGATCAATCTGCTTCTGGCCGTCTTCAACATGCTGCCGCTGCCGCCGCTGGATGGTGGCCGGGTCGCCGTCGGATTGCTTCCGTGGCGGTTGGCGGTTCGCCTCGCACGGCTGGAACGCGCCGGAATCCCGATTATACTGGCGGTCGTCTTCGTCGTCCCCTGGATCGGAAATGCGGTGGGGATGGACCTGAACGTCTTCTGGTGGCTGGTGGGGATGCCGACCAGCTTTCTGGAGTCGGTGATCTTCCGGTTGGTGGGTCTCCAATAGGACGCGGCATGGAACGCCAGGATACCTTCGATGGCATGGAAGAAGCGGCGGCGGGGCCGGAACGCCCGGCGTTCGTCGTCGACCTCGACGGCTTCGAGGGGCCGATCGACGTTCTGCTGACCCTGGCTCGCGACCAGAAAGTCGACCTCGCCCAGATCTCCATCCTGCAATTGGCCGACCAGTACCTGGAGTTCGTGGCGCGGGTGCGCCAGATCAGCATCGAACTGGCCGCCGACTACCTGGTGATGGCGGCGTGGCTGGCCTACCTCAAGTCGCGGCTGCTGATTCCCGACCTGGGTGGCGATGACGAACCGTCCGGCGAGGAGATGGCCGCCGCCCTGGCCTTCCATCTGCAAAGGCTGGAAGGCATGCAGGAAGCTGGTGCCCGCCTGATGGCGCGTGCCCGCCTGGGCGAGGAGGTATTCGCCCGCGGCATGCCGGAAGTGCCTGAAGAGGACGTGCAAACGGTCTTCGAGGTCTCCCTCTATGACCTTCTCAAGGCCTATGGCGACCAGCAGAAGCGCGCTGGCGAGGGAACGCTGCAGATCGAGGCATGGGGGCTCTATGCCGTCGAGGATGCGCTGGAGCGGCTGCGCCGACTCGTCGGGCGCACTCCGGACTGGGAAAATCTGATGGCCTTTTTGCCGCCCGGCCTCAACGACGCCATGCTCACCCGCTCCGCAGTCGCCTCTACGTTTGTGGCAAGCCTGGAAATGGTGCGCGAAGGCCGCTTAAGGATTCGCCAGCTGGAGACCTTCGGCCCCATTTACGTGCGGGCGGTGGAGGATCGGCGGAACGGGGATTCGGAAAAGCCATGAGAGACATCGACGGCCAGCACCTGAGACTTCTGGAGGCGATCCTTTTCGCGGCAAGCGAACCGTTGTCCGAAAAGGCGCTGGCCGAGCGCATGCCGGACGGAGCCGATCTCAAGGCCCTGCTGGCGGAACTGGAGGCGACCTACGCGCATCGCGGCGTCAACCTGAGGCAGGCGGGCAAGTCGTGGGCCTTCCGCACGGCGCCCGATTTGGGGCCGGCACTGGCCCGCGAGCGCCAGAAGGTTCGCAAGCTGGGTCGGGCGATGATCGAAAGCTTGGCGGTGATTGCCTTTCACCAGCCGATCACACGCGCCGAGGTCGAGGAAATCAGGGGCGTTGGTTTCAATCGGGGTACCCTGGACGCTTTGTTCGAGGCCGGATGGATCCGTCCCATGGGCCGCCGCCGGACGCCGGGCCGCCCGGTGACCTGGGGTACGACCGACACCTTTCTCGATCATTTTGGCCTGGAGTCCCTTGCCGATCTGCCCGGGCTTGACGAACTCAAGGCGGCGGGCCTCCTCGACAAGCGGCCGGCCATCGAATCCTATGCGGTCAAGGGCCAGATGCGTGCTGCCGGCGATACCGAGGGCATGGACGACCTGGACAGTCGGGCCCCTGACCTGTTCCAGGAGAACGACCAGCCGGAGGAGCCGCTGGAGCCCGACGAACCTGGCGAACCGGACGGCGAAATTCGTGGATCGACCGAGCCGGCCGGCGCCTGAATCTCCGGCTCCGTCGGCCGTTTCGGCGGATCGCGCTGAGGCGGCTCCGAGTGATTGCGGTAGGTATGGCTTTCTGCCATTATCCCGCCGGCATTCAAAGGCCTACTGCACAAGCGAGAACGAAATATGGGTACCTTCAGTATCTGGCATTGGCTCATCGTCCTGCTCATCGTGCTCGTCCTCTTCGGGGGACGCGGCAAGGTGTCGGCCCTGATGGGTGATTTCGGCAAAGGCCTCAAATCCTTCAAAAAAGGCATGAAGGAAGGGGACGACGATACGGAGGCCGATGCGCCCAAGGCGATCAAGTCCGATTCCACTCCGGCGACGGACCCCGTTGCCGAAAAGGATTCCGTGACCAAGAATTGATCTTGCAAGGAGCGCGGATCCAGTCAGATCCGAGACGGGGAGCCGCGCCGCGCCATGTTGGACATCGGCTGGCAGGAACTGTTCATCATTGCGGCGATCGCCCTCGTTGTGGTCGGGCCGAAGGATCTGCCGCGCGTGCTCTCCCAGATCACCAAATACATCCGCAAAGCGCGCGGCATCGCGCGGGAATTCCAGAGCAGCATCGACGAGGTGGTGCGTCAGGCCGACCTCGAGGAAATCCGCAAGGAAGTGGAGACCAGTTCCGGCTTCGACCTCAAGAACGAGTTCCGCAATACCATCGACCCCGATGGCGAGCTTAGCCGTCAGTTGGACGTTTCGGACGTCAAGGCCGATATCGAGCGCTCGGCCAAATCGGTGACCGAGGGGACGGCCTCCAATCCGTCGGAGGCGCCGGCCGTGTATGGACCCCAGCCCGCGGATGCGGCCGCGCCGGCCGAACCCGATCCGGTCGATCCCGCCAATCCGCAATCCAGGTAATCCGCCGTGGCCGAAGACGATCTCGATGACAAGAAGATGCCGCTGCTGGAGCATCTGGTAGAGCTTCGCAAGAGGCTGGTCTGGTCGCTTGCTTCGGTCATCGTTCTCTTTTTCATCTGCTATTTCTTCGCGGAGGCCATCTACGGCTTTCTCGTGCAGCCGTTGGCCGACGCCATGCACGATCGCGGGGAGGAAAACCGCCGGCTCATCTTCACGGCCCTCCACGAAGCCTTCTTCACCTACGTCAAGGTGGCGTTCTTCGCGGCCATGTTTCTCGCCTTCCCGTTCATCGCGTCGCAGATCTGGCTGTTCATCGCGCCGGGCCTTTACCGGCACGAGAAGAAGGCTTTCCTGCCGTTCCTGGCGGCGACCCCGGTCCTGTTCTTCATGGGCGGGGCGCTTGTTTACTACTTCATTTTTCCGATGGCCTGGAAGTTCTTCCTCAGCTTCGAATCGGCGGGCGCCGCCGGCGGCTTAGCCATCCAGTTGGAGGCCAAGGTCAACGAGTACCTGTCTTTGGTCATGGGGCTGATCTTCGCCTTCGGGCTGGCTTTCGAACTGCCGGTGTTGCTGACCCTGCTGGGAAGGGTCGGCATCGTCACCTCGAAGGGATTGAGGGACAAGCGCCGCTACGCCATCGTGCTGGCCTTCGTTGCCGCGGCCGTGCTGACGCCGCCCGACGTCATCAGCCAAGTCGGCCTCGCGGTGCCGATCGTTCTGCTTTACGAGATATCGATCTTTTCGGTGCGCCTCATCGAAAAGAGGCGGCAGGAACCGATCGAGGAAGAGCTCGAAGAGGAAAGTCCGTCGACGGGCTGACGGCAGGGCGTAGAGGTGGCGGGTTGGAGGCTGGACGCAGCTCGGGGAACTTCCTATAAAGCCTGCGTTTCCGCCGGGTACGGGGTTATCGATGTTCGACATCAAGTGGATTCGCGAAAATCCGGACGCTTTCGACAAGGCACTTGGCAACCGCCGCATGGGGCCGGCGGCGACGACGTTGCTGGGTCTCGACGCCAAGCGGCGCGACGCGCTGACCCGCGCCCAGGAGATCCAGGCCGAGCGCAACCGGCTGGCCAAGGAGATCGGCGCCGCCAAGTCGCGTGGCGAGGACGCGGCGGAAATCATCGCCAAGGTCTCGCGGTCCAAGCAGGAGCAGGCGGACGCCGAGGAAACGGCCCGCTTGGCCGAAGTCGAACTGGAAACTGCCCTGGCCGCGCTGCCCAACGTGCCGGCCGAGACCGTGCCGGTCGGCCTCGACGAGGCCGCCAACGTCGAACTGCGCCGCTGGGGGGAGCCCCGCACCCCGGATTTCGCCCCCAGGGAACACTTCGACATCGGCGAGGGCCTGGGACTGATGGACTTCGACGCCGCCGCCAAGATTTCGGGGGCCCGCTTCGTCGTCCTCAAGGGGCCGCTGGCCCGTCTCGAACGGGCGCTTGGCGCCTTCATGCTCGACTTGCAGACCGGCGAGCACGGCTATACCGAAATCAATCCACCGATCATGGTCAAGGACGCGGCGCTGTTCGGTACCGGCAACCTGCCCAAGTTCGGCGAGGACCTGTTCCGCACCACCAACGATTTTTGGCTGATCCCCACGGCCGAGGTGCCGCTGACCAACCTGGTGGCCGGTGACATCCTGGAGGAAGCCTTCCTGCCGAGGAGGGTCACCGCGCTGACGCCCTGTTTCCGTTCGGAGGCCGGGGCGGCCGGCAAGGACACCCGCGGCATGATCCGCCTGCATCAGTTCAACAAGGTGGAACTGGTCAGCATCACCCGGCCCGAAGATTCGGACGCCGAGCTCGATCGCATGACCGGCTGCGCGGAGGAAGTGCTGAAGCGTCTGGGGCTGCCCTATCGGGTCATCGTGCTTTGCACCGGCGACATGGGGTTCTCGGCCCGGCGCACCCACGACATCGAAGTGTGGCTGCCGGGACAGGGGCGTTACCGCGAGATTTCAAGCTGCTCCAACTGCGGCGACTTCCAGGCCCGGCGGATGAAAACCCGCTATCGGCCCGAGGGCGAGAAGGGGACGCGCTTCGTCCACACCCTCAACGGGTCGGGCCTGGCGGTCGGGCGCACCCTCGTTGCCGTGCTGGAGAACTATCAGCAGGCCGACGGCTCGGTCGCTGTGCCCGAGGCGCTGCGCCCATACATGGGCGGGCTTGAGGTGATCTTCGCCCATGGCAAATAACGGCTTCGACTTGGCGGGGGCGCGCGTCCTCGTTTCCAACGACGACGGCATCAACGCGCCCGGCATCAAGATCCTGGAACGCATCGCCCAGGCGGTCGCCCGCGAGGTATGGGTAGTGGCGCCCGAGACCGAGCAAAGCGCCGTCGGCCATTCCCTGACTCAGCGGCGGCCGTTGCGAATCCGCGAGATTTCGGAACGTCGCTTCGCCGTCGACGGAACGCCAACGGACAGCGTGCTGTTGGCTGTGCGACAGATCATGGCCGAGACACCACCCGACATCGTCTTTTCCGGTGTCAATTACGGCGGCAACCTGTGCGATGACGTCACCTATTCGGGAACGATCGCGGCGGCCATGGAAGCGACTCTGTTGGGAGTCCCGGCCATTGCCTTCAGCCTGGTCACCGACGGTGCGGCCGTCATCCACTGGGAAACCGCCGAGAAATGGGGCCCGGACGTCCTCGGTCACTTGTGCGCGGTCGGCTGGCCGGCCGCCGTCATCATCAACGTCAACTTTCCCAACCTGCCGGTTCACTCGGTGACCGGCATACAGGCCACCAGCCAGGGTGGCGGCAAGACCGGCCAGGGTATGATCGCGGCGACTGACCCGCGGGGCGAGGCCATCTATTGGCTGGGCACCGAACCTCACGGCAAACGGGTCCGCGCCGGCGAGGACGTCGAAGCGGTTCATCGCGGCGCCATTTCGATCACGCCACTGTCGCTCGACCTGACTGACGGACCGACACTGACGGCACTCAAGGCTTCGCTGCGGTGAACCCGGACTCGCGCAAGATCCGTTTGATCCTGGCGATGCGGCGATCCGGCATCACAGACACCCGGGTGCTTGGCGCACTGGAACGAATTCCGCGCGACGCTTTCGTCCCCGTCACCTTTCGCGACCGCGCCTACGATGACGTGGCACTGCCCATCGGTCGCCATCAGACCATCAGCCAGCCGTCAGTCGTGGCGCGCATGACCCAGGTGCTGGAAGTCGGCGACCGCATGAAGGTGTTGGAGATTGGCACCGGCTCGGGCTATCAGGCGGCGGTGCTGGCCAGCCTATGCCGCCGGCTGTACACGGTGGAACGTCATCGCGAACTGCTGGATCTGGCGGAACGGCAATTCACTGCCCTGCGCATCACCAACATCACGACCCGCCTGGGTGACGGCGCCCTGGGCTGGCCCGAGCAGGCCCCGTTCGATCGCATCATCGTCACGGCGGCGGCTTCCGCCATGCCCGAAGTCCTGGCCGGCCAGCTTAGCGTCGGCGGCATCATGGTGGTTCCCGTCGGGGCTTCCGAAGGCGACCAGACGTTGAACCGGGTGCGGCGCACGGAGCAGGGCTTCGACACCGAAACGGTCGGCATCGTGCGTTTCGTGCCTTTGGTTCCGGGAATTGCGGCCGGATGAAATGCCGATCCGCCAGTTCCGTTGAAGAAATCCGTTCTCTCCGCAATAATCCCCCCATGACTGTGCTGTGGCGACTGATGATCGGAAGCCTTTTCGCCGCCCTGGTGGTGGGGGGGTGCGGGTGGGCGGAATGGCCGCCGCCTTCACGGGTGCGCGCCGTAAACGCCCCGCCGAGCACGTTGCAAATCGCGCCGGCGCCCCGGCCGCAAAGCCAATCGAGGCAGGGATCGGACTTGGTGTTCGTCGGCACCGATTCGGTGACCGTGGGACCGGGCGATACCGTCTACGGTCTGTCACAGCGTCACCGGGTCTCGCAACGCGCTCTGATCGAGGTTAATGGCTTACAGCCGCCCTATCGACTGGCGTCGGGCCAGCGGCTGGTTTTGCCCCGCGAGCGCATCCATCCGGTGGTACGCGGCGATACGCTCTATAGTATTTCACGACGCTACGGCGTCGACATGTACGAACTTGCCCAGGCCAATCGCCTCGAATCGTCCTACACCATTCAGGTCGGCCAGGAATTGCGCATTCCCGCCGTGCCGCAGGCAGTGGCGACGCCGCCTGCGGTGGCTGCCCGTGGTCTGCAGGTCGAGGAACTGGCGCCGCCTTCGGCCGGCCGCGACGGACCGGCGGTCACCATGCTGACGCCATCGGAGCCTGCCACGGTGCCACCGCCGCCGGCTTCACTCGTGCCGGAGACGGCGCCGACCGTCCCCGTCACGCCCAAGCTGCCGCCGGCACTGGGAGACGAAGCCTTCGTCTGGCCGGCACGTGGCCGGGTCATTCTGGAATTCGGCCCAAAAGCCAAAGGCCTGCATAACGACGGCATCAATATCGAAGCGCCGCGAGGCACGCCGGTCCACGCTTCGGCGGCCGGGATCGTCGCCTATGCCGGAAACGAACTCAGAGGTTTCGGCAACCTGCTCCTGGTCAAGCATGCCGACGGCTGGGTTACCGCGTATGCCCACAATGATGAATTGCTGGTCAAGCGCGGCGATACGGTGAAGAGGGGGCAGGTCATCGCCCGGGTTGGCGCGACCGGTAACGTGACGAAGCCTCAGCTGCATTTCGAGCTGCGCAAGGGGCGCCAAGCGGTCGATCCGCGAACCCGATTGACCGCCCAACTGGCCGGCTGACGCCCGCCAGGGCTCCGAATCCAGGTTAACGAGAACTGACACCGATCAGTGAAGCAAGGTATTCGACATCCCATCCGGCGAGTTTACGGCGGAGCTTGATGCTTTTTTTGTGGGTGGCGGCTCGTACGAGATTGATGGCGAAGTGC